>JBDNHU010000109.1:0-6443 GCA_041688615.1 Mariniblastus sp. | reverse complement strand
CGACGGATCTGTAAATCGATAAAAAGCGGAAAAATCAATGATCCGGTCGGCGTTGATATCGCAGAAGATTGCGGTCTTGGAAGTGTCTCGGTAAACCGTCACTTGCTCTTTGAAGCGAAACAGTTTCTGCTGAACGTAACACATCAAATTGCCCGCACCATCGGTGACTGAAACTTGCGGCGCCAACGCAAAAATCTTAAATCGAATACTTAGCGGGTATTGCATGGTGTTCTTTCCGTTTCAAGTTGAATCTTTAAGTTCGAAAAACGCATAGGTCGGACTGCCTGTCCCGTTTAGTCGCAGTCCGCTTCATGAATTCTATTGGCGACTATTAGAGCCCAGTATTCGCCCCAGTCCTGGACTTTGTAGCCAGGTCGTGACTCGAGTTTACATCCAAGACATCAGCAACCGTTCGGGACTCAGTGCGATTGCTTTAAAACTCAACCACCCACAGTTTAGTTTTACGGCAATTCCCCAACAAGTCACCGTCATTGGGGCAATGTTTCTTCCATTGGGCTCTAGGTTGACCCTTTAAAAGCCGAGTGGCCACTATAAAAATACCAGCACGCAGCGCATGAAAGTGGCTACCCTCCGGTCGCTTGCTTAATTTTCTCACGCAACGCTTGGATTTCATAAGTCTGTTCCAATGGGATTCGCAACAGCGGCAAGTTGGCCGACGCGAACGCTTGGTTTACGAAAATGTCTCGTTCGATCCGGTCCTGCCGATTGTGCGACGAATCATCCAATTCGATGCACGCGACCACTTCCAAATTTTCCGAGTCACAAAGTACGAAATCGATGTGTTTGCAATTGATTTTGTTTTGCCAAGACTGACGGCTTTTCACTTGACTGGAGACTTTTAAAAGGTCCGCAATTCGAACCATCGCAAAGATTCGCCATTGATCCTGCACCGCGATCTCCAACGCTCGCAAAAATCGAAATTCGGCTTTGGTGATCAATCGCCCTCGCCGTTCATAGGGGGCTGGAGGTTGAACTTTTAGCTGGTTAATCAAAGCCAACACGGCCAACACAACCAAGCCAACGACCAAAATCGGCCAATACTGTTGCAAAATATCCATGAAGCACCGTTTGGGAATCCGTGTCTGAACGACTAGAATGACTGGCAGATTCTAGCAAATGTCCGGCAATCCGTTAATCGCGGCTTATCAATCGGGTTGCCGAATCCAACTGTTGAAATTACGCCCGGAGCATCCCTGGTAAGTTTCTGGCACATAGTTTCTGGCACATAGTTGGCTGGCATCTGGCTGACTGGCATCTGGCTGACTGGCTGACTGGCTGACTGGCATCTGGTGCGGTCGGGGCACCGGGACTGTTGAACATTAGTTGTCCAAACAGCGGGTAAGCCGATTACGCTGCCGGGATGACCACGGGGCAAACCCGCCGTGAATAATTCAGTCCAATAAGGCAACTCAGTCAATCCGATTGAAGGACCTGAAGTTGACTGAATTTTCAATTTTAAACCCTTTGCACATTTTTTTCTCCTTCGCCCGCATTTTATTGCTATGACAAATTCAATCACAAACGACCCAGACATCCAGGATTCGCTCAACACGGTTGCGGCACAAGCGGGGCACCAAGCGGGTGATGCTGCCTCGTTGGGTGGTGCTGCCTTGCTGGGGCCGAGCCGTGCGGCGGACCCTCGGCCGCCCAAGCAATGGAATCAAGATTGGAACCGTTCGCTACCGCACTTGAAGATCGGCAATGTGGATGTTGGTTTTCCAGTCGTTCAGGCGGCCTTGTCGGGCTACAGTGATTGGCCAATGCGAGTGATCGCCAGGCGACTGGGGGCCAGTTACACGCTGTGCGAAGTGATGTTGGACAAATTTTTGGTGGAGTTGAAAGACCGTAAGCGAACGAGTCACTTTTTGCACTTAAGTGACGAAGATCATCCCGTCGCCGGACAATTGATGGGCGCTGAACCTCAGCAGTTTGCCGCCGGCGCGCTTCGTTTGTCGGAGGCGGGTTTTGATGTGATCGATATTAATTTTGGGTGCCCAGTGAAGAAGGTGCTTGGCCGTTGCCGAGGTGGCTATCATCTGAGTCAGCCCGAGGTCGCTTTGGACATTGTCAGGCGAACGCGAGACATCGTCCCGCCAGAAATTCCCGTGACCATTAAAATGCGTCGTGGATTGGATGATTCTACGCAAAGCCGAGATCACTTCTTTCAAATACTGGACGGCGCTTTTGACTATGGCATTGCTGGCATCACCGTTCACGGAAGAACCGTCGTGCAAAAATATGTAGGTCCCAGTCGCTGGGAATTTTTGCGAGACGTCAAACAACACGTTGGCGACAAGACTATTCTGGGCAGCGGTGATCTTTTCACTGCGCAAGATTGCTTGGACATGATCAAGGAGACTGGCGTGGACGGGGTCACGGTTGCTCGTGGAGCGATTGGCAATCCTTGGATTTTTTCCGAAGCACGAGCCCTTGCTGCAGGACGACCGCTTCCACTACCACCGTCGCTGCATCAACAACGCGACGTGATTCGAGCCCACTTTGATTTGGCAACCGAAGTTTACGGTCCCAACCGAGTCGGACCCATTATGCGAAAATTTGGCATCAAGTTTAGTATGCTTCACCCTAACTCCCAAGAAGTACGATCCGCCATGGCGAAAGCGAAGACCGTTGAAGCGTGGCTGGAAACGTTGAACAAACTTTACGCGGAAGACTTGCCAGGCGTCCGACCCGATGGCAATTGGCACAAGGCTCAAGGTAGTTGCGAAAACGGATAAACAAAGTCGAGCATTTGTTTGGAGTGTCGAAGGCAACTGGGCATCGATACGCCGGCAATTTTTGCAACGCGGGCTACCAGACGTTTATGCTTAGCCTTATCGCCGCAACCTTGTCAACTTAGGCTTAAGCTTGGGTTTGGCTGTAGCACCATCGGAACAAAGTCCACCATTCGATGGTCGAAATTTTTTGGCAGACTTGTTTAGGGTCGTTCGGGTGTTCATT
Organism: Mariniblastus sp.; assembly: GCA_041688615.1. Taxonomy (GTDB): domain Bacteria; phylum Planctomycetota; class Planctomycetia; order Pirellulales; family Pirellulaceae; genus M30B19. Next base: position 3,464 of record JBDNHU010000109.1, on the reverse strand, counting down.
TGCCTGTTGGCACACGTCGACAAACAGGGCAGCATCCCAATGAGGGCCTTGGATCAGTCTTTGCAGGTCTCTGTCCGGCTCTAGATCCCTGTCGGGCTCAAGATCCCTGTCAATGGCTTGGTGGTTGGTCTTTAATTGGTTCGCTAATTCAAGATGACTTGGGTGAACGCCGACTTGATTGAACCAATATTTCGCGTTCCAGTAATCTCCTTCGATGCGATGCATGATCCCATGCCAATAGGAACCCTCAACGGTCTTCAGATCTTGGCAGATTTCGTGGGCCCGATTCAGGTAACCATTGTGCAGCCACAAAGCGCTAAGGCACGCCGCCCCGGCCAGACGTTGCGTCTTAGATTTGGCTTGCGGGAACATTTGTTCAACGTCTGCCGCTTCCAACAAAGAAAGATTCTGCGGGTTGGGTTTGGGGATCACAAGCGGAAGCAATTCACTATCGTCAAGCAACAACGATTGCAGCTTATTGGGTAGGTCCAAGCGCAAGAAACAATCAGTCATACCACCAAAGTCCTTAAGGCAGAAACCAAATAGTCCAAGTCGTTTTCGTTGTTGTAAAGATAGCTGCTGACCCGAATGTACCATTGATCTTGGAAGTGGATAATGGGAACTTCAATCTGGTAGTTTTGCCAAAGTGCTGCCTGAAGATTTTGCCAATCGCCCGGCGGCAAGGTTACTTGAGCCATCGTGGTCATCCACATATCTTCATCAGGCACCATCAAGGGTTGTCCAAACATTTGTGTCAATGTCGAACGCACGGTTTTTGTCAAATCTAAACAATAACCGCGCACTTTGTCCAAGCCAATTCCTTCCAGGAAGTCGATCGCTGCCGGCAAAGCCAAATAGGGACTGACATCTCGGGTTCCTTGCCACAGAAAACGCTGGTCCCAAGTTTCCGCGGAATTAGGTAACAATCGGCCCCAGCTTTCTATCAATGGCTGGATATAATGCTGACTGGCGGGCGCTACATATACGAACCCACTGCCCAAAGGACCAGCGAGCCACTTATGGCAACTGGCACAATAAAAGTCGCAACCCAGTTCTTCCAAGGCCAGGGGTAGCGCCGCAATTGCATGTGGCCCATCAATACAAACAGATACACCCAGCTTCTTGATTCTTGCGATTAGTTGTTCGATGGGAAACACAATCGCCGTCGCACTGGTGATGTGGCTAAGGATCACTAACTTGGTCTTGGGAGTGATTCGATTCAGAATCGGATCGATAATCTGATCGACGTTCTGGAACTGATTGCCCAGCGCGGCTTCTACAACGTGGGCACCGACGGATTGGCAACGGCGCTGCCAAATTTTCTTGACAGCACCATACTCATGACTGTTGATCAGGATCTCATCGCCCGCAGCCAAGGGGAAATGGGTTGCCACAATGTTCATCGCTGTCGTCGCGTTGTCAGAAAAAACCAAGTTGGCTGGGTCGGCGCCCAAAAAGTCAGCCAAGCGACACTTCGCACCTTCGATTAACGTTTCGAATTGCCGAACATAGAAGTCCATTGGGTTTTGATCCAAGGCTTCGATCCAACGTTGCCGCGACCACTTTACCGCGTCAGGCGAAATACCAAAGGATCCGTGATTCAAATAGGTAACGCCGGGTCGAATTCTATACTGCGAACGTAGTTCTGAAATTTCCATCATGCATCCTAAATTCCCGCCTTGTTCTGCCTTGTGGGTTACTGATTCTAAGGCGATATTCAAAATCTTGTTAGTCCATTGGGCTGGGAATGTTTAGATAGAGACGCGGGTATTCGATGCAAATTCATCGCGAATGTAAAACACAAAATGTCCAAAATTGAAGGCAATTCTGATTAGTCGGGTAATGACCCTGGAAAAAAAGAGATCTCTAGCAACATTGCAGTGAAAAAAACGGTTAGTCGCAAGCTATGGTTTCCAGCTTTCTAAAATCACTCTGAATTTTCTGACACGCTAAGGTTGACTACGAATGTCGAACATTTCTAACGATGTATCATCTTTTAATGATACCCAAAGCAACGATCAAATTCTTGACCAAATGTTTGCCCGGCTTAGCGGAGCCAATCCAACGACAGAAGATGCTGCGCCCGGAGGCAAAAATGCTTTCGACAATATCACTGAAATGCCCGCAGGGTGGTTGGAAATTAGTCAGATGGCTGGGGCATCTGGCGGCCATCAACCGGAAGCTGTAGCGGCCCAGCCTTTCCTGCCGAAAATGCCGGAAACCCTGGAAGGAACCGGCCTTAGTCGCTACATGCTTGAAGCCCTGGTTCTGCGATTCTTTCACGGACGTGGCGAGGGCACGATACGCCAGTGTGCCAGGCACATTAACCTTGCATACAATATCGTACAGACCGTGGTGAAGAACTTGAAGGACATGCACTACATCGAATACACCAGTGCTGATCTATCCAATGATTATTGCTGCCGTTTGACCGAACGAGGTCAGGACAAAGCAAAACGTTTGGCCGAACAATGTTCGTATTATGGATCCGCTCCCATTAGTTTGAAAGACTATATTCATTCAGTGGACGCTCAATCGATTCGGAAGTCACATCCGGATCCAGTCCGTTTGGCCGCTGCGTTTAAAGATTTGTACGTCAATGATTTTATGTTGGAACGATTGGGACCCGCGGTCAATTCAGGGCGAGGTCTTTTCCTGTTCGGACCCGCAGGTAACGGTAAGACCAGTGTTGCCGAACGTATCAGTCTTGCCTTTGGTGAACTGATTTGGATTCCTCGAGCAATCTTTGTCGACAATGAGGTCATTCGAATCTATGACCCATTGCAGCACGAAACTGCCCCAGTTCAATCGGATGAGAACATCGATCATTCGCAGATTGATCATCGTTGGATTCGCATCAAGCGACCTACGATTATTGTTGGTGGCGAATTGAAAATGTCGTCCCTGGATATCAGCGCCAACTCAAACACCGGAACCAGCGAAGCCCCGTTGCAAATGAAAGCCAATGGCGGCGTTCTGGTAATCGACGACTTTGGACGTCAACAATGCGCAATTGACGAATTGTTGAATCGTTGGATTGTTCCTTTGGAAAAACGTTTCGACTTCTTGAATACCGTATTTGGCAAAAAGATTTGCGTCCCATTCGACCAATTGGTAATTTTCTCGACCAACTTGGAACCCAGAGATTTGGTGGACGATGCGTTTCTGCGTCGGATTCCCTATAAGATCGAAGTGGCCGATCCGACACCCGAAGAATTCGAAATTGTCTGGTCGGACGTCCTAAAGGCAAACCGAATCGAAGCCGACCCGGCGGTTTTCTCGCACTTGTTGGACTTTTACACAATGAACAAACGGCCGATCCGGATGTGCCATGCACGAGACTTGATTAGTCAAATTCAGAACTACTCGACCTATCGCAGAATCCCAGCCGAACTAACGACTCGAAATTTAGACTTGGCCATTGCCAACTATTTTTCGATCGTGTAAAGCAGTGGGTTCCCGTT
>JBDNHU010000683.1:0-25552 GCA_041688615.1 Mariniblastus sp. | reverse complement strand
GACGATCGTCGAAATGATCGGTGACCCGCTTACTCACTTGGTTCGAAACAGCGTCGACCATGGCGTTGAGCATGGCGTTGAGCATCCGGACACGCGCCTTGGCAAAGGCAAAATCGCCAAGGGACTGATTTGCCTTCGCGCCTATCACCAAGCGGGTAAAGTCAGAATCGATATTGAAGACGACGGCGGCGGTATTGATCCTCAGATTATCAAAGCAAAAGCTTTAGAAAAAGGCGTCGTCAGCAAAGATCAGTTCCAACGCATGAACGATCGCGACGCCGTTCGTTTGATCTTCCACCCCGGTTTTTCAACTGCGGCACAGTTGACCGATATTGGCGGTCGGGGTGTCGGCATGGATGTTGTGAAAACCAATATCGAAAAACTGGGCGGAACCGTTGATGTGGATTCCACTGTCAACGTCGGCACGATCATCCGAGTCACACTTCCGTTGACGCTGGCGATTGTGCCGTCTTTGATCGTGCAAGCCAATGGTGATCGTTACGCAATTCCGCAATCTAATATTGTGGAACTCGTTCGTGTTCGCACGGCGGAATTAAAAGAAAAGATTGGCCACATTAAGAACGCTCAGGTGCTTCGCTTGCGAGGCAACTTGCTACCGTTGATCCGGTTGTCGGATGCATTGGATCTTAAACTTGTCTCGGTCGTCCCAAAAGGGAAATCTGATCAACTGGAGAAGCGTGACGGAATCGAAAGCCAAACGCCAACGATCGACATGTCACGCAATCGCACCAAAGCCACCAACATTGTTGTGGTTGAAGCCACACAGTTTCGCTACGGTTTGATCGTCGATTCGCTCCACGAATCAGAAGAAATCGTTGTCAAACCCTTAGGCGTTCACCTACGAGAATCACAAAGTCTAGCGGGTGCCACCATTTTGGGCGATGGACACATCGCGTTGATTCTAGACGTTGCCGGAATTGCAGCGCACAGTAATCTGACTTCGGTCACCGAGAAAGTTAAGCGACGCAACGACACTGCCGACCAATTGGCAGCCGAAAAAGAAGAAGTTCAAACCGCTCTGTTGTTTACCAACCACCCAACCGAACAGTTTGCGATTCCGATGTCGGTCATCACCAGAATCGAACGAACCACGCAGTCCCAAATCGACGAAATTGGTGGTGATCTGTTGATGCGATATCGTGACAGCAGCTTGCCTCTGCTGTCACTGCATCGCTTACTCAATTGCAAGCCGGCTCTAGAATCGGACAACATGTATGTTGTTGTTTTCGAAGTAAACAAAATTGAAATCGGTTTGATCGCTCCGGAACTATCGGACATTCGCGAACTCCAATGCAAAATCGAATCCGTCGCCTCGGATGCCGTGGGGGTGATGGGAACTTTTGTCTTGGAAAATCGAACCACTCGCTACTTGAACCTGTTTGAATTGGCAGAAAAGGCGCATCCACAATGGTTCATTGAACGACGCGAAGAATCCGAACTGGTCCCCCAGAGTTTCAAACTGTTATTGGTCGAGGACTCGTCTTTCTTCCGTCGCCAGCTAAGAAAATTCATCACCAGCGAGGGGTTCAATATGGTTGAAGCCGAAGATGGCGAATTAGGGTGGCAACGATTGCTGGAAGAAAATGGCACAATTGACTTGGTCGTGTCCGACATCGAGATGCCCAAGATGAATGGTTTCGAATTGTGCACAAAGATTCGCCAATCCGGTCAGTTCAACAAACTACCCATCATCGCTTTGACATCTTTGTCAGATCCGTCCGACATTCAGCGGGGTAAAGCGGTCGGTTTCAACGACTATCAAGTCAAAATGGATAAAGAAAACTTGATCCGATCAATTACCCAATTGCTAAAGGCATCTAGGCAACTGGCGAAAGCCTAATTGCTCCCCGATCTGATTCATCGACTTGCATAAATTCAACGCGGAGTCCCAAGAGCACGGTATCACAAGAACTAGGTATCACAAGAACTAGGTCAACACATACAAGCAGCCAGTAATGGCCGACGGCTGGCCCCGTGGTCAATGCCGACTAGTGAATGCAGACTAGTGAATGCAGAAGTTGAAGCCGAAAAACAAAGGCCGATCGTAGACAATCCGAAGATAAGAACCATGGCAGGAAACTCCGCAAACGGCAGATAACCCAAGCAAGTTTCTGTACTGCACGCTTCTGAACTGAAAAATTATTTACCAACCAGTGCCACGCGAATAATCCATTGATTCCCTAAACTTACACGATTCGTAATGTTTCACTGCTTACTCTTGAGCTGCCTTGAAACGGACAAAAACATGAAAGAAAATCCGGTGAACGAAATTCAAATAGCCTCGTTTAACATAGGCGATGTCTTGCTGGGGATCGACATCGCACTGGTCAAAGAAATTTGCCGACCGATGGGCATGACACACATCCCTCACGTAGCCCAATGTGTCCGAGGTGTGATCAACCTGCGGGGAGAAGTGGTCACGCTTTTAGACTTACGACAAATTCTGTGTTTGTCATCGAAATCAGACCCCGATGCACAACTTAACCTGATCGTTCAGTATCACGGCGAACATGTCGGATTGTGCGTCGATCATGTGTCCGACATCCTAACCCTTGATCCCACCAAAATAGAACCTGCACCCACAAACATTGACGGGATTGACGGGCGTTTTTTCCGAGGAGTCTACCCCTTAAAAGAAGAAATAGTCTTGGTTCTAAATTTAGAACAGGTCCTTGATTCAACCATGGTTTAACGAGATTTTTCTCATAACAAAAAATGACCCGGTTTCAGCGAAACCGTCAATGGAAAACATTTCCAAAATCCGTCACTCCAGATTCTTCATTTTTTCGCCGCACTTTCCATTCCCTCCAAACGATTTCAACGTCGAATTCACCAGTACTGACGCACACCAGGACCTAGATCATGAAACTAAAAGCAAAATTAACGGTATTGTTCTTGGCTTGTGGTGTCGCACCCTTGCTATTGGCCACAGGATTAAGTTTCTATTTGGCTTGTGGCAACGCTGAAACTTCACAAGACTTAGCCACCAGACATTTGGTAAAGAATGCCGAAGAGTATCTCTCGGCGGTGCAGCATGCAAAAGCCGAACAAGTCAAAACGTTAGTGAGAACGATTGCCGACCAGACCGTCGCGCTAAGCAAGAACAAAGCGACGATTGATGCGGTCCTAGACTACACCGATAGCTTTGCCAAGAGCGATTATCTTCAAAATGTCACGCCGGATCAAATGACGGTAATCGACCAACAGTTGCTCAACTATTACCAAAACCACTTTGGTGAACACTATAAGACATTGAATGACGGCCACACGGTTAACGCCCTCCAAATGGTTAGCAAACTGGACAAGCCAACAAAATTGATGCAGTACGAATTTATCGCGGCAAACCCAAACCCATTGGGCAAAAAAGATAAATATGATTCTTCACCCAATTCAAGCAAGTACAACCAAACGCACGAAACCTACCATCCTTCTTTTCGAGATTACCTAAACCGTTTTGGGTACTATGACATCTTCTTGTGTGACATCAATGGCCGTATCGTTTACAGTGTTTTCAAGGAATTAGATTACGGCACTTCGTTAACAACGGGTCCGTTCGCATCAACCAACATCGCCGCTGTTTTTCGCAAAGCAATGACACTTCCCGACGAAGAATATGCCTTGGTGGACTTCGAACCCTATCAGCCTTCCTACGATGCGCCTACTTCATTCACCGGATCGCCAATCTACAAAAATGGCAAACTGATTGGCGTCGCGATCATTCAGATTCCGGTCGAAAAAATTAACGTAATCATGACCGACCGCGTGGGTCTGGGCGAAGCAGGTGAATCTTACTTGGTGGGTGCAGATAAAATCATGCGATCAGATTCCTTCCTTGATCCGGCGAATCGCTCGTTAAGTAACGCCTTCAAGAATCCTGAGAAAGCAAAAATTGATACAAAAGCAGTCCAACTGGCACTTTCTGGCGGCAACGGATTCTTGTCCGACGATACAAATTATCTAGGTACCCAAGTGATGTCCAAGTACGGAACGCTGAACTTTGGTGAAATGACATTTGGCATCATCACCGAAATGCCAAAGACTCAGGTGTTACAAGCGGTAAGCGAACTTCGTGACGCAGCCAACGCCGCCAATTCATGGTTTTTGGTTTACAGCGCGATCGCGGTAACCGTGATCAGTCTGATCATCTGTGGTGGTGCACTCCTGATTTCGCAAAAAATCGTTACACCCATCAACGAAGCAGTGCAAGCATGTCACACGATTGCCGACGGCGACCTTTCGGTTCGATTGCCGGAAGATCGTACCGATGAACTGGGAGACATGGCTAGATCCCTCAACCTAGCGATGACAAAACTGGGAAGCTCGATTGGCAAGATCTCGCAATCGGCTCAAATCCTAACCCAGTCGTCCAAAATGATGACCAGCGAAGCAACCACGATCCTGGCCGGCTTCGGCGGAGTCAACGGTACCAAAGAGCGGTCGCGGCACGTTTCCAACGCGGCTGACACACTTAATAACGATATTCGCGGAATGAGCAGCAATACCCAACAAATGTCCGCCAGCATGCGAACGGTTTCCGCCAGCGTTGAACAGATGACGCAGACGATTTCGGAAATCGCCAACAATGCCGAACGAAGCGCATCAGTGGCAAAAGAAGCGTCTGACCTGGCGTCGATCAGCAACGAACAAAGCGCTGACTTGGGCACGGCCGCCGAAGAAATTGGCAAGGTAATTCAAGTGATTCAAGACATTGCCGAACAGACCAACCTGCTGGCACTCAACGCGACGATCGAAGCCGCGCGTGCAGGTGAAGCCGGAAAAGGTTTCGCTGTGGTTGCAACCGAAGTCAAGGAACTGGCCAAACAAACCAGTGCGGCAACCGATGATATCCGCCGAAGAATCGAAGGGATTCAGAACTCCAGTGGAAAGGCCGTGATTTCGATTCGCGAAATAAGCGAAGTCGTCGAAAAAGTTAACCTAGTCGCGTCGACCATTGCTTCGGCCGTGGAGGAACAAAACGTCACCACTCGCGAAATGGCGAGGCACGTTAGCGAAACCGAATTATCTGCCGAGAATGTCAACCAAGCGGTTACTAGGACATCCATTTCAACCGAAGACATTTCGTCTGGCATTTCAGAAATTGACCAGGTCATTGGCAAGACTTCAATCGCCGCCGAGGGTTCGCAACGACAAGGTAATGAACTGCTTCGCATGGCCGAAGAGATGCTTGACATGGTCAGCCAATTCAAATTGGATTCATCCACCAGAAACAAAATTTCGGTTTAATCAGCGACTGAATGGCTAAAAGCAAAATCCCCTGAATCTGGTTCCGATGCTCAATAGCAATCGGTTAATACTTGCGATCCCATTGAACCTGAAAGCCAGGTCCAATGGGATCGTTTTATCTTTTCTTGAAGCTGAAGTCGGCGTGTTAACGTTTTTTTAAGAATCCATGAACCGACAGCCAACCGCAGGGCAACCTGAATCCCAGACGGGCAGCTTGAAACCCTTTTCAAGCCCTTCACGGCTTAGAACCAGACTACTTTAAGTGCAGTAATCAACAGAAAACTCTTGAATCGCGAACGCACATTCTTGAAAGGTTAACAAAACGAAGAATCATTAACCTTGTATTCACCCGTTCTTCACGCTTCGCTTACAAAAACTTAATCAACCACATCTCTAATGCTGCCATCGAACACCCCAAAAAAATGTTACGACCTCAATGAAACATTTTCAGGACTCGGTGCGGTGGCTTTCAGTCATTTCAAAGGCATTCCGGTCTAGAAGTTCCTGGCTTTTGAAAGACAGTAAATGCCGCTTTGTTTCGGATAAAAAAATCCATTCACTAAAATCGCCAAACCCAAGTTGGTAGCGAAATAGGCTTTGGAAAATCGGCCGTAAACTTTGAAAACTAGACCGGCGTCTAACCCGTGGGCGAGACGTAATTTTCGACAGATTCAATCGCCTCAAGTGGTGCATCAATTTGTGAAATCCAGTCAGTTTTTTATTTTGATGGCTGGAATTTACAGAGGTCCATAATTTTTGATCGGAAACAGAAACTTGATGATTGGATTTACTCAAGATTTAAGTGAAAAAGGTGGTTCAATGCCCGACCGAATCAAGAACCGCACAGGCTTTACCCTGGTTGAGCTTTTGGTGGTGATTGCGATTATCACAATCTTGGCAGCGGTAACAGTGCCCGCGGTTCAGATGGCTCGGGCGGCAGCACGCAATTCCGTATGTCAAAACAATTTACGCCAAATCGGCATCGGATTGACTTCTTATTCAACCAGCCAGAACAAATACTGTTCGGGGGCCTTTAGCTGGTCTCAAGACGGCTCGGTGGCAGATTACGGTTGGGTTGCCGACTTGGTCAATAGCGGTGTCCCTGTGGGTGATATGCTTTGCCCCAGCAACGACGCTCAGGTCTCTGAAGGTTACAAGGACTTACTTAGTTTCAGCAGCTCAACCACTGCTTGCCCGAACGTTGACTTGGTTGGTTCACAATCACGATTGGCACCTGATGGAACGACCATCCTGAATCCCTGCCGAGCGATCATGACCAACACCGGTCCGGTGGGTTCACCCAATTCCGACGCTCGTGGAGCCTTCTTGGATGAATGGATGTTGAAGAAGAAGTTCAACACCAATTACGTTTCGACATGGTATCTGACTCGAACCGGATTCCGCTTGCGTCCAACAGGTCAGATTGGCACCGCCAGTTATACGTTATCGCTGGACCCGATTTCGACTGCGGGCGGTTGTTCGGTGGACGATCCGAATTCGCGAAACATCACATTGGGACCACTCAAAGCTAACTTTGCAGACCGCAGTTCTTTCGGTTTAGCTTTGGTTCCGCTGATCGCTGATGCCGCTTGGGCCGGTACAACCTCGGCAACGATTGGGAAGATACCTGCTGGCAGTTTCATGGCTAAATCAATGACCACTGGTCCAGCTATCAGTCTTTCATCGGGCGGAACCAGCTGGACCAATTGGTCCAATTCACGTCAAGACTTCAGCGGATTTGGTACCGTTCATGGCGGGTCGTGCAATGTTTTATTCGCAGACGGTAGCGTTAAAACTTTCAAGGATGGCGACGAAAATGAAAGCTTATCGACTTTCAAGACCAGTGGCGAATTACTGAACAGTGAAATTGCAACGTTGTATTCACTGACGGACAAGGCCGCTTTTGAAACTCAGACAGATTAACGGCAAAGTACGACTAGGTGGCCAACCAAGACCACCAGAGCAAACCAGAACATAGGTGGCCAAGAGAATGTCGGGGCAATGTTTTGGGGCAATAAGCGGTGCAGACAGAAAGGTACTCTCCCAACCGAATACCGAATTTGCCTGCGTTATGAAGTGTCGCCCACAGAAGCGGCTCACGGAATCAAGTTAACACGACTGGGGAGTGATTTGGGCAGAATTAAGGGACAGGCTGATTAATTAATCGGCCTCCGATTTGGAAAACGGATAGTGTTTTTCGGTCAAGTAATTGACGCCAATTCAACCGGGGCCGGGGAAGTTTAACTGGGGAATTTGTTGGTTTTATTGTGTTCTCTCGAGTGAAGCCTGGTGTTGCAAAGGTTGTGACTTCCTTGGAAGGCTTCGTGTTTTTGAATGGCTTTTGTTAAAGCAAAGGTAGAAATGAAGAATTCGTCTTTCTCACGTAAGGGTTTTACCCTTATCGAATTGTTGGTCGTTATCTCGATCATCAGCATCTTGGCAGCCTTGGTAGTACCTGCTGTCCTACGTGCTCGTGAAACCGCACGTACCGTCACTTGCAAAAACAACTTGCACCAGTTCGGCATCGGTTTTCAGTTATTTGCTGACAATGATCCGCAAAGCCGTTTGTGCACCGGTGCATCTGACTTCCGTCGCGACGGATGCATGGACACATGGGGTTGGGTTGCTGACTTGGTTAACACCAACGCTGGCAAGCCTGGCGACATGCTTTGCCCATCGAGCCCAATCAAGGGTTCGGAGAAATTGAACGACCTTTTCGGCAGAGACACCACGAACGCCAAAGATGGTGCTCCACTTTCTCGTTTGGATGACGGCATTTGCGGTGCGGCTTCTTTTAACGGCTTGTCTGACGGTGGAACTACCTTCGGTGGTTCAGTCGCTAGTACACCAGGTCGTGCAAGCCTGGTTGCGCGGGCGTTTATGGACAAGGGTTACAACACGAACTTTGCAGCTGGCTGGCACTTCGTTCGTACATCACCAAACATTGGTGTCACTGGCGGTACCGGTGGAACGGTTATCACTGCAGCAACCAGTCCTGCCGCCAGCGATTCGTTCAAAGGCTTGGCTTTGACTCGTGGTCCTTTGACTTTGACTTTGCTAGAAACTGGCCCAATCAATGCTGATCGCGTTGGCATCTTGGGTGACGCTGCACCTGGCGACGTTGATGAAGCGATTGCTGCTGCGACCTTTGCCTATTCAGTCGCAGATCCGTACGCGAACGGTGACAATTCGGAAAGAACCTTCGTGACCATCGGTTCACCGTTGGGTGAAGCGTTCAACGACGGACCCGCTTTCTTGGACAGCAGTAACAAAGTTCGTTTGATGGATCAAGGTGCTGAACTGACTAATCAACTGGCTGCCGAAGGCGCTGGCGGTTCGTTGGCAAATCCTCAAGGTCCAACTGGCAACGGGATCTTCTTGCAAGACACTCGTGACTGGTACGCCATCCACGGTGGTGGTCAGGGCGGTTTGTGCAACATTCTGTTTGCAGACGGTCACGTTGAAGGTTTCCGCGACCAAAACGGCGATCGTCTGTTGAACCCTGGCTTCCAAGTTCCCGTTGGCCTGTCTGATGCACAATACCAAGGTATTGGTTACCGTGGCCCAGAAGTTGAACTACCACAGAACAAGTTCTTTGCTGGCATGTTCTTATTTGACACCAAGAAAATGGGCGTTTTGGAAGACTAGTTTCTGTGACCTCAATTATCGGTGTTGCTTGTTTTCGGTGGGATGATCTGATCAGCCCTTGAAGGTGCAAACCTCAGGAAACATGCAGTAGCCGATTACGGCGCCGATAGTTGATTTTGTTTTCTCGTTATTCGAAGAACGAGGTTACCTGCAGAAATTTGATTTTTATTGTCAAGCTGTTTTCAAGCACTCGAGAGAAACTGGGCTCCAATGCACTTGGAGTCCACTTCTTCTCTTTTATTTATTCTCCGAAGTCTGTTCACTGGTCTACCACAGGCTGCCTGCTTAAAAATGCGGTTGCTTTGGAGAACCTAGACTTCTTTTTTTGAATTTGATCTCTCTTGTTGACCGCAAGAGAAAAGGAATTAGTCGTGCGTCTACTTATTTCAATGGTCTTGCTAGTGGTTATCGTTTTCGCATTTGTTCTAGGCTCCAGTGCCATGCAATCGGCGACGACGGACAAGAATGAAATCAAGAATGTCTCTGTGCACAGTTTGCACGATCATTCTGATGATCAAAATGAACATTCCAGTTCCAAGGAAAGCGTCAACGATATTTTGACCGGGCACATTCCTGGCGATAACAGTCAACTGCTGGCCGACGCGGGTCCTATCGCAGTGGCCGAAGCAACCGAGTTTGAATTTGAAACCATGGACCCTGTCCAAACCAGTTCTCACATTTTCACGATTCACAATCATGGCACCGAAGATTTGGTTTTGAGAAAAGGGCCTAAGACTTGCAAGTGTACCCAATTCGATATTTCAAAGTCGGTGGTCGGCCCCAATGAACAGGCTCAGGTCTTGGTCAAATGGGAAGTTCGTTACTCAACTGATGAATTTCGACACGGTGCGATGGTCTTGACCAACGACCCCAAAAACCCAGAGATTTCATTTCGAGTTTTCGGCGAAGTCAAAGAAGTCTTTTGGACCGATAAAGCCGTGTTCCTATTTGATCGAGTGACCCCGGAGAACACGCTGCATGGCAGTTTTTCAATCTATTCGCAGAACTGGGCCGATCTGAAAATCGTGCAAGTCGAAAGTTCGTTGGATTCTTTTCACTGGGAATCCCAAGCGATTGATCTTTCGCGAAAGTTGGAACTGGGCGCTTTAGCAGGTTTCCAGATCAAATTTAAGTCCGATGCCCTGTTACCCAAAGGTCAGTTTAATCATTGGATTCGAATCACCGGTACTTCACCAGAACTTGAACTTAGTATTGATCGTACAGACGAAGACATCAAGGAAGTTGCCCGCGTGGTCGAAATCGCTCTGACCGGCAAAGTTGTGGGCCGCTATACCGTAATGTGCGACAAATTGGATCCGACTCACGGTTTAAAATTGGGTTCCATTCGCAGCGACCAAACCACCGAACTAAAGGGCATGTTCAGACTTTACACAAAGGAAAAGAATCTAGAAGTTCTTCGCTTCAGTTCGCACCCTGAAGGGTTAGACTATACATTCAAACCGTTGAATCCAAGCGTTGGCTTGTATCAATGGTCGGTCACTATTCCCAAGAACATGGCTGAAGGCGACTACCGCAATTCGAATGAAGGTTGGATTGAATTTCAATTCGACCATCAAGAGATTCCTACTCTGAAAATTCCGATGCCCGTTCGCTTGTACTCGCCCAATGCAGAAGTGGGCTACTAGATCAGTCATTTTTCGCTTTCCATCGAATCCATGGGCATGACCTATTTCCTACGGTCACCCAATCCTTAAACGGTCGCTTTCTATTGCTTCACTTGGTGATGGGTAGGGCGATTTCATCGCTGCGATGTTGATGGTGGCGATGTTGATGGTGGCGATGTTGATGGTGGCGATGTTGATGGTGGCGATGTCATGGTGGCGATGTAGTGGTGGCGATGTCATGGCAAAAGCAGGCACGGCGAAGGCAGCGGTTACGGTTGCCTGAAGGACCCGCTGCCATGGATTGGGTTCAATGGCTTGGGTTCGAAAATTTGAATCGAACCATCACCTGAATCATTTCGCGTGAATAATAGTGGCCGTTTCAAATGAAAGCTGACTCACGAAGTGCTAATTTGATGACGAATTTAAACGACGAACACAACGCTTGCCCAGACTGCCAAAGAAAGAACCTTGAAGGCCGACGTTTCTGTTCGCGTTGCGGTTTAGAATTGGCCGATCAATGCCCAAGTTGCCGACATGATCTGTTCATTTCAGATCCCTTTTGTGGCGAATGCGGTACCAATCTTGTAAAGCACTATCAAGAGATCGAAACGACGATTAGTAGTCGTTTGGAAGAAATGAAGATTGCCGCCAGCGAACATAATTACGATAAGGCGTTATCATTAGCTGCGTCGACGCTTCGCCAGAAGCACCCTCGCCTGCGCAAGATGATTGCGAAGGTTGACCAAACCAGCCAAGAAATTAAAAGCCATCGCGACAAGACTCTGGTCAAGGTTCAGGCCCTGCTGGAAAGTGCAAAAACTTATTTGCGAAGCCGACAACAGCAAGGAGCGATTGAAGAACTGGAAAAGATTCCTTCCAACGTCATGCCAGATGAAGGAAGAGACTTGCTGAATGAATTGCGAAATCGCGCGGCAACTTATTCGCGATTGAAAGATTCTATCGACGTTAGTGTGACCGCAGGCAAGTTGGATGGACTATTGCCCCAAATTTCGCAACTGTTGGACAATCAACCAACCGAGACCAAGTACAAACAACTGGGCGTAAAGGTTGCCGCCGAGTTGTTAAAAATGGTCAACAGTCGATTGATTGATTGCAAGTATGCTTCAGCAATTCGTTTAGCCAATCAGTTTGTGGCGCCGTTCAATTCAAGCGTATTGAAAACCGCAAAGAATTCTGCCTTAACCGGACTTTCGTTGGAAACCGCGTTGGTGACCATGGATCGTGTCGATCGGCAATTTGGCTTGCTTGTACGGCGGATGGAACGGGAATTTCCCAAACATCCAGGCTTGACCAAATGGAAGGACGAAGTTGCGAAAGCAAAAACTGAAGCAGGGAAAGAACCGCGAATAGAAGAGCAGCGGCGCCGAAAAGACTCGATTGTTGGGGTTGGCCAGAAGCAACCGTGGTTGTGGCATTCCAGCGGATTGATGTCAGTACCGGAAAATTCCGCCACCCGCGGTAAAATTGCCACGGACAGAAATTTGCCTATTACCCACTCTGTGGCTGCGTTGGGACTTGCTTTGCAAGGTTTGCAAGAGGTCCCAATCGAACAGAATTTTGCAGAAGCCAAAAAGGGAATGTTCTCTTTCAGTTTCGGCGGCAAGAAAAAGTCAAAGACCGCTTGGGGAGTTCAGATCGAAAATAAAGGCCTGCATGCGGTTCGCCTGATTCACGATGAATCGTCTGCTGGCGGCTACACAGTTGACCATGTCGGGGACTACCCATTTGACTTGCTAATTGAAGATTCCCCCAGTTTTCGTCAATCACTGCAAGTTGCGGTCTCCAAGTGGGCGATTAGCCTTGCCGAAAAACCAGGCTCGATTATCGTCGGTCTGCCTCCGCAAAATTTGTTGCCACGATTTTTTACCGTTCCAAGTGCCGACGAAAAGAAATTGGAACCGTTGGTGAAGATGGAAATGGAAAGGCATTGCCCCTTCAAAGCAGACACCGTGGTCTCGCGTTGGAAGTGTTTCAACGACCTGAATCTCCAAGGGTTACAGCCGGTTTTAGGGACGATGGTAAAGAAGACAGACCTTTCAGAAATCACCTCGATCTTTGCAAGCCTGAAGATTGAAATTTCAGCGATTCAATCGGCACCACAAGGACTATTTAATTGGTGTTACGAAGAATGGCTTAGCAAGGAAAGTCCACTGACCAAGGATCAAAGTGGTATCGGTGTTTTGGACATTGGCCGTTACGGCACCACCTACCTTGCCGCATGGAATAAACGCTTTTGGTGGCGGTATTTTCCGCTGGGAAGCCAACAACTAATTTCCAACATGGCCAAAGGGCTTGGCTTGACCCTTCAAGCCGCTGAGGAAGCGTTGGCAAAACCGGCAGCGATCAAACGATTTGACCGCTTCTGGGAAATCTTACATCAATACCAAGAACAAATGACCGCCGAAGTGCAAAGATCGATTGAACAATCAGAGTTCTTCATGGCTGGTATCGGAATCAAGAACATGGTTTGCTGTGGCGTTGGCTCTGAGATCTTGGGAACCATTGAATCCTTAAGATACGGCAGCGAAACGTTAGCATTGAGCGAACAAGGGATTCAATCGACGGCAAGTGCGAACGCAGATGCGGAAACGGTTAGCTGATTCACGGAAATCCGAGCATGAAGCGAACGATCAATTGGGTGCATCGATTTGGACGATGATTTATCGTCGTACTTTCGCCAAGCGAGTTGAAGAGTCTCTTGAATTGAACCGTCACGAAGTAAACAGCCGCTGTGACCTTGGTTCAGGTCGACTTTTTACAATAACATGATAGATAGAAACTAAGACCATAGGACAACAGGAAAATTGTTTCATGTTGAGTAGATTAAATCCATCGAATTCGACTTGGGTTCGAATGACCAGCATTAAAGAATCAATCTCGCTATTCTTCTTCATTGTTATGCCGCTATCGTTCTTCGCTGGATGCAGTGGCGGGGGCGGCGTTTCAACCGAAGACCTGGTTGCAGAGATGCGCCGAAAGAAAGCCCAAAACAAAATCACTAACGAAGTCACCGCGACAGACAATGAATCGGGCGCAATCACAAACAATGCGACCGACGTAAAGAAATCTGAAACAGCGACAGCCAAACCAAACGCATCTGCAATGAACTCGGGTGCCACGACTGCCGGTGTGACCGGTAAAGTCGAAACCGCGGTTATTGCGAATCCATCAGCAGCGCCGACCAAAACCGCCAGTGACACGACCAAAACCAATGACGTTGTCACTCCCTCAGGGCAACCGACCGATGGGCTATCTAAAGCAGATACCAGTTCATTTGTACCGGTAACAAGTGAGCTTCAACATCGAAAGATTATGGTACAGAACCTGAAGAATATTGGCGATGCGATCCGCAAGTATCAAATTCGCTTCCAGAGTTTTCCGCCTCAAACCGCTGGCCGTGAAGATAGTTTGTCGTGGCGCGTCCTAATTCTGCCACAACTTGGCTACCAAGAATTGTTTGACAAGTTCGACATGGAGCAACCTTGGGACCACCCGACAAACATGGCCGCGGCCCAATCGATTCCCAAAGATTATCAGTCACCCACTTCTGGCGGTTCGAAAACCTGTATCGTGGGCGTTTGCGGTACCAATTGTGCCTTCTCACGCCCGATCGGCAAGGTCTCCAAGGCCGGCCCATTCTTATCCGTGATTGAAGAGGAAAATCAGATCAAGCGGATCTTAATGATGGTCGAAGTCCCCGAAAACCTCGCCGTTGAATGGACCAAACCTGACGATTTTGATTTTGATCTCTACCGAGACTGCCCCCCCATCCCAAACCGATACTCAACTGGCACGTTAGCCATTTGGGCGGATGGACAAAGCAATGAATTGAATGCCGACCTTAGCCTTAAAAAACAGCGGCAGCTTTGTGACATTTTTAACAGCGTTCGCTTTGAACGCGATAATGTTAGTCACGAACCTAGCACCATTGTCGACCAGACCCCAGTGGCCGGAATCGAAAAGCCTAGTGCTACCTCCAAAATAGATCAAGCCAATCCCAGTGGATTCGCTGTGCCAGAAGCGACCCATTCCCAAAACACTGGCGGCACCAGTTTCAGTTCACCGCTGGCCAATTTTCAACAGTCCATTGATATCATGCTGGCGACCGGACGATCCAATGACGCCTATGAATTGTTCTTAGCAAACTTGGCTGTGATGGACGATGATCGCTGGATTGATCAAGTATCTTGGTCACCAATCGCAAAACGCCCAATATTGGATATCCGGTACGGTTTGACGATTGTTGAAAAACGAACCGGTGGTGGGCAGCGTCCGACTTCCATTGGGATGGATGACGTGGCCTATGACCCGTTGACTGAAATCGAAAAAAAACTGCACGATGTGGCCGGCGCCCCGGCAGTCTTGTTGCTTCAACATTTGCGGCAATTAAGTTCCAATGGGGACCTGGGTTCTTGGATCCAAAGCGCGTCCCAGGATTACATTCAATTGGCAAATGGAAGACGCACCGCCAATCAGGGAATTCGCAAAAAGATGCTTGAAAAGTCTGGCGACGATTTCCCAGGCGTCAAAATCATGAATGCCTCGGATGAACGAGTGGCTCTGGATTTGGCGCAACGCGAAGACTTAGACTTCCTGGCGATGATCATATTGACTTCAACCAAGCGAACGGGCCAAGATCAAAACGCTCGCCAACTCATTGAATTTAATTTGTACGATGTTCAAAATCGTCGTCTGATTGGCAGTGCACCCGAATTCACCAACGATGACTACAACAGCTTGAAGCAATTTCCTCTAAAAGAAAATCCATTGAAAAGGTGGACCAGCAAAGCATTCGAACTGATTGCTCAAACGGTTGAAAAAACACCGCTGCCCACACTGGATGTGGAGATGGCCAGAAATCGATTGCGAACCTTGGTCAAACAAGAATCCACTCGGGTCCGAGCCGCCGACCTGTGGGAAGCGAAATTGTATTTGAATCTAGGGCTAATTTCCGGGGTTGAACTGCAAAAAGTGGCTAGGTCATGGCTAAGAGACGGGGAAAACAACAAGATCAACGATCGAGATCTAGAGAACCGCATCGACGCCATTTCTTCGCTGCTTCCCAAAGATTGGAAAGCTCCTCCACAAGACAAAGTCAACCGCCAAGAGATCGATTAGCCCTTAAATTGAATCGCCATTAACAAGCATCCCGATGCATTTGTTAGTTTGCTAAAGCGGGTTGGGAGAATTGATTTTGGCGGCGACAAGATTTTCGATCTTGGTCAAGTCTTTGGGCGACGCTAGGGTTTGTAGCCAGTACTGGTGAGCCGCCGCGACCGCTTTGCCCAAGATTGAATTCGTGTCGTATTTATGTTGATGAACCGGTTTACCATCAACAACACCCGACGGCACGTCGGTCATTAATTCCATGGCGTCAAAAATATTGTCAACCGCGCAAATATGAAAGCGGTTGGCATCACAGGCGGCGACAACGTTTTCTCGCAACATCAGATCACCTGCATTCGATTTGGGAATGATCACACCTTGCTTGCCGGTCAGTCCAAAGTAGTCGCATGCATCAAAGAATCCTTCGATTTTTTCATTCACACCACCGATCGTCTGCAGGTTTCCTTTTTGATCAATGGCGCCCGTCATGGCCATACTTTGCTTGATTGGAATATCGGTCAACGCACTCAGCAGGCAAACAATTTCAGCCCCACTCGCAGAATCACCATCAATGCCACCGTAGCTTTGTTCAAATGCTAATGAGGCACTAAATGCCATCGGGTGATCCGTGTGCAAAATATGCCGCAGCAATCCACCCAAAATGTGAAAGCCCTTGGTGTGAATGGAACCAGACAACTGTGCTTGGCCCTCAATATCGATAATACCCGCCTGGCCGGGCCCAATCGTGGCCGTGATTCTTGCAGGAAATCCGTAGGTCAACTGCCCGGACTGCATCACAGCCAAACCATTGATCTGCCCGACCTCCTGTCCATCGGTTTGTACGATGATCATTCTTCGTTCGACCATCTCTTGAAAACGTCGCGAAGGCAAACCGGCCCGTTTCTTTGTTCGAGCGATTGCTTTGGTGACGTGAGCCGCGGTCACGATCACTCTGGCAGCAAATTCTTTTGCATTGGACGGCGAAACCACCTTGGAATCAGCCGCAGGTTCGTTCCCTGGATCGTTCACCGCCAAAAATGCAGCCTCACGTGCTAAGTCCTCAATGCGACCAAACCGCGCACTTAGCTTTTTGCTTCTGGCCGCGACTCGGCAACCGTGTTCCGCCAAACGAACGATCGCCGAAGCATCAAAGTCAGGAAGCGCTTCATGCTTGACCAAACGGCTGACAACAAAACCGTATTGCATCACTCCCGCTTCATCACGAACAATTTCGTCTTCCATGTCGACAAGGACCTTGAACAATTCACGAAAATCCGAATCCAATTGATCCAGTTCGTAATACATTCTGGCCTCGCCTATCAAGATCACGCGCACCTTGATATCGATGGGTTCGGGCTGAACCACAATCTGTGGACGCAGGAAACTAGCTTCGGGTGGCACCATTTCCAGACGTCCGGTCCGCAGCGTCCGCATTAGGGCTCGCCATGCGCCAGGCTCCGCAACTAAGTCGTTCACATTTAGGATCAAGTAACCTTGGTCAGCCCGCAGTAAAACGCCGCCACGAATTCCACGATAGTCACTTTCTGGACGACCGTCGGGCGAAAAACTGGGCTCGACCGTTCCCATTAAATTGATGAATGTCGGCGCAATTTCTTCAACAACCGGCCTGTCATTCGCATCGCTATGAGTCAAAACGACATTGACGCCGTAACGATCGACCAAAACCTGAACTTTCGTTTCTGCCTCGCTGCCCAGTTGATTTTCGATCGCATCAAGCTGGACTTCCGACAGGAAAATTTGAACCGCGGGCGTCGAAAATTGAGCAACAATGGGCGCTGTTGCCCGAGCCATAATGCCTTTGGCAGCGGCATCAACAAAGCCCTGCAAGGCTTCTTTGCCTTCCTGATAAACTTGAGCAACCTTTCCTGAGACTTCGACCAAACGTTCCTGAAATTTCGGCAACTGTTCCTCGTAATTTTCCAAGACGGTTTCCGGAACTTCGCCCTTTTCGATCAACTCCTTCAATTGCTCGGCCGGCACTGGTTCGTTCTGTACGATAGGAAAAATTGCCGTTTGCGTTGCGGGGCCATTTTGCATTTGAACTAGTGCCAGACCATTGGCCGTCAATTCCGCCTCTAATGGCTTGGTCAAACCAGACACCGCACTTGTGATCTTTTTCTCGATCGCTTTCCTTTGAGAACGCAGCGGTTCGGCCTCGAATGACTTTCGCAAATCTGAAGCGATAAATTCAGCCAATTGCTTCATCCGTTTGGCGAAGACAGGACCTTGCCCAGCAGGCAACTGAATTAACCTTGGCCGATCCGGGCGACTAAAATTGTGAACGTAGCAACGATCGGTTTTCTTCTCTGTTTTCAAATCCAACTTTTTCAACAGTCGCCGAGTCATCGTCAGACGCCCGGTGCTGCGAACGCCACGGATGTAAATATTTTGCTCGGGAGCGTCGCACAGCAGGCCGAACTCTAATGCCTCCAAAGCGTCCTCTTGCCCAACAATCGAATCCGATGGATCCACCTCGGCGGTCGTCTTAAAAGGCAGTCGCGATTGATCAAACTGCCAACGAAGTTGATCAGTAGTCAGTCGGTGCATCGATTCGTTCATGAGATCCTCTTGCTACAAAATACGATTGAACTTCGTTCGGCACGGCAAGCACCAACGCCCAATTCACGTGAATTCTAGAGATCTCATGATAGAGAGAGGGCTGCGGGCCGACAATCCGACACTATTCCTGAGCCAGTGGTTGCGATGACGTTGTTTGTCCGGCAAAATAGGCCCTCCGGCAGTCGCTAAACCTCTTAAGAACAACGTTTGATCTATGCTTTTGTTGCTCGAAGACAAGAGTCACTCATTTTGAACGAAAGGCTTTCCAAGTCGATGAACAATTTCCCAAAAATACATAACGCAATGTGGCCTGGCTTAGTCGGCAAAGGGCCAGAAGCCGAAGAACCAGCGATCGATTTGGACACCATGTTGCAGATGACCGCCAACGCGGAAGTCGACGGGGTAAAGTTTGATGGCGTTGATCTGTTTCTGTACCAACCGCATGTCGATATCGACATCGATGATGATGGACTGAAGGATCTGGCCGACAAAGTTTCCAAGCACGGTTTTGTCGTGGGAAGCGTTGTGGCACCCGTTTGGTTTGATGGTGCGGCAATGGGTTCGCAACAGCAACGTGACAACTTTGTGAAAGCCGTGCAAAAGGCTTGTCGCATTGGAACACGACTGCGTGAACTGGGCGTTCGCCCTTACGGCGTCGTTCGGATCGATTCGGCAACCAGCCCCAGCGACTGGGCCACCGACCCAGTGGCAAATACAAAACAGATCGCAGAGACCTTTCAGCAAGCGGCCGATTTGGCAGAAGATTACGGTGAACGTTTGGCTGCCGAAGGTGAAATTTGTTGGGGTGCGATGCACTCGTGGCGTGCAATGGTTGATCTTTTAGAACAGGTTGACCGCCCTCAGACTCTGGGCTTTCAAGCCGATATGGCTCACACGTTGCTTTACCTTCTAGGTTACAATGCAGCCCAAGACCGCATAGTTCCTGCAGACTTCAACTGGGAACCCGAAGCGTTGGACGAAGCCTTGAAAACTTTGACCGCAGCGCTTCGCCCCTGGACCATTGATTTCCACGTCGCACAAAATGACGCCACGGTCAAAGGCGGCGGTTCACACGACAAAACAGGCCGACACTGCTTAGCCGACGACCCCAATGGCAAATTGAACATCCCTCATCACGCCGGGTTCTGGCTACGTGATGATAAAGGAAATCTAACCAAATCCATCCAGCATATTTGCTGGGACGGTTGCATGTTCCCCAACGATGTTCTTCACAAACAAGATACCTGGAACAACATTCTTAGTGCGATGAACCAAGTCCGCCGACAACATGGCTGGGAAGCTTAATTAAGCATTCGCAAGTTTCTGGCGTCCTAGTTGTCAGTGTTACAAAAAATAAGCCGCTGTGCTTTGAATAATCAAAGCACTAGCGGCTTTTTCGTGTCTTGGAATAAGTTAGACATTCCATCCGACGGGTTCAAAGTCAGCCTGCGACACGAAAGTCACCAGCATAGCTGTCCGGCGTTGGAACACGCTAAAATTTAGTTGCAACGCATACCCGACCGCTCATAAAATTTCGTGCAACGCTTAACAATGCGACCCGTTAGGGCGTTATTGGATCTACCGTCGACGTATCTTGAACGCAGTACAAAAATCGATTGGATCGCAAGAACAGTTGTCCGTTGTCGACCGCTGGAGTTGCGTTGGCAATCGAACCATCCTGGTCGAACTTGTTTTGGGCCAAGATTTTCAGATCACCGCCGGCCCCTAAGACAACCACGCCAGCGGATCGCGTCTGAGCGTAGATCTTCTTATTGATGGCGATCATCGAAGCATAAATGGGACGCCCATTCCCCATCTTGTTGGGCATTCGTTCTTGCGCGACCAATTCTCCGTCACTGGCATCCTGGCAATAATACCGCGACTTATCGTCTACCCAATAAAATTCGCCGTCCACTAGAACCGGCGTTGCAATGTAGGAAGTCGAACGGCTGGTCCATTTGACATGCGAATCAGTCACGTTACCGCGCCCGCCAGCCTGAACACAGACACTGCCTGCTTGTTGAAAGCCGCCAAAGGCGTAGACCAAATCACCATCAACGATGACACAAGGCGAAACGTTGCCGCCGATCGGCGACGTTGCATACCAAACCACTTTACCGGTCACTGGATTGAGCCCCCAAATTTCACCAACGACCGCGATGACAAGATCCGTCCGATTTTCGTCGATTCGAACCAGTGCCGGAGTGCTAAACGTCATTGGCAACCGTGGCGCCGAAGCTCGCCAAACTTCTTCGCCCGTCTCTTTGTTCAATGCAATCATCGCGCCACTTTCTTCAGCCGCGTTGACGATTACCAAGTCATTAAACAAAGTCAAACTGGAACAAGTTCCCCAGCCTTTTTGATTCGACTTGGTACCGACCGAAGTGTGCCAAAGTTGATTGCCGTCTAAGTCAAAACCAAACACACCTGACTTCCCCAAGAAGGCAAATACTTTAGTGCCGTCGGTGACAGGCGTGTTGGTAGCATAACCGTGTTCGGTCAATCCCATGCCGCGGAATGCTTCTTCGGGTTCTTTAGAATCAATCGTCTTTGTCCATAACATATTGCCGCTCTGACGATCCACACAACATAAGTGCCGCTTCAAATGGGCGATTTCTCCAGGATTCGAGGCCGTTTCGCCATACCCAGAATAACAAGTCAAGAAGACTTTCGAATTCGTCAAAACGGGGCTACTTGAACCCGGGCCAGGCAATGCAGTTTTCCAACGCAAGTTTTCCGTTTCACTCCAAGTGACAGGAATGGTTGCGTCGTCGCTAATACCTGAACCGTTGGGGCCCCGAAAGCGATTCCATCCCAACTTCGCCCAATCCATTTCCAGTCCAGAGGCCACAGTGGCCTCAATCGTTTCGGTCGTTTCAGTTGCCTCGGACACCGCACCTTCCATTGCCGGACGACTGCCCGGTCCGGAAAACGTTCGCCCGCCTAGTAGTCCAACTCGTAGGGCGGCACCAATCACGCCGGCAGACAAAAGCACGACCACAGGTACGATATATTTCATTTTGGATGACATGAACCCAGCACTCCAGAATTCCACAATTGCCAATCTTCGACAATTCAAATAGTTTCGATTTCGTTGACCGACCGGCCCATCCGACTTAATCGCCCCGCCCCAAAGCCCCAACGCGACAGCCCCAAAGCCATGAGTTCAGGGCCTTGCTCAGGTCCACAGATAACTCGTTCCCGCACCCAGTCGTGCGTTAGAACGAACACTTCCTGGTAAATTCTACATTTGTTGGGAACGGCTTTCGACCCAAGCCTTCGAAAACCGACACCATCACAGCGACGATCGTTGGGCAACGGGCTTCACAGAGCCACAAAATGGACTACGTTGTTCCAATATTGGCCGCCCACACAGTGTTGCCCTTGTGAAAAGCGGTGTGCCACTTTTAAGTGGGGCAGACGTCCAGGTGGGGCAGACGTCCAGGTGGGGCAGATGTCCAGGTGCAAGACTACATCGAAGTGCAGCACAAAATTGTTTGATACCCAAAGTTGATTGATACATTTGAGAGAACAATGATTCCTTGGAAAATTTTGGCTTTGACTGCGATCGCCATGCTGGCGTTTGCCGGAAATTCGCTTTTGTGCCGACTTGCACTGCGAAATACGGCAATCGATCCCGTGACGTTCACTTCGATTCGTATTGTCGCAGGGGCCATTATGTTGGCCATGATCGTGGCAATTCGCGACAGAAAATACGCCGGACTGGGCTCTTGGTCTTGCGCAGTGCCGCTTTTCGCCTATGCGATCTGCTTTTCTTTGGCTTACGTAAGTCTGCCAGCTGGAATCGGTGCTCTGCTACTGTTTGGGGCGGTCCAAGTCACAATGATCGGCTATGGTTTTTTCACAGGCGACCGATTTCGCTGGCAACAATGGATTGGCATTCTGATCGCCATCGCGGGCCTAGTATCGTTAGTTGCCCCCAGTTGGCTTAGCTTTTCCAACTCGACACTGGTTGTGAATCCAATGGGTGCCGATCAAGTGCTTTCGCAAGACGCGCAGGCCCAGATCGACTTAGCCGAACCGACCGACGAACTTTTAGATAAAATGACTTTTGCAATCGGATCTTCGTTGATGTTGATCGCGGGTGTATCGTGGGGTATCTATTCGTTGATGGCGAAAGGTGTTGGTGACCCAACCGTGGTCACAGCGAGGAACTTTCTACGAGCGGTTCCGTTGGTCATTTTCTGCAGTATTGTTTTGGGCGGCCGCGCTTCTTTGGATCTCAACGGCGTCATCTATGCGATAACTTCGGGAGCGATCACATCGGGAATCGGGTACACCATTTGGTATATGGCCGTGCGGTCACTCGAACCGACAATTGCCGCAACTGTCCAACTAAGCGTGCCAGTGCTGGCAGGAATCGCAGGCTACCTGTTCCTTGGCGAACAAATCAACTTAAGGCAATTCGTTGCGTCGTGCGCCGTGATGGGCGGAGTAGCCATTGTGATCATTAATAAGAAGCAGCCAAGTTAGAAGCGGCCAAGTTAAAGGTCACTCAACCGACGTGCGACCACGCACCAAGACTCAATGGGTGCCAGAAATTAAGGTGCTAGAAATTAAGGTGCCAGAAATTAAGGTGCCAGAAATTAAGGTGCCAGAAATTAATTGGAGCCAGCGATTAGCACGCTTCGTCAAAAACGTGAAGCAAAGAATAAGAAAAAAACAGGCCGGTCTCCGAAAACGACGGGTGAGACGGGAAGAGTTCGAAAACCGGCCATGCGTTCTAGATGTAAGTCAAGTTGTGTTTCTTCTTTTTGTAAACAAGTTCTGGTGAAGCATAGGTCTGGGCCAAATTAAAGTGCCAGTCAACATCCGCTAAACACGTTCAGCGGCAACTAAAATCACTTTGTCCACAGATGACCTTTCCAAACCAAGACCATTGCCAACATCTTTCGTCCACTGATTTTCAAAACATCCAATCAATGCGACTTAGTACCGTTGCCTCCGATCAAATTCACTCTAACCTTAGACAATCCATTGCTGGGTGCCCAACGTTTCACACCAACATAGTTCCTCACAAACGGTTACCGCGAACTTTCAACTTTGATTTAGCGATCGCCTCTTGGATCTTCAGACGTTGTTTTGTTGCGAACGGCAAAGTTGTTTTGCTGCGTACGGCAAAAAAGAGTGGCTTGAACCAAAGTGCCGTCGCTAACTAAGCGTTCTGACACAAAATAAACGTTCCCAAAGGAAGCATTCACAAAAGTAGTTGTCAGCCGTTTTTTGACGAACCTGTGTTAAGACGAGCAATGTATTAAATGGACGAACAAGCTGAGAGCAAAGCATTCGCAGATCGTTCCAACGAGACAGTTTTACTTGTCCGTCCGAGAACTCCTTAACGCAAACACGGTGCCAGAAGTCAAATTTTGGCAAAATCATTTCGATAATTCGATTTTCCCTCGGTTTTTAGGGAAGAGTGAGATAGCTTTGAAGGTTACCCTAGAACCGCCCCGGGCAAACTGTCTCGCTTTGAGCTTTCGCTCTCAAAATGAGATTCCTAACCCTCTGGAATACGTTAATCCACGCTGGTTAAGAATCACTTAAGACAATCCGTTGGACCGAATATGACAAAGTCTGCGGTGGTGACTGGCGTACTTGGTGTTTGTTATTCGTGTTTGTGCGGTCAAAATTATTAATCAACTGTTTGGAAAGTACTTCGAAGGTGTCTCGACTTTCTGCCATAATGCTGCTGATGATCTTTTGGGTTCTAGCTTTTTGGCTGACTCATATGCCGATGACCGACACCAGCATGGTCAAGGGGTTTCTCGATTTCCTACCATCACCGGACAAATGGGTTCATGCCGGACTGTACTTTGTGCTGTCGGCGCTTCTGGCCAATTGTTTGGGACGCTGGATCCATTCCAACGGTTGGATGATCTTACTTACGCTAGGGATCACCGGTTGTTACGCAGCAGCGGATGAGTATCTGCAAAAATTCATTCCGTCGCGTACCTGCGATTTCTATGATTTTCTAGCGGACATGGCGGGAGCCAACATCGGGCTGGTGACTTTCTTAATTTGGAGAACGGTCCGTCGACGCAAACGCAGTTTTCTAAATTCGCAAACAATTGGCAAAACCAGTTCCTCGCTCGCTAGTTGAGCACTGATTAGCGAGCCAGCCGCATGTAGGTCATTGGAACCGGCGATCAGCTTTCTGCCAGAAAACGAGTTGCCTAGAAATCGATTCGGCTAAGACTCTGCCCAAATGTTTCTTGACAGCTTCATTCGGTCGTCCGAGCGTTATTACCTTTTCGCTTTCGTGCGTGACACTTTAATGCCTTCGGTCGCATGGTAAGTCACAAAATAACCATGTTTTTTGCCGCATTGACGCATCATGTCAATAAACAGTTCGGTTTCTTCGGGCCAAGGGTAGGCATAAATAATATCGAAGTCACTTAATGCTACGTCCAAACTTCGATAGGCGGTATGGCCGCCCAACGGTGTGCGAAATTCGCTGTCGCCTATCTCGGGATCCCATTGGTAATCATCTGGGATGAAACTGCCTTCAATGAACTGGGCGTTGGAACCGAATTGAGTGGCAATTTCGCGTGATGTTTGCAAAAGCCGTGCTGAAAT
Organism: Mariniblastus sp.; assembly: GCA_041688615.1. Classification (GTDB taxonomy): domain Bacteria; phylum Planctomycetota; class Planctomycetia; order Pirellulales; family Pirellulaceae; genus M30B19. The sequence continues at coordinate 710 of JBDNHU010000683.1, read as the reverse complement.
TTCGATGCCATAGGCTCTCATCCCCATGCGATCTGCCATGATCGTAGCCACGCCCAACCCCGACCCCCATTCCAAGAATGTCCAGCACCGATCCTTGAGCTGTTTTAAAGTCTGATAGACCTGGCGAAAATCTGCGGCAACATAGTGTTCGTAGCCTTGGTTGCCAAAATTGCTATGCCAAGTGACTTCGGCCAATTGCCACAGTTGTTGAAATTCTTCGATTAATTCGTCACCCTCGCCCGATTGATCGCCAGTTTTCCCTGACGAACCTTGCCAGGATTGGAGATCGGCAGTAGTGGCTTTGGGTAGATCGCCTTCCTCTTGTTGCGATCGTTCCCAAACTTCACGTTCTCGCCCAACACCCTCTGACTGGTTATTGTTGCCTGAAAAATCTTCTTCCGATTCGTCGAACGACTGATTAACGTCAAAATTTCCTAACAATTGAAAGCCGGATTGAAGCAGGTCTTCGCTATCGGCAGCGAAATCTTCGCCCCTGCCATTGCGATCAAATTCATCCCCATCCTGTCCATCAGAATCATACGAATCGCGGAATCGACGTTCTTCCTCAGTGTCGTAATCCGCGTCGTAATCCGTGTCTCGGTCCGCTCGGTTTTCCAATTCAAAGTCATTCCAGGCATCATCAAAGGATGGGTCTCCGTTTGCGGCGCACATTTTGCATCTCAGTTTTGCAGAAGTTTGATTAGACGTTT
>JBDNHU010000682.1:0-6457 GCA_041688615.1 Mariniblastus sp. | reverse complement strand
TCAAGACTTACGGGCGTGTGGATTTGCGCAAGTTTTGTGGTTGGTATTACGGCGTTGGGTTGGCCGTGTTCATTGACCGTGTTCATTGACCGTGCTCCCCCGTAGTGTTTCCTGGCCGTGTTCCCTCGTAGTTGATGGCGTTTGCAACTTATGCTGCTGGATTTATCTGACTTTGCGACTCGGCAAGACCGTCCCATGCGGATGAAGATGGATGAATTTCAACGCGAAGGGCGATTGAAGCATTTAATTTTCGCATCGCAGTTGGACCGCCCATTTTTGAATCGATTCAAAATTCTGGCCGACATGATTCGGCAGCTCTCTAAGACTAAAGCTGGCTGTGATCGCCTGCGTGATTTGCTAAGTCACAAGCGAGCGATGTTGTACTTTACCCAGCCATCGACTCGGACCTTTCTTTCGTTTATGGCTGCGTGTCAAATTTTGGGTTTGACTTGTAATGAAGTGCGCGACCCGGCTACCAGTAGCGAAGTGAAGAGGGAATCGCCACTGGATTCGATTCGAATGTTTAGCAGCTATTTTGATGTGATCATTATGCGCAGCCCCGAAGCTACATTTTCCGAGTGCTGTGCCTACTTGATGAACGAACTGGATCGTAACGATATGCGATCGGTGCCGATTATTAATGCGGGTTCTGGATCCGAGGAGCATCCGACTCAAGCACTGCTAGACATTTACACCATTCAGCGATCTTTCCAGTTTGATCATCGCCCCGGCACCAGCAACAGTCGGTTGTCGGATCTTAGGCGAAAGTATCCTTCGCTGACCCAGGGTGTGGAAAACAAGACGTACATGTTTTGTGGTGATTTGGGACGCGGGCGAACGGTACGATCGTTGGCGACCGCGTTATTGAACTACGAAGGCGTCCGCATGTTCTTCGTGTCGCCCAACCATGATACGCTGCGGATGGATGAAGGTTTGCGAAGTCGTTTGCAAAATGCGGGAGCCGAATTCCACGAATTCGATTCGTTAGACGCAACGCTGGACGGCAAACCGATTTTGTCCGAGGTCGATTGTTTGTACATGACTAGGATTCAACGTGAACACAACACCGCGGAAGATAGTCAATCGATCGAACAACTGGACCTGTCGCAGTATCACTTGACCTTGGATCGTGTGCATCAAATGAAGGATTACGCTCCGATTTTACATCCGTTTCCGCGTGACAGTGTGATTCAAGAGATTCCCACGGAAATCGATGCTGATTCTAGGGCGATGTACTTCCGGCAGGCGCGGAACGGCATGTGGGCTCGTGCAGCATTGTTGGTCCATATGTTTGATGTCTCGGACCAGTTATTCTTTTTGTACAACGAATTTTACAAGAGTTAATCGCCGCTGTTTTGGTAGCTGATTGGGCTCTAAATGCAGGAAACGGCCTTGCTTTTGCCTGCATTGCCCATTCGCCGATCGCTTCACGGGGCGGAACTGGCGACTGAGGGTCGATTGATTTGCTGTCGGTAAGTGGAAGGCGAGAGTCCGGTTTCGCGGCGAAATGCGGCGGCCATGTATTCTGCGTGCTCGTAGCCGGAAAGTCGAGCGATCTGGCCGACGCTTAGTTCAGGCTGAGTCAACAATTGTTTGACTCGATTGATTCGAATCCTTTGGATCTCCTGATGCGGTGTTCGCCCGACGGCTTTTTGGAATCTCGCTTCGAAGATTCGCCGTGACAGTGGAACGTGTCGCAAAACGTCAGCAATGCGAATGTTGTGGTTGGCGTGTTCGCGGATGTACTTCATCGCGGTTGCGATATCTTGGTCGTCGATCGCCAGAATGTCAGTGGATTGACGGGTGTGAATTCCCAAGGGCCGAGTGACCAAGCACTGGGTTCCCACCGCTTCACCGGTGATCATTCTTTCCAACAACGCGGCAGCTTCAAAGCCGGTTCGACGAGTGTCAGGAATGATACTAGAAAGTGGCGGGCTAGCGAATTCGCAGAGCAGTCGATCGTTATCCACGCCCAGGACGGCCACTTGTTCGGGGACGGAAATTTGCAATTCACGACAAACGTCTAATAGTTGTTGGGCCTTAAAGTCGTAGCAAGCCATGATGGCGACAGGACGTGGCCGTTGGGTCAACCATTGTGCCAGGCGTTGTTTCTCTTTATCGATCGTAAATTCTGGGTCGTAGCGATGAATCGATTGATGGATATGAACTTTTCGGTCAACCGCCTGAGCGAAATGCGTAAATTGTCGGCAACGTGCATTCGACCACTCGAAACCGGGATCACCACAATAGGCAAAATGCTGGAACCCGCGTTCGGAAAAATGTTCGACGGCTAATTTTGCAATGGCTTCATCTTCGGTATCTGCCCAGGGAATTCCCGGCAGGTACCGGGCGGCGCTAAGGTCGACCACGGGCACGCTAACTTTCTCGATCGCACAAGCCATGCTATTGGTTTCGATTCGTGCAATGATGCCCTCACCGCTCCAGTCAGAAAGCCATCCCGGCGGCGTGGCCCCTCGTTCTTGTTCGGGTAAAACGATCGACCAATTCCCGTGTTGCTGCGCGAAATCCAAAATGCCTTCCAACAGACCTCGGGAATAGGCGTTGGAGGTTTCAACCAGCAAAGCGATGGAACGGCGTTGCGACATAGGCGGATCAAGGGGGCCTGAAATGGGTGTTGACGTTAGGTTAAAAATCTAATGGAACATTGGGGTCTGTCATGGACGATTCGTGCTGGATCAGCCCCGTCTTCGTCAAAAATTTCGGTCAAAGTCAAAAATTTAGCCTGTCTTATAGTTTTGTGACAAAAATTTGACGGTAAAGGGAGCATTTTCTGCACTGGGATTATAGCCGACAAGTTAGGTGAAATATCTATGATGATCTGCGCAAATTCTACTTGAAAAGCGGGCTCAATCCAAGACAATCAAAGAAAAGCTGGGCAAGTTTCAGTCGATTTCAATGGCAAAAGCGATGGAATTCTGGCGGCTTGTACTCAGTTGATGGGTCATCGGCGGACGAGTCACGGGAGTGTGTTGAACGTGAGTGGCCAGATTCCAATGGGAATGGCCGGGTTTCATTTGTGAAAATTCTACCGTAGTAAACAAGGATCAAAATTTATGGCTGCGTTTCCAGAAGTCAGTAAAATCCAATACGAAGGTCCCCAATCGGACAATCCATTAGCGTTTCGTTGGTACAACGGCGACGAGATGATTGAAGGCAAGTCGATGCGAGATCACTTGCGATTCACCGTTTGCTATTGGCATACCTTTCGCGGGACGGGCAGCGATCCATTTGGTGGTGGCACGATGTTGCGACCTTGGGACGATGGAAGTGAATCGGTCGAGAATGCTTGTAATCGAGCACGAGTGGCGTTTGAGTTTTTCGAAAAATTAGATGTTCCTTTCTATGCCTTTCACGACCGTGATGTTGCCCCAGAAGGCGCAAGTTTAGCTGAGTCGAATGCCAATTTTGACGCCGTTGCCAGTGTGTTGAAAGAACAGCAACAGCGGACAGGCATCAAGCTGCTTTGGGGTACTGCAAATATGTTTAGCAACCCAAGATTTATGCATGGTGCGGCAACCACTTGTAATGTCGAAGTGTACGCTTACGCGGCTGCTCAAGTGAAGAAAGCCATGGAAGTGACCCATGAATTGGGCGGCCAGAATTATGTGTTTTGGGGTGGCCGCGAAGGCTATCAGAATCTTTATAACACGGATATGAAGCGGGAATTGGACCACTTGGCCCGCTTCTTCCATATGGCCGTTGATTACGCGAAAGAGATTGGTTTTACAGGTCAATTTTTGATTGAACCAAAACCGAAGGAACCGACCAAGCATCAATACGATTCGGATGCTGCGGCGTGTTTAAACTTCTTGCGTGCCTATGATTTGATGGATCACTTCAAGTTGAACATCGAAACGAATCATGCCACTTTGGCTGGTCACACGATGATGCATGAACTAGATTACGCAGGCATGCAAGGTAGTTTGGGTTCGATTGATGCCAATACGGGTGACTTGTTGTTAGGCTGGGATACCGATCAATTCCCGACTGACTACTACCTGACGACTCAGATTATGTTGGTTTTATTGAAGTACGGCTTGGCTCCGGGCGGCGTGAACTTTGATGCCAAGGTTCGCCGGGAGAGTTTTGATCCGATGGATCTTTTTTACGCTCACGTTGGTGGGATGGACGCATTCGCCAAGGGGCTGAAGATCGCTGCGGCAATTCGAGCCGATCGAGCATTGGATCAATTTGTAGAACAACGTTACCGCAGTTGGAATAGCGAACTGGGGACCAAGATCGAAGCGGGTTCGGTTGGCTTTAAGGATCTTGAAGCGATCATGTTGGCCAAAGGCGAGGCCGCTAAGAACGAGAGTGGCCGTCAAGAATTGATCGAACACGTGGTCAACCGGTACATGGACAAGATCTAATCGTTGGGTCGCTACCATTGTTGTGGTGGCGTGCAGAAGTTCAAGTTGAAAGTCAGACCACGGCTCCTGCGAATCGCAGTCGACGTGGTTTTTTTATGCCAAAATCTACCACGTTCGTTGCTCAGGACACTGACGCTTGATCTTTTGGTGCAGAGGCTTGGTTGGCAGCAGTCAGGTCAGACGCGTTTGCATGAGTGTTGATCACGTTGTAATCAAAATCGGGCTCGATTCGTGTTCACCTTTTATCCCGCAATGGTGTCTAATTTGAAGCTTCGGATGTATTTTGCTGTGAATAGAATTAAGGATCACTGCGATGGTTGATAGTCGTTCGATTGTGATTTTGACAGGTGCTGGAATCTCGGCAGAATCGGGCATTCAAACGTTCCGTGCCAGCGATGGGCTATGGAACCATCATCGTGTGGAAGATGTGGCTACCCCCGAAGGGTTTGCCGCCAATCCATCGCTGGTTCAGGAGTTCTACAATCAGCGAAGGCAACAATTGATGACGCCCCAAGTTCAGCCCAATGCGGCTCATGTTGCCTTGGCGAAGTTGGAGCAGGATTTCGCGGGCAATGTTTTGATCGTGACTCAAAATATTGACAACTTACATTCACAGGCCGGAAGCAAGAACGTGATTCACATGCATGGCGAACTGTTGAAGGTCCGCTGTTTGGAATGCGATCATGTGCAAGTGATTGAAGTGGATGTTGATCCTTCGACCGCCTGCCAGTCTTGTCACGTGGTAGGGGAAATGCGCCCTGATATTGTGTGGTTTGGTGAAATGCCCATGTCTATGCCAAAGATCGAGGCAGCGATTGTGGCGAGTGATTTATTCCTGTCGATCGGCACGTCTGGGAATGTTTACCCAGCGACAGGCTTTGTGCAAATGGCCAACGACGCAGGAGCGGTGACCTGGGAATTGAACCTGGAACCATCGGCCCAAAGGACGGCGTTCTCTAATTCGCAGTACGGGCCCGCCACTGAGGTTGTGCCGGCTTTCGTCGAAAAATTGTTGCAGTCCTAAATTTCAAGCAAAGTCAAGTTGAGGAATTGGTCGGATTGCGTTAGGTTGGTCCCAACCCAATGAGGCGAAGCAACCGATCGTCGCCCAAACTGTAGAAGGCGGTGCAATGAAACGGCCTGCCGCGATGAGTACTTCCGAAGGATAAGAACCCAGTGATTGAATTTCATTATGTGGATGTTTGGATGTCTTTGTTGGCTTATTCGACGCTGTTGACGCCTGAAGAAATGGTGGAAGCGTTGAACGAAAACGGATTTGAGTGCCAGGCGTCTAACATTGAATGGAAAGACGAAAAGGTCTGGAGTTCATTTCGTTTGAGCGGACCGGCAGTTCCGGATCAAGAACAAGTTGCGTTGGAAGTGAATTTGTTTCCCGCGACTTACGATGTTGCGATCAAAGGGATCGGATATTTTAAAGAACGAGTTGAACGTCAATCGGTCTGCGAAGAACGGTCCAATGTGTTGCAAATGTTGGAAGAGGTTAGGTACATCGCACAAACGGTCAAGGTTGCAGGCGATTTCGAAGCATCCGCCGAATTAGAATTCGGAGTCCATTGCTGTTTCGGATTCCCCGTAGAACCTGACGAAGGCGTGTCGATGTGGGCAATTTCCAACGAAGATACACTTGGATTTGCAACCGAATCCGAACTGTTGCTGAAATTTGAAGACTCAGCCTATCGAAACTTGATCAGCAAGGACTAGCCCTGTCTGCGGATCTAACTTTCCGCTTAGGCATCGATCGCAAAGCTAAACGCTAGGCTCTCCTACGTTTGGCCGAGCATTTCTATGCGAGCGCATTTCTTTGAGCGAGTGCACTAGGCTGCCGCGGTCCATCTTTATTGGAACGTTCGGTGATTTGTTGGATTTAGCATTGTGATTTATTTAGCAATTTGGCAAAAAAACGCCTTTAGTTGCACTAAGGTCGCTGCGATAGAACAGCGGCCATTGTGCAACCAAAGGCGATGTGCAACCAAAGGCGATGTGCAACCAAAGGCAATGTGCAACCAAAGGCGATGTGCAACCAAAGGCGATGTGCAACCAAAGGC
>JBDNHU010000681.1:0-10413 GCA_041688615.1 Mariniblastus sp. | reverse complement strand
TATTTGGGCCACCCAACCACTGTGCTGTTGGAGGACGGGAAAACGATGATCTGCGTTTACCCCAAAGGGCATGGCAAAGGACCGATCATGATGAAAAGAAGTCAGGACGGAGGTAAGACTTGGTCGCCGCGACTGGATGTCCCTGAAAATTGGTCGACCTCCAAGGAAACACCGACCATTCATCGGGTGGTCGATGCGGCCGGTAAAAAACGCCTGGTACTTTTTTCGGGATTGTATCCTATTCGAATGGCCTATTCCGAAGATGACGGCCAGACTTGGTCTGCCCTGAAGCCAATAGGTGATTTTGGTGGAATCGTTGCCATGGGCTGCGTGCAAGAGGTGGGGCCTGGACGCTATATGGCGTTGTTTCATGATGATGGTCGATTCATCGCGAACGGGAGTCGGAAAGAAGCAGACGGATTCCGTTTTCACGTTTATAAAACGGTATCCCAGGATGGTGGGATGACGTGGAGTGCTCCCGAAGTCATTGCAACTCACAGTCAGGCTCACTTGTGTGAGCCGGGCATTATTCGTTCGCCGGATGGAAAACAGCTTGCGGTATTATTGCGTGAGAATAGCCGTAAGTTCAATTCGTTTCTGATCACCAGTGAAGACGAAGGCCTGACATGGTCGACGCCGCGGCAAGTACCCGCTTCGTTAACCGGGGATCGACACACCGCTGTGTACGCGGAAGACGGTAGGTTGTTTATCAGCTTTCGGGACACGACTCGGGAAACTGCGACCAAGGGTGATTGGGTTGCATGGGTGGGGACTTATGATGATTTGATCAATGGGAAAGACGGGCAGTATCGGGTCCGACTTATGGACAATCAAGATCGATTTGATTGTGCCTATCCAGGCGTTGAAATTCTGCCAGACGATACCATTGTGACCACGACTTATGGACATTGGGAACAAGGGCAGTCGCCTTACATTGTTTCGGTGCGACTTAAGTTAAACGAGTTAGACGCCATGGCGAAAGCGAGTGATCAATCGAATGAGTCGACAGGGGAACCGGAATCGGTGTGGAGTCGATTTCGCGGCGATACGGGTACCGGCTACAGTCCACAAACGGGATTTCCAGCCCGTTGGAAGCTGTCTGATTTTGCGTGGCAAGCAAAGTTGTCGGGGACGGGTAACGGTTCGGCGGCCATTTGGGGTGAACAAGTTTTTGTGCAAAGTGCCGATGTTTCCACTGGCCAACAATTCGTTGAATGTCTTGAGGCGGGGTCGGGATCCGTACGGTGGAAAGCCGAATTCGGTGGCCAACCGCATCGTACTCATGCTTGGGGATCTTTGGCATCAGCAACACCGGTTGTAGATAAAGATCGAATTTACATCTGTTTCGGCAGCCCCGATCAAACGGTTGTCTGCGCGTTGGATCATGCAGGGAAACGTTTATGGATTCGCGAATTTGGCAAGAATGTTTTTGCGCATGGATTTGGAATTTCACCAACTCTGGCATTTGGCAGGTTAATATTCTTTCAATCACAGCAGGCCGAACAGCTACAGTCGGGGCAAGTTGCAGGCCAAAGCAGGATGTTGTCGCTGGATGTGTCCAGCGGCGAAACGATTTGGGAAACGCCCCTGAAGACGACCCGGGTCTGTTACGGTGTTCCAGTTGGAGTGACATTGGACGGCGGCAGAAAAGCGATTGTGGCTGCGAATACGGGTAACGGTATTTTTTGTTTAGATTGGGAGACCGGAAGTCTTATTTGGGAAAAGCCAGTGATTGCGCAGCGTTCGGTTGCCTCACCCGTGATTGTGGGTGATTTGGTTTTGGCCAGTAGTGGTTCAGGCGGTGGTGGAAATCAATTGGTCGCAATGCGGTTATCGGATCAACAGGAAGTTTACCGAATGACTCGAAATGCAAACTACGTTCCCAGTCCGTTGGTGATCGGCAAATTGTTGTTTGTGCCAGGCGACAAGGGTATCTTGTCATGCTTGGATTTGGCCAGTGGAGAAGTGCTAAATCAGAAACGTATCGGTGGACGGTTCAATATTTCTAGTTCTTTGGTGGCAACTACAGACAGAATGTTTGCTGTCAGTGACGAAGGAATAGTCAAGGTCTACTCCACAGATCAGGAACTGGAAGAACTGGGAGCGATTGACCTTCAAGAGACGACTCGGGCAACACCAGCAATCGGCAAGGGGCTAATTCTGTTTCGCACCGATTCAAAGGTGTACTGTTTAAAGGCGGAAAACTAAGTTGATTCGTTGGGCGTGGCCCCTGTTGTTGAGCTTCATGAAATATGGGCAATTTACGAATGGTTGGGCTTGTTGCTTTTGGGGCGGTGTGTGGAAGTTTTTCCATTGGAGGGGGCGGTGAATAGTTGTTGATATCCCCACCAGAGTCCCCAATAGGTAATTAATCCGGCAAACAAGAGTGCACCGATTCTGGGTTGCACGATCAGAAAGATAAGAGCGATTGACGCCGCAATGATGAAACGCGGCGGCAATCGCTTATTAAGCTTAACAAGATCTGGCCAAGCCAGCCAAAGCACGGAAACGGCTACCGTCAATTTGAAAATGAAGCCTAAAGCGGGATTTCCAGCAATGTTCTCAAAGCCCGTTGAGATCACGGTCAATACCAGTGCAATGAAGCAAACGATACTGGCCCAGGCTAATCGGGTTCTCTTTTCCATGCGACGCTAACGTTCGGCTGATTGCAAGGGCTTAAACATTGGTTTAGTCAAACGGGGCTTGTAACCTGGGCCCGTCAGCTGAAATACATTTTTCTAAAGAACTTTCGCCGACAATTCCTTCAGCAAATCGACTGCGTGTTTGATTTCCGCTTTCTGACGTTCGGGTTCTTGAGGGATTTCACGTTCAATCGTCAACGAACCAGTGTAGCCAATGTCTTTAAGTGTGCGTAGGTAGTTTTCCATTCCGACATCACCCTGCCCCAGCGGCATTTCGGCGCCCCAGGTTTCGCCAGGCTGGTCTGACCATTTGGCGTCCTTGCAGTGCACACTGCGAACCAAAGAACCTAACTTCTGCAATGCTTGTATCGGATCGCCTTGCCCATAAAGAATCATGTTTGCGGGGTCTAAATTTACGAACAAATTATCGGTGCCAACATCAGCGATGAATTGAACTAAATCGTCTGCCGATTCTTGACCCGTTTCTAAGTGTAAGTTCTGTCCGTTGGCCTTGATATGTTGGCACAGGTCTTGGGTAACACCAACAACGTCTTTATATTCCTGAGTCGAAGTGTCGTGGGGAACGTAGCCCAAATGCAACGCAACGACATCGCACTGGACCAACTTGGCATAATCAGAAATCTCTTTCATTTCGGCCAGGCGCTGAGTTCGCGGTCCCTGTGGAACCAAGCCGACCGTCGCCGCAGTGGTTGGAATGTCTGCATAGCTTTCGCCTTCAAATCCGCCGAATACCGCCGTTAAGGTGATTCCCATTTGGGAAATGCTCTCCAGGAATGCTGAAGCATGTGCCGGGCTTCTGCTTTCTGATTTGGGTGCGTGGATTTGGATGGTATCAACACCCAATTCTTTAGCAACATCCAGTTTGACTCCCAGACCAGCGTCAATGCTGGTGAACACACCTACTTGCCACGGTTTCACGATTTTCGACTCCTGTTTTTTTAAGTTAGACATTGGAAACAGACTCAATCAGATTCAATCGGTAAGCTTCCAGTTGAAGTTTTTAATTGTAGTCGATTGGCTTACAAATGTTAGCCACGGTAGCGGTCCGGATTGGGCGGAAGAGTGCTTTTTCCTGGCGTCATCCACAAGAAAAGAAAAAAGCACCTCGAACCCAAATTTCGAGGTGCTTTCGATCGTTACGGACGCCGTTATCAATGGGAAGCCTAAGGAGTGATTCCCACTTGGCGAGCTTCTTCCTCTTCCTTGATGATGACACGAGGTGTGACCATCAACATCAGGCTAGAGGTGTCTCGTCCAATTCCAACGTTCTTGAACAGACGATTGATGTAAGGCAAGTTGCTAAGGAAAGGAACACCGCGTTCGACACGGGCTTCACTTAGGCGTTTGACACCGCCCAAGAGAACCGTACCGCCGTCGGGCACCGCAACCGTTGCACTGACCTGAGTAATCGAGAAAATAGGTTGCTGAACAGTAACACCGGTGTTGGTTACTTCGGTGTTGTTGGTCAGAACGCTACCATCGGTTGGATCAAAAATGTTCGATCCGGTGTTGGTTGACGAACTACCCGAGAAAGTAAATTCATCGACACCTTTCAACTTGGTAAAGGTTGGAACCAAGGTCAAGCGAACGAATCGACGGTCATGAGAGACCACCGCTTGAACACTCATCATAGTACCTTCGGCCAATGTCGAAATGACAGGGGCGTGAGCCGCTGCGAACGAACCAACAACTGGGGTAACACTGGTGACAAAGTTACGAGTGGTCACATCGCTGACCGAACCAAACTGGCCGTTGAACAAAGTGATCTTCGGGGCAGTCATAACGTTTGATCGCTGGTCACCCTTGGCTGCTTGGATCAGGAAGAACACCTCGATGTCGCTCAAGATCGCAAAGCCAAAGTTAGCGGCGGTTGCACCACCACCGAAACCACCAAACTGTGGAACCGATTCACTAAACGAATCTTGTGTGAATGGAATGTCCAAGTCAGCTGGCAAGGTCAGGTCAGGAGTTCCCAAGCGACCTACCAAAGCGGACTGGCTTCGTTCGTCACCAAAGTTGGTAATGTCCAAACCGCTGTAATCATTGATCTGGAAATCAAAGTCGACACCAATTCGTTCAAAGAACGAATCCGAAAGACTGATAAATCGTGTTTCAATTACGATTTGCACGTCTTGAAGTTCACGCAATCTTTTCAGAAGATTCTGAATTTGGTCGTGGACCTCTTGAGTGTTACGAATGACCAAACTGTTGGTATTACGGAACTCGGTAATCGTTGCTCCGGTGGGTCCGCCGTTGTCTTCCCAGCTTAGGGGCTCAACAGTGCTTTGGATCAACTGAATTAGCGATTGGAAGTCAGCCTGAACACCACCACCAGCACCGGTCATTGGATCAACCGTTGGAGTCTGCATTCCAGATCGACTGTAATTTCCCCCAATGGTTGGGTCAAGTTGTTGGGCCATCACAGTCGGATTGATCATTGTTTGATCAGGACCACTACTAGCACCCAAAGCACCAATCATCTGGCCATTGTTACCGATTTGTCCGCCCATACCGCCCGAGGTGACAATTCCGCCAGCCGACATGATCGTCACTGGGTTAATGCCTTGGAAGTTTGGAATGGGATGGACCAAGTCGCCAACGTATTCGGTTCGGCGAACCAATTTCGGTGTTGCGTTAGAACGGCTAGTGATTTTGATCACTTCGTCTTCAATAACATAGGTCAGGTTGAAGTTCGACAGAATCAGCTGAAGTGCACTTTGCAACGAAATTGGAGTGTGCAAAGTCAAGCTGACTGGTGTTGCGGTATCAACATTTTCTGACTGCATGCCTTGGGCATCGTAGGCAATGTTAACGCCAGCTTCTTGTCCCAATAGGTCCATCGCTTGTGAGAACGGTGTTCCTTGGAAGTTCAGTTGAACCTTGTGGTTGCGTAAGATCTGTCGAATTCGGAATTCACCTGGATCGCCAATGTTCTGTTCGGCCAACCAATCGCGTCGAGTTGCCGAAATTGACTGCCAATCTCGCGAAGGGCCGAATTCCATTGGTGTAGATTCGTTATTGATGATCGCTGCACTGTCTACGGCGGTCATGCCAGCGTAGAAACTTTCTTCCTTCGCCGCAGCAATCAGGTCTTGTTCGTAGACGCGTTCTGCGAACTTCGACTTCTCGACCATCGAAACAACCGCAACATTGGTTGGATCCAATTCAGCCGCTTGACGAGCAATAATGTTGGCTTCAGCAAAACGTTGTTCTGCTTGAAGTTGGTTGTATTGCTCGACTAACATTTGAATTTTGCCTTCGGTGGCGTAGCGAGTTTCGCGATCTTGCATAACGTCTTGCATACGAGCACTATTGGCTTCTGCGGTTGCGATTTCAACGCTATGCTGCTGAATGTACTGGTTCAAGCGATCGACTTCTCGATCAACCATTGCCAACAACTGAGTCTTTGGAGCCGAATCGACGTCACTTTGTTCGATTTCAGCACGAAGGGTTTGCAACACATTGACTGCATTACGTGGCTTCTGCTGTTCCATCAACTTGTCAGCGGCAGCACGTTGGCGAATCACGTGCTGTTGCATTTTCTGCAACATGACTTGGCTTTGAGTGTCCAAATCAGGAGCGGAAGCAACTTCATCTTGAGCAATGATCGTTCGAGCGCTGGCTGGAGTCGCTGGAATTGAATTTCTCAAGAAGGTAATCTTTTGTTCCAACGCAGTGCGAACCGCGCCGTCCAGTTTGTCGCGTTGTTCCCAAGCTTTGCTAAACATCTCCTGGGCCACCTCACGGTTGCCAGAATTCAATGCTTGAACGCCACGTAGATAAAGTTCAATACCATCTTTGGATTCGTCGTATTGCAACGAAGGAATCGTATCGACAGATGCTTGAACTACTTTGCTTTGGTCATTCCCAGGTTGGAATTCAGCAGTACGCACCATGCTGGACGATTCGTCAGCTTGAGCCAACGTGGTGGCTTGCTGGTTTTGAACCATCGATTGCAGTTGCAGCTCCAATTGCCATGGACGACTGTCTTGAGTCGCAAGCATGGAATCGGTAACGTTCAATGTTTTCAACTGTGCCATGATTTGTTGGGCTTCAGTCAAGCGACCTTGGTCCATTGATAGCTTCAGCTGGCTCATCAGTCGCACCGCTTCATCACGTTGCTGCGACATCATTTCGGGAGTCGCTGTTTTTGCAGCCGCAATTTTGGCCAAAATGGCTTGCGGGCTAAGTGGCTTGCCTTGAAAGTCTGAACCAAAGGCATCTGCCATTTGAGCCAAATTTTCAGCCGTTTTCCAATCGCCGTAACCCAAGAGGCTATCGGCCTGTTCCAGAAGGAACGACGCGGCTTGACTGTTGTAGTCGGTGGCGTCACCCTGTTGGGCAAGTGTCATTAATTGTTCGTGGCGACCCACCATTGACTTGATAGATTCCGAGGAATCTCGACTGCCGGGTTCTACCCGCATCGATTCAAGTTTAGTAAGCTGCGTTTTGACGGCAGGAATATCACCCGCTGCCAAAGCACGACGAGCCGCAAGCATTACCTGCTGTGCAGCTGTGGTTTGCGATGAAGATTCATTACCCATCATCAAGCGAGCAACCGGTAGTTTGCCGGGAGCTGCAGGATCAGAAGATACTGCCTGGGTGGATTCTTCATTTGTTTGCAAAGTTTGACCGGTTGCAAACTGACCGGTTGTTGTCCAAACCCCACCAAGCATAAAGCTTAATGTGATAACAACAGTCCATTGTTTAGCCGAGGCTCTCAACGTGTCTCTCCTTTTCTGAGATGCACGAAACCCAAATAATTTCGTAATGTCCGTTACGACCTAAGTTCCACCCAAGAGCCGAAACGTCCTCCAGTCCAAGGTCAGCTTTGCTTACAACTTCCACGAAGTGTAGACACACGTTGACCGCGCATTGGAATCGACGGATGTGATTACTAGATTTTGACAAGGGCCGTCAAGGCCAGTTTCTAGAAAAAGTATGAAACTTTTGATTTCAAAGCCAGGAAAGTGCTAGTAGAGTTTGTTATGGAACGCAACGATGCGGATGAAGCCTCGGATTCTGGCTTAGATGTGCTGTTTTTCGAACAGGATTGCCTGGTGATTAACAAGCCAGGTGGAATCTTGACTCAAGCTCCAGCAGGGATCGTAAGTATCGAGGCACTGGTACGCCAAATTTTTCGTAACACGACGTCGGACGCCAGTAATGTTTATGTCGGAATGCCCCATCGTTTGGATCGCCCTGCGTCGGGGGTAATGCTGTTTGGACAGTCCAAGCCAGTCACCAGAAAGTTGGCCACTCAGTTTGAGAAGCGAACGATCAAGAAGACCTATTGGGTGATCGTGGAAGGGATCGTCGCAAACGCTGAGGGTGCTTGGTCGGATTGGATGCGAAAGCTTCCCGAACAGCCTCAGTCAGAAATCGTGGAAGCGTCTCACCCTGACGCTCAGAATGCTTTGCTCGAGTACAAAGTGGTTCAACGCAGCGACCGTTTTAGCTTTCTGCAAATTGCCCTAGAAACGGGGCGAACCCATCAAATAAGATTGCAAGCTGCCAGTCGAGGATTTCCCGTTGTGGGGGATCATCAATATGGCGCTGTGGCGACCTTCGGCCCACAAACGGATGACCAACGTAAACGTTGGATCGGACTGCACGCTCGCGAAATCGATTTCTGGCACCCTCGGTTACATCGACCCACCATCGTAACTGCCCCGCTTTCGCAGTATTGGCGAAATGCAGATTTTGGGTTTGATTTCACACAGATTGAATCAAACGAGTGAAGGGGTTCGCAACTGGGGCAGCATTTTTAGGCCGTGACTAACGCCCGATAATACTCGATCGATTTCTTCAGCCCCTCTTCCAAGCCCACCAACGGTGAATAGCCAAGGGTACGGTTGGCAAGAGAAATGTCAGCCATACTGTCGCGAATATCGCCTGGCCTAGATGCTTCGTAAATCGGTTGAACGTCGGTCCCTAAGGCTGCGTTTAGTCCAGACATCAGTTGATTCAATGTAGTGGAGCGACCATTGGCCATGTTAAAACACTTTCCCGCAGCCGCCGGGTGTTCAGCCGCCAGTAGGTTGCCCAGAACTACATTTTCGATGTAAGTAAAGTCTCTGCTTTGGTGCCCGTCGCCGTAGATCGTTGGGCGTTGACCACTCAGGATCTTTGAGATGAAAATCGGAATCACAGCCGAGTACACACTTTCAGGGTCCTGCTTTGGACCGAATACGTTGAAGTAACGCAGGGTCACAGTTTCCAAGCCAAACGTTTCAAAGAACGCACGGCAATACTGTTCCCCACCTAGCTTTGCAACGGCGTAGGGGGAAAGCGGTTGGATAGCGTCGGTTTCTCGGTTCGCCGAAAAAGGTTGGTCGCCGTAGCAACTGCTAGATCCAGCATAAATTACCCGTCGAACGTCGGCTCTTCTTGCCTTGTCCAAGATGTTCAAGGTTCCATCAACACAAGCTCGATTCACTTCAAACGGCTTCTCCACACTAAGCGGCACCGAGGCCAACGCCGCTTGATGAAAGACGATATCGATTCCCTTCATCACCTGGGTGACCGCATCGGGATCGGCAACGTCACCTTGCACGAACTCGACGTCGCTGGCAAACGTTGACATGTTGTCCAGTTTGCCCGCTGAGAGATTGTCAATAATACGAACCGAATCACCTCGGCGTACCAAGGCTTCTGCGATAGAGGACCCGATAAAACCGGCACCACCGGTGACTAGATACTTTGCCATTGGTTTGGATCTTTCGATGGACGGAATTGGTATCCAAAGTTGCTTACTATGCAATTAAAGATAGCAGCGACGCGGCTTCACGCAACCGCTAAACCTACCTTCGCAACTGTAGCATTCCTATAGGTAGTTGAATCAACAAGAACGAAAAAGGCACGGTCGAACAAGTTCGACCGTGCCATATTTTTCGTCAAAATCCGAATTGTCGGAAATGGACCCGCTGACAGTCCAGCACAAAACGATGAAAGGCCTAGTTACAGCAACTTGCTACCGGTGGGCAAGGGTTGATCGGTGCACAAGCTTGTGGGCAACAAGGAACCATGACAGGTGGGCAACAAGGAACCATGACAGGTGGGCAACAAGGAACCATTACAGGCGGGCAGCAAGGCATAGCTACCGGTGGGCAAATTTGTATCGGTGCTACAACCCGAACAGCAGCCTTCTTAGGCACTTTGAATCGAATCTTGACCACCCGATACTTCTTCACAACCGTCCGTTGAGGTGGGCAAGTTGGAACGCATGCCACAGGCGCGGGGCTACAACCCTTGTTGCAGCCAAATAGGTTAAGAGATGCCTCGGCGTCGGCCGGCGACATTGTGCCAGCGGCTATGGCTGCACAAAACAACGCAACAAATTTCACTTTCAAACTAACCATTAATCTCTCCCGAATACTTTGTCAAAAATCTAAAATTATCCTAGGTCCCAACCACAGACAAACTCAAAGTCGTCAAAGTACCAATATTACCGAAATTAACCAGGAGGCAAGGTGGGTGCCCTAAGTACACAAAAAAACCTCGGTTCGGAAACCGAGGCTAATGTGACTTTTAAATCTACCAGTTAAGACTACAGGTAAACCCATGTGTAACCACTGATCGGAGCAGGAGGATTAGGCACTGGAACCGGAGTTGGGATGCGGTTGTTGTTGTTATCAACCGAGTCGATAATTTCAGTCAACGCCCAAGCACCAATACCAAGGCCGATTAAGTTACCAACTCCACCGAAGTTGCCACCCAGTCCGCCACCGCCACCACCGAATCCGCCACC
>JBDNHU010000680.1:0-6172 GCA_041688615.1 Mariniblastus sp. | reverse complement strand
GATACATAACGTTCCTTCATCTTTTCCATAGTCGCGCCGTCGACGTCACGATAATCAAGTGTCGGATTGGCAGTGCTGGGTGGAAGCGCAATTCGCTTCTTATCGACCGCAATGATGGCTCGATCCGGATTTTCGTATTGGATCTGACCTCCAGCGATCTCATGGGGAACCATTTGCCCGGTCGCAGGATCAACGTAGTTGCAAACACCAGAATCGTAATTAAAACGATTGAATTGACATCGCAACCGTTCCACCTGGCTACTTGAGGTTTCCCAGTAGCCAAGCACGCCGTCGACATAGCCTTCCAACTTGGGGTCTAAGGGAAAGCCAGCCGGTGCGTTGATTGGAACCGTCTGCATGGGTGTCTGGGCGGTTGGCGATTGTGGCCCAACTTGATTCTGCCCAAATGCCGATTGCGGATCTGCGGATTGCGTATTTGCGGATTGCGTATTTGCGGATTGCGTATCTGCGGATTGCGTGTCTGCCCGTTGCCCGGTCGTCAACTGCTGTGCCGCAGCGCCAGCGGCAAACAGACCAAGCGAAACGAATGCTACGGCAGCCGTTTGAAAAAACAGTGGTTTAAGCAACGCCGTCATAAATCTTCCCTGATTATTTTCAATGTGAAAACGAAAACCCGCGTGTCCTCCTGACACACCGGCCCTAAATCTATCAAGCCAATCGGAACTGGCCTATAGCAAATTGTTAGTCACTAGGTCAACAACTGGCCCCAAGAGCACACGTTTGACATCTCCGGGGCGATCCGCTTTGCAGAAAGTGTCATCTAAGTGGAGGTTGATTCAACCGTGGCCGAACGCAAAATGGGTCAAAAGTGTGGTTTGGGCGTGCTAGCAAAAGGGGAAACGGACCCTTGCGCGGTCCCGCTTTTGGATTGAAAGTCATCTTGATTTGCCTTGAACTTGGGCTGCGCAATACCTGGCCGACGAGTATAATGTGAAGCTATGTCCCGATCCAAATTCGGCAAATTGGCTTTGCCTTGGTGACGTTACGATTTGTTTTCCTCAAGTGCAAGCTGGAGTCAAGGTTCCATGGAATTCCGTTTTCCCCGCGCCCTAACATTCTTCTCAAATGTGTTTCGCCCATCCAACGGTATCGCAAGAGCTTTGGGTTTGGTCGGCGTTACTTTAGGTGCCGCCATTTTCAACCACACAGTTCAAGCTCAATCTAGCATTGACCACACCAAAGCCGAGGCTTGTGGAAATCCCAAAGTTGAGACTCAGAAACTGCCTGTGAAAATCGTTGCCGCGTTTCCCAGTTTGGAGATCGGACGTCCGATCGTCATGTGTGCCGCCGGTGATGGCACCAGCCGATTTTATATCGCATCACAATATGGCGTGATCTATTCGATCGATCCCACCGATTCGGAAGTTAGCGAAGGCGAAGTCCTGTTTGATTTTGCCCAGTCGGTGAGCTACAAAGATCGCGAAAACGAAGAAGGCTTTTTAGGGATGGCCTTCCACCCTAAGTTTAAAGATAACGGCCAACTATTTATTTTTTATACCAGCAGCCAGAACCCACGCACTTCGGTGATTAGTCGGTTCAACCGAATGAAAGATAACCCAAAGAAAATCGATCCCGCGTCCGAGATGAAATTGCTTGAAGTCCCTCAACCGGCCTGGAATCACAACGGCGGAACGATCGAATTTGGGCCCGACGGATATTTGTATATTGCTTTGGGTGACGGCGGTGGCGGAAATGACATGTTTAAAAACGGTCAAAAGCTTAGCACGCTGATGGGTTCGATCTTAAGAATTGATGTCGACAACCAGGATGACGGTAAGAACTATTCCATCCCCAAAGACAATCCATTCATCGACACAGAAAACGCTCGACCTGAAATCTGGGCGTATGGCCTGCGAAACGTGTGGAGATTTTCTTTCGATCCTGTGTCCAAGAATCTCTGGGCGGCAGACGTTGGCCAAGATCTGTGGGAAGAAGTCAACATCATCAAGCGCGGCGGCAATTACGGCTGGAGCGAACGTGAAGCAATGCATCCATTCGGCCGCAACGGCTCAGGTCCATCGGATCAGCTTGTGGATCCCATTTGGGAATACCATCATGACATTGGCAAATCGATTACCGGTGGCGTGGTTTACCGAGGCAAAGCGATCCCAGAACTAGTTGGTGTCTACCTTTTCGCGGACTATGTTGCCGGAAAAATGTGGGGAATCAAGTACGACGAGAAAGAAGAAAAAGTCGTTGCACATTACGAATTCCCACTTGAAAACAATGTACCGGTGATCACGTTCGGAACCGATGCCGACGGAGAAGTTTACTTTAGTGATCCATCAGGTCACATCTTTAAGTTTGAACCTACCAAGTAAACCTCACCAACGCCAATCCAAACGCCAGCCTTCAGTGGACGTTGGTCCTGGACGAATTGGGCAAACACATTGGGTTATCGGGACCTTGAAAAAGGCGCTCGATAACCCGTTTTTTTAGGCACTGGCACACTCACTCTGGCACGCTCACTCTGGCACACTCACTCTGGCACACTGGTCCTGACACACTGGCCCAACTGAATCGAATTCCGCGACCAGGTTAAATTCAATTGTTTCTTTTGGGATCCGATGCAAGATCAGACGCCATTTTCGTAGTACACCTTAGACCGCGTCCTGGGGAAGTACTTCTCAACGGCACTAATCGCAGGCAAGCAGCGTTTTTCAACCACCCATTTTCAACTCCCAAGTTCAATTCTCAAGGAAACCTTCGGTATGAGTAATTCTGCACGACGAATGGTAGGCGGCATGGTGACTGCCGCTGCATTGACCGCGGCTACTTTTGTATCTCAAACACAAACTGCAGCGCAGGTGGTTTTTTCTACCCCCGGATCGATCCAAAGCGAAACACAGCAAGACGGGGAACCTACAGTGGGTGGAACGATCGTCATGTCGGCTGGCGCGCAAATCGGCGCCGACGGCCCCGTCTTTGGATCGGTCGAAATCTTCAGTTCCGATGGCAACCAAATGATCATGCCAATGCGGAGCCCGATGGTGGACACCAATAACTGGAGCAGCTTGCTTAACCTTCCCGAGGTTCGGGAAGAACTGGAAATCGTGGACGACCAGTTTGAAGAGATCTCTGCAGCCCGCAATCGCTTGGAAAAAGACCTGAAGTCCCGGATCAATGAAATGATAACCTCGGGCTTCGACCCCAGCAAAGCAAAAGACCTAGGCGAAACCATCAAGGAACAGCGGGCCGCCATCGACTCCGAATTGCAACAGATGTTGCTTCCTTCCCAAGTCGAACGCCTGAAGCAGTTGGCACTTCATATCCGGATGAAGCAAGCAGGTGCCGTTGGCGTGTTGAGCAGCAAGGAAGTCATGGAAGAGTTGGAAATGAACGAGGAACAACTAGAAGCCTTGAAGAAGAAGGCGGAAGAGTTAAAGAAGGAACTGGACGAAAAATATGAAGTCATGAAAAAGAAGGCTCAGGAAGAACTGCTTGATGAATTAAAGCCAAACCAACGCAAGAAGTTAGAAGCGTTGATGGGCGCCAATTTTGACTACAAGACTCCTGCGATGACGGACCGCCCGAAGAGAATGTCTCGCTCAACTTTAAAAGATAATTCGGACAAATAACCAGGACAATAGCGCCCCACAATCTATAATAATCCAAGCCAAACGTTTGGACTGTCAGCGTGATAGTTCAAACGTTTTTTAATGGACCGACTGCCCCGCCGCTAGTGGGTACCGCGCGGTTTCGCCGACCACTCAAACAACCGACTCTTTAACCACCAATCACACGAAAGATCTGCTTCGGATCGTTTTCGAGTGTTTCGCAATTTCCGCTCTTAAATCAAAGGCATTCACTGCGCGCCGACCGCGCATCCAGACCGCTCCAACGCATTCATGGCTCGCGGTCCGAAAGACCAAACAGTTGCCGGAGCGGGAAAATTTCGGTTGCCTCACAGCGTTCCAATGGCGACCGGTCGCAGGGTTTCCGAGCGCCGTCGCGGACACTGACAGCCTGACACGCCCAACCTTTTACTGAGGCGACGGGCGGTACCTGATTTGGGCAAAATTTGACGTCGGTCGCTTGTGAATTCACCTCAAATCTTCACCGACGGCTGCCCAATGAGATTCACGTCCAGTCGCGATTAAGCCTTGTTTGGGTGAGCCCGTTTTCGGATGTTGCGATTCCGCTAGAATTTACTGACGTGTCGCGCCCCACAGCGAGCCGGTGCGTTTTGTGGCCGGTCTTTGTGGCAAATGCGATGGAGAATGAACCGCAGCAGGCACTCCCAAACCTTCATTGCCTTGAAGGCGATCGGGTTGCGAAATGGGCAGTTGTCCCGAAGCCTGTTGCACCGAGGTCTGTTGCACCGAGGTCTGTTGCACCGAGGTCTGTTGCACCGAGGTCTGTTGCACCGAGGTCTGTTGCACCGAGGTCTGTTGCACCGAGGCCTGCTGTTTATAGCTGGCCTGGTCTACCTGAGGGCGTGCTTCCGTTCTGCTTTGACTAGGATCCGCAGGGGTGACCGCTGACGATTCGAATTCCGAGTTGGGCAAGTTCGACACGTCCTGGTCGATGGGCATGTAATTGTCCCCGGCTTCAGATTCCATTTCGCCTCGGCGGATGCAAGATTCCATCAAGGACAAGGCGTTCTGATTCTCAGGATCCAAATCCAGAGCGATTCGAACATAACGTTGACAGACGTCATAGTTTCCAGAAACAAAGGCATTGGATGCCAAATTGTAGTAGCGATCTGCCTCTTTTTTACGAACAAACCAATTCTTTCGTTCAGGGCGGAAGTCTTCGGCACGTCGATCCACAAAGCCTTCCACAATTCGCGGATCAGGTAACGCATCCGACGGATCGCGAATAACGTGTGGCGTCAACAAAATCAGTAATTCTTCACGAGTCGTATTTCGCTGACGACTACGGAAAAATGGACCTAAAATCGGCATCTTTCCGAGTAGAGGAATACCCCGATGGACATCGTCCGTTTCTTCGCGAATCAGTCCTCCAATAATGATCGTCTCGTTGTCACGGCACATCACATTGGTGGTCACCTGAGTGACCGTTTTCTCGGGCAGGGCCAAATCGCCAACCGAACGAACCGTACCGGTGGATACTTCCGGGTGAATTTCCAACCGAATCATGCCTTCATCGTTGACATGTGGCAAGATCTGCAACTGAGTACCGACTTCTAAAAATTGAATCGATTGTGTCGCTGCGGTTTGCGTTACGGTGGTGTTGGCAAAACCGATTTGTTCACCAATCAAAATTTCGGCCGGCATTTTGTTTAATGCCAGGACGTGTGGGGCGGCAATCACATTGGTTTCGCCAATATCATCCAAAGCCGCCAGAAAGGAGCCAACATGAGCGTCAAGAAAACCCAAACTCAATAGACCTTGCCCAGTTTCCAGGCTATCTAAAGTGCCAGGCAATGAACCACTGACCACTCGCACACCATTGCCACGCAACAGTTCAAGATTGACACCCAATCGATGCTGGTCGTCCAACTTGACCGACAGAATTAACGCTTCAATTGCCACTTGCAACGGCGGCACATCGACCTGACGAATCACTACATCCAGTCGCTGCAACGTCAACGGCATGTCTCTGATGACCAAAATATCATTTCCAGTGTAACCTTCGATCGAACGACCGCTGCTTCCACCGGACGAACTGCCTCCCGTCGAAGATGACGAACCAGAACCTGCACCGGACGACTGCAGGCCCCCGCCGGTTGAACTTGTGATCATGATGCTGCCAACGCCATCGGTCAGCTGCGATTCGATCAATTGTTTCAACTCTGCTGCACTCACAAAACAAGGACGATAAACCCTGGTTTCAGCGACCTGGGAAACCCGTTCCATGCGAATAAAGTCTTCGGGCGTACCAATGAAAACAAAGTTGTCACGATCTAGAATTTGAAAGCCCGTACTAAATAGAATCGCTTGCAACGCTTCTCGCGCGGTAACGTTGCTAATATTTGCGGTCACCGTTCCAGTCACGTTTTCACTGGGCAGAATACTCAAACCCGATTCGACACTGATTAGTTCCAGAACAGCTCGCAGATCTTCATTGTTCAAACGCAAACTGATCTTCTGGTCGTTCAGACGAATTAGTGCTTCGCTGCTGCGCAGCGCATAAGGCATCGGCTTAGTGGGCGGCTGGCTTTCTGCGTTTCCGGGGGTCGAACGTG
>JBDNHU010000108.1:0-10400 GCA_041688615.1 Mariniblastus sp. | reverse complement strand
ACGGCGGCGAGTGGCACGTTCCGATACTTCCGACGATATTTTATCTGCTTTTTTTCCAGGATCTGACATCAAAGTTCTCCAAGCCCTCAAGCTTAATTAGAAACTTCAATGTTGTCTCAGCTATCTTGGCACAGAGGGTCACGCAACTTTTGGTACTCCTTCTTCCTTAATAGTTCTCGCCATTTTACGCACGAAAGTTTCATTCCGTGGTCCACCACCGCCCTTAACGTGTTGGGAGCGTAGGGCTTCTCTAAGAAATCTGTGGCACCCTTTTTTAACGCATCGACGGACATGGAAACGGTTGCATGGGCGGTAACGATTATGATGCTTAGATAAGAGTGTTCTGGCAGCAATTGTTGGTACAGTTCGATCCCGCTCATGCCAGACATCCTCACGTCCAGCAAAAGGCATCCCGGTTTAGGGCCGTTCCAGTTTTCCAAGAAGTGCTCGGCCGAGGCGAAGCATTCGACCGGGACTTTTAACGGTCGCAAAGCAACCGCGACCGATTCCCGAATGTCTGGGTCATCATCCACGACGAAAACGGACAAAGTGTATTGTTCACCTCTCATGTCTGGATCGATCGACAATGGGCTCATGCTGCTTTTTCCATAGTTGTTTGCTGTCTTGGTAGTTCGATGCCGACCACTGCGCCGCCATTGGGTTGATTCCTGGCCCAGATTTTACCGCCATGCAGTTCCACAATTGACCGGCAAATCTTTAGGCCTAATCCCAAGCCGTTACGCCGCGTGCTGAAGAAAACATCGAACAAACGGTTGAGTTGATTCTCTGAAAATCCAGTTCCGTTGTCGATGAACTGGAGCGTCACATCGCTTTGGCCTGCTTCGACTAGGATTATGATTTTCGGGGCGCTGGCATCCTTGCAGGATAACAATGAATTTCGCATCAAATTGATTGCAACTTGTTGGATCTGTACTCGATCGGCATCCAAATAAACATGATCTTGGTCACATTGGATCGAAATCGACGCGTCAGTGCCTTCAACTCGATCGGCGACTAAGTGTTTGGATTCTCGCAGCAGCGATAGTATTTCGATCTGCTGATAAGAACTAGTTGCTTGCTTGATTAGTTGCCGAACGCTTCTTAGGACATCAGCCGCACGACAGGCTTGTTCACTGGAACGTTTGGTTAGGTGCCGAATTTCATTTATGGATTCGGCGGTAATGTCTGCCTGAGCGATGGTATAAGTGGCATCGGTGAAATTGATCAACGCGGTCAGTGGCTGGTTTAGTTCATGAGCGATTCCTGCGGTCATTTCGCCAATGGTGTTAATCTTTGAAAGTCGTTCAAGTTCCAGGCGGCTATTGGCCAAATTCATTTCAGCCTGGCGTCTGGCATGTTGTTCTTCGGCAATCCGTTCGGCGGCAAAAATCGCAGGTGAAATGAGTTGTGAAATACGCTGCAGCAGGTCAAGGTCATCTTCGGAAAAGTCCTTGTTGGCAAGTCCTACGATTAAGATACCTTGTGTTTGCCCTTCGAACTGAAGTCCGCCCACTGCCAGTTTCGTCAGGTCGCCAAACGGCGTGGGTACGTCGGGAAGGGCCAGTGCTTTTGTTTGTAATGGTTCCAGCAGTGTCTCGTAGAATGGGTCGATCTGCCCAGCACAGACCTCTTTTGCGACCACCTGTCCCGAGTCGTGGAATTTGGTTGATCGCCAATGGACGCCGATCGAATGTTGAAACGTCAGCAAGACGATTTGTGAACAATCAAACGTGTCAGCAATGACTTTGAGGAGTTGCAGCTGTCCCCCAGAGCCCTCTTGCATCGCTTGGGTTACTTTCGTTGCCGAGGCAGTGATACGGTCCAAGCGTTGGATTTGTCTTGCTTGCCCCGCTTCAGCTTGACGCAGTTGAGTAAGATCATTCATCACAACGACCAATCCAATGGCATTTCCGTTGTCGTCGAAAAATGGAACTTTGTGTGATTCAACGATAAACATTCGATCGTTGGGCAGTTGAAACGATTGTGGATACCCGTGCCAAGCCTTTCCGCTGGCGATCAAGCGTTTATCGTCTTCCCAAAGCTGTTCATGTTCCTGCGGGAATAATTGGGACGCGTTCTTTCCAGCGATCTCATCAACGGTTAACCCAAAAGTTTGGGCCGCGGCACGGTTGGCGCGAAGGATTCGATTTTTAGTGTCCTTTAAGAATACCTGCGCGTCTAAGGAGTCTAGGATCGTTTGTAGTTGCAAACGATGTTGAAATTCCGCTTGTTTCTGTTGCTGGACATAAGCGGTGAATGACAACACCGAAGAAGAGCATACGGTCAAGTAAAGCTGGAGGCAAAAGGCCTGAGTGTGAATACCATCCAGGTTGGAAAACGCTCCGTAGTTTCGTGAGGTCCCCCAGACGCTGATGATTGCCACCAAGCATAGTCCAAGAATGCAAGCCGTTTTTTCTCCCATGATGGCCAAGAAAAACAACGGTGGAAAAACGAGATAAACGATGGGCTGTTGTTGCAGCGTAAAGACATAAAACGCAAGGGAACTGAGGAGAAGTAGAGCGCAAACGACCACCGGGATGTCCTGGAAAATTTTCCGTGACTTCCCCAATTCGTAATAGATCGTAATCCCGATTGATCCAGCGACCATCATGCCAACGGCATCAGCGGACCACCAAAGGAGGAAGAGTTCGCCAAAATTACTTTCACCAAACGCGACTGACAAAACACTTGCGCCCAAAACAGCGCCGACCATTGTGGCCATTGAACAGGGAATCAAAATGAACAGAAACGTTTTTTGCCATGATTCTAAAATCGAACTGCGATCGACATACTGAGCCCGAAGGAAAGTGTCGTCATTGGAGAAATTCCAACGAGAAATGGTAAGCATTAGTGTCGCCGCTACTAACGTTTCGGTGGAATTAGCAACCCAGAAACCAGAGCTGATCCAAATGGTTTTGTTATGAAAAACGACATCAGACGTTAGGGTGGCAACGGCAGTGGCCGCCAGCAAGTGAGGCCACCAAGAACGCCCAAGAATGTGAAAGAAACAAACGGCAACCCCAGCTGCCGGCCAAAACGTCGCGAAGTCATTCTCTAGGGAAAGTAACTGACCTAACTCCGCAGCTAAGAAATAAGTGATAGCTAAAGCGATGATCGGTAGTGACCTGCGTAGCATGTCCATAATTTCGCCTAAACCAAATCCTTTCCGAATCACTTCGATATTCAGTGCAAGCGGTGTTTTCTTCGGCAACCAGTCTGGATGAGACTTGCGGCCTTACAGAGGACCCGTCAGCACCTTCGAATCGGCTTCAACTTCGCAATGCGGCTTCAGTTACCCGCAACGACTGCGGTTGAAAGTACCGGAGGACTCAAGCCGCAAGATCAGCATCAATGAAGCGGCGGTGACTGTGAGCTTGATGTTATACCAAAATCGAGACTGTAACTATAGACAGTTTTCCGCCCGGTTTCCCCTAGCCTGCAACGCAGTCATTGGCGAATCGATTTGGGGTTAGGCCACCGCAATCGCGGCTGGTTTCCGTTAGTGTTAAGCCAGAAAACCTGAGGCAGTAGATGATAATTCTGGCTATATGTCTTTACATCGGTTTAGTTTTTTTGGTAACACAGGCAGGGTAACGACCCAAAGATGGCTGGATTCGACAAGTTGGGCCTTCAAGTGCACTTTACAGACATTGCGGTGACTTGATCGCGGTTAGGTTTTAAGTGAATCGGGCGTTTAAATAGTCCTGTTAGGATGGATTCATGTTCACAAAGTTGATCTTTTGTTGTGTGTCAATTGGGATTTCGATCGTAGCTAGTTGCGCTTGGGCGCAGCAAATGCGAGTTGAAACCGAGGTTTCTGTCCGAGGAGAGACAACGCCTGTTTCGAAAAGTTTGACGCTGTTTGACGATGCGTTGGTTTACGACTTTTTGATGGTCCAGGATGACTATTCGGTCGCGAAGAATCGCGAGCCAAAGTTTCAGGTGGAAGAAGTTGTTGTTTTTGATCGAAGTCAGCAGCGTATTATTTTGCTTGATCAAAAGCAAAAGCAACAAATGGAAGTGGAACACATTGAATTGCTGGGAATGGCAGCGGCAATGAAAGCGTCCGAAGCGATGCGAGCAAAGGACCTGTTCCTTTTGGAGCCAACCTTAAACGCATCCTTCGACGACACGAATGAAGAAATCGTTCTGTCCAGCCCAAGGCTGACGTATCGGTGCAAAGGAAATGCAAGCGATGATACCCAAAGTCTGGTTAGCTACTATCAATTTGCCGATTGGGCGGCGCGTCTGAACGTGACCGACAGTAGGAAAATGCCTCCTTTTGCCAGATTGCAACTCAATCAAGCGATTCGCAAGCGAGGCTGGATGCCGACGCAGGTTCGCTTGGAATTGAAGACCAAAGATGGTGATATCTTTTCTGCAGTTGCCAAGCACCACACGATCATGAGGCTATCCGAGAATGATCAAATTAGAATTGCCAGTGTTCAGAAGCAGTTGAGTGAATTCCCAGTAGTGAAGTTAATTGAATATCGAGGACTAGGCAAACCTACCCAAGATTGATCACCCGAACCAAAATGTCTTGGCCAGAATACTCTAGCCCGCATACTACATCCCGGATTCCGTGACCCGAATTATTCGGCCCAGATTCTAACGCTTTGATGCCGGGAGCAGCGCACCTTACAGGAACCCAAGGTCAGTGAAGCCTGTCCGTTGGTGCTTGGTTGATTTGGTGCATCTTGTTGCAATGTCGCTTGCTGCTAGTTTTTCTTATTTGACGGTTTCAAGTGGCCCTTGGGAGTGGCTTTCTTTGCGCTGCCATTTCTCTGCAATGTGCCTTTCGCTGTTTTGATGGTTTTCGCTTTTGAACGTGGTTGCGTTGTTGCGGTCGAACCCTTGGTCCGTTTTGGACTTGTCTGTTTTAGACTTCGCTGACGATCTCGAAAGGCTGGGATCTTATATTGACTTCGTCGGCTTGAGACTGCGGCGATACTTAGCCCCGTTTCTTCAGCCAATACGCTGTCGGGGACCATCCCCAGGTTTTCGATTCTCGCGGGGGTCCAAATTTGTTCGTTGGTCTGTTGGGTCATTGATGCGATCCCTAGTTCCAGACGTTTAGCATAAACATGTCTGCGTCCCATCTTCAATTTCTTCGCAACCCAACCATCTGGATGTACACCTAGCAGTTTGATTTCCGAGGCTTTCCATTTCCGAGGGGCTCGGCCAAGTTTTTGCCCTTTGGTTTGGCGGATCGAAGGGATGCCTAGTCGTTTGCGATGGGTGGTTACTGTCGAAACGGAAACGCCCACCAAATTCGCAACGTGTTCATCGGATACCGTCCCCAGCAACTTCAAATGTTTGGCTTTCCATTTGAGGCGTGACTTCTCGCGGGCTTCCCCAAATGGAGGAACTTTCAATTCCCTTCGTTTTTTGAAAACGGTAGTTGATCCAATCTTCAGTCGTTCAGCCAAGCGGCTATCTGACATGGTCCCCAAGAGTTTTATTTTGGCGGCGGTCCAGTTGAACGCTTGGGTTGTAGCGACTGGTACCGCTTTACCCGCTTTTGAACGGGTCTTTTTGGTGACACGTCGTTTCGGCTTTTTTGAAGACCCCGCGGCTGTCTGTTTTACTGAAATAGACTTCACCTTGGTGGCGACGTTCCTTGCCGGTTTGGAAATTGCTTTCTGCTTTATGCCGGACTTGGGCTGGGACGACTTCTTCGCGACTTGGGTCTTACGCTGGGCCGCCGGTTTTGCAGGGGGCAACAGCAGTTCGTCGCGATGGACGTTGCGGACATGTGGTTTTTTCGCGGGCTTTGGCCGATGATTTGAGGGCGTTCCAGGCATTGGTTCTTCGCGATAGATTTTGAACGTTGGGGCGATCTTCACAGCCAGTCGATTCCCAATTACTTCACCCACGCATGCTGAAATTCAGGTGAATCTACTCGCTGGCAATCGAGCAAGCGACTGCTTCAAGCGGCCGTTCGCTTTCTTGTGTTACTTATCGTAACCGAATTTTCGTGCGTTTACTAAATCAATAATTTGACAATTCGTGGATTGAGCAATGATTGGGTCGAAAAGAATCAGTTGCCAATCGGTGGGCGATTCCCTTGGCTAATCGTTTTCACGTGAGCGTCTTGAGCATCTGCGGGCAATGATTTCCCAGGACTGAAAGCCCTTCCGCCGACGCCTAAACCGTGCTTCCTGGGTTTGAGTATGTTTGTTGCGGGCATGTGGAGTGTTGCCAGGTTCATGCCAGATCGGACAGCGTTTGGCACGCGCAGTATTTGCAGTGGATGACCGGCTGCCAGCTTTGTTGCCAATTCATCTTTTCAAGTCGTTCTTTGCGGTTGGGGAAGCAATGTTGGCAAGTCGAGAAGTTCTCCAGATCCCAAAGATCTACTTGTACAATTCGCTGATAAGGCTTGGCCATTTCGATCGCTTTGGCAAAAATTTGCTCAATCATTGCAAGGGTCGGCAGACTGACATGCCCTTGCTGTACCAAGTGATCGATGATTCCGTTGCCTGCACGAGTGGGAATCAAAGTGCTGACAATTGAACCGTTATCTAACGCGAAGCGAAGGCTGTCGAGTGTTTCGCTTTGGGCTTGATCTGCCGTGACCCCAGGTGCTTGGATCAAGAGGAAAGTTCGGATTTGGATATTGTTTTCGGCCAGCAATCGGCACGCCTTCGCGTAATCATCGACGGTCATTCTTTTGTTTAGCAGTTTCAACGTTTTTGGGTTCGCAGATTCTAGCCCCATTGCAACTTGTAGGTTTCCATGGAGTCGCCGCGAAAATTCAATGGTTCGATCGCCGATCAAGTTGGGGTGGTTTTCGACAACAACGGTTTGGAATGGGGACAGCAGTGACAGAATATCGTTCCAATCGCTCAGTGGAATCGCCTTCGGGTCAAAGAAGTTGCTGGCGTTGTACAGTTTGATGGTGTCGCGGTGCTTGATTTGGTCCAAGGCGACACTCAGTTGTTGAGTAATCACGCCGTTGGGCGTTGGGCCATCAATTGTGTGTTGCCACAGGTCGCACATCAAGCAACGAAAAGGGCACTCTTTGCCTGCCAGCAGGACCGTGGTTGTTTGGGCAAGCGACCCGTCCAGGTTGGCTTCTGCTTCGTCGATAACTCCAACTGGTTTCGTCAAATCGATTTCGCGTTTTGCCGTTCGAAAACGCAAGATCGCTTCGTCGTTGATGTGATGTAGTTCCATCGGTCGGGCCTAAGGCTCTTGAAATTCTGGTGCGTTGGACTGGATCGCTAGGCGGTCAGTGGGGCTGGACAATTTGCTACGACAATTTGCCACAGCAATCAATCCGTAATGCCAGCCAGTCAAGTCGCTGCAAGCGGTACAGCGATCGGGAATGATGTGATACGGCAGCCAATCCCTTGATCGGATTCGCTTGGCCGGTGAAAAGGATTATAATCCTAGATCATGATGTTCAGTCACCGGGGGCAAGTGGACAACGACCAGGCTTCATGAAATCGGGTTGCAAATGCCTAATCGCGGCGTTGCAATCGCGGCAGTTTCGCGTTTTTAATTCTATTGGCTGCTGAAACTTGTCGCCCTTGATGATAGTCTTTGACCAGGTCAAGTGGGTGGTTGGGCAAGTGTTGCTCGGCCGTGGCTTGATGATAACCGGACGGTCAGCTTCGGGATGCCTCGCGATTTCGGATAATTATTTAACTCTTTCCAATCCATACGAATGACAGACAGACCTATGCAACATCAAACAAATGGTATCTCCACAATTATTGGTTGCGGTTGGCGTGCAAGGCGTTTACGGCGGTTGATTTGGTTGGTGGCATTGATTGCGCTGCCCGTGAGTAACACCTATTGTCAAACCCAGCCGATCCAAGAGACCCAGTTGGAGAATCGAGGGCATTGGGTCTGGGATGAGGCGTCGGCAGTTGAGTCAACCAGTGGAGCACCCCGTTTCTTTCGACTTATTTTTCCCTTAGCGGAAAAAGCCGAGCGAGCGATCATTACAGTTAGCTGCGACAATCGGTATCGATTGTTCATCAATGATCGTTTGGTCGGAAGCGGTGATCAATGGCAAGACCGTGATCGCTATGAGGTGACTTCATTGATGCAAAAAGAGAATGTGATTTGCATTGAGGCCACGAACGACGCAGATAGCCCCGGCGGCTTGGTGGCCGAAGTTTTGATTGCCGACCAAACTGGAAAGCGTCAGGACTTTTCGACGGGTTCTTTCGGTGGTTGGAAAGTGTCGCAGATTGCGTCGGCGGATTGGACGGGCCTGGCGTTTGACGATGCCCAATGGAAAGCACCCGTTGATCTGGGCGGTTTGACTCAGACTGCACCATGGAAAGGGCAAGTGGACGATAATCAGGTGCGACAGAAAACCATCTTAGCGGCTAAGCGTGCAATTCAGGAAAGATTTGCATTGCTGCCCTCGGATCGCCTGACGTTGATCGGTTCGGGCTTCATCGAACGACTTCAATATGATGGTTCGTTGGAAGCGGCCTTGTATCGTGAACTTTCGGGCGCAGAATTTCAAATACGAAACTTGGGCTGGAATGGCGACGACGTTTGGGGCACCGCTCGCGCTGTTTTCGGACAGCCCAGGGACGGTTTTAATCGATTGCAAGACGATTTGATTCGCACCGAACCTACCGTGGTCTTGGTCGGTTACGGTGCCAATGAATCGTTTTCGGGGCCTGCGGGCTTGGCAGCATTTTCCCAACAGCTAGACATTGGGTGCCGAATGGTCCAGTCGTTGGGGGCGACGGTTGTTTTGGTAACGCCACCTCCGTTTGAGACTTTGGGGAAGCCTTTGCCAAATATGGAATCCGCCAATCAGAACTTGCAAAAATATTGCGACGCGATTCGCATTTACTCTGAGAAACGGCAAGTGCCGTTGATAGATTTGCATCAAAAGATAAACGACAGCGAAGCATTGCCGGTTCGGCGAACGGAAAATGGCGTGCAATTGTCCGATGCAGGGCGCAAGCAAGCCAGCAAGTTCTTGGCCGAAGGCATGTTGGGACATCCGCTGGTGTCGATCGATGTTAGTCCTGATGCCACTGATTTGATTCTGAAGAAGAATGAACTGTACTTTCATCGTTACCGCCCGCAAAATGAAACGTATTTATTCTTATTTCGAAAACATGAACAGGGTAATAATGCCGTCGAGATTCCTGTCTTCGACACGCTGGTACGGCAAACCGAACGCGAGATTCGGCAACGTTTTCAACAGCGTTAACTGATGTTCTACCGAGAATGTGGCAGGCGATCGGGCTGGTTATTTGTTTCTCAAATCAAACTTCGTGTTGCCTTGGCGGTTCATCGCTAAGGGCGACCGTTTCATATGAATCGTTGGTAAAACCATGAATAGATGTATTGGTCTCTTGAATTACGCACGCAAGACCGTTGTTCGTTTCCGAAGCGAAGTAGTCAAGCTTAGGATCTTTGCAAGCCGTTTGACGATGGTTTGTTTCCTAACACTGATGTGCGGGGAAGCGGATCTTTTTGGACAACGTAATTTGACCGTAATTCCGGATGTGGATCCCGAAGTGGAACGTTCCTCTTTCGTAATGGGGTCGGGCTTAAAGGCGAACTTGTATGCCAATGATTCGCAGATCGCCAAACCCATTCAAATGAATTTCGACGCTCGCGGGCGATTGTGGGTTGCCGGTAGCGAGGTGTATCCGCACATCAAACCCGGTCAAAAGGCGAACGATAAGATTCTGATTTTGGAAGATTCAGACCGCGATGGAACCGTCGACAAGTCCATTGTGTTTGCAGATGGTTTGTTGATTCCGACGGGCGTATTGCCGGACGAAAAAGGCGGTTGCTACGTCGCCAACAGCACCGAACTCATCCATTTGTCGGACACGGATGGAGATGGAAAAGCGGACCAGAAACGCGTGGTTTTGAGTGGATTTGGAACCGAGGATACTCACCATTTATTGCATACATTGGGCTGGGCCGCTGACGGTTCATTGTTTATGAATCAATCGATCTACATTCACAGTCACGTGGAGACTCCGTATGGTGTGCGCCACATGAACGGGGGTGGGCTTTGGCGTTTCCGGCCTGATTCCATGCAATTGGAGACCTACTGTCTTGGTTTTGTGAATCCGTGGGGTACCAGTTTTGATCGGTGGGGACAATCGTTTGCGACCGACGGAGCGTATGGGGAAGGCGTAAACTATGTTTTTCCGGGTTCGGTGTTTGTCACGTCGCCTGGCGCCAAAAGAATTATGGGTGGTTTGAATCCAGGGAGTCCCAAGCATTGCGGATTAGAGATTGTCAGTGGTCGTCATTTTCCAGCGGACTGGCAAGGGAATATGATTACCAATGATTTTCGCGCTAATCGAGTTTGTCGGTTTGTGGTTGAACCTGAACAGGCGGGCTATCGATCGCGACAAGAAGAGGAAGTGATTCGATCGACACATATGGCTTTTCGT
>JBDNHU010000679.1:0-2676 GCA_041688615.1 Mariniblastus sp. | reverse complement strand
TTGAACATCGGCGACGTTCCTATCGTCACTCTGCGATGTCAAAGCCTTATTGGTTTCTGTCTGGCTTATCGAGGGACTGGCGAATCGATAAGGATGCCCTCAGTATTTTATCAGCCTGCGTGACTGCGCATCAATTGAGCAAGTAACGTTTCACTCGTTGAAAGTGGCATCAAGCCGTTTTCATTGTTTCTTATTAAATCTGTCGTGTTGTTTTGGCGGGCATCAGGCGCTCTGTCAAGAAACCCTCAAGTGCGGCCGCAAGCCACCAATGTTCGTCGGGGACAGCGATGGCCCAAACCGCGATATCAGGCTGATTTTCCTTCAACCATGTTTCTGCTTGGGGGTAGAGCTCGCCGGTCTCACCGGCTTTTTTCCGCCTACCGATTGGAGCCCAGATCCGGTTTCCTAGGTAGCGATTCGCCTTTCCAACTTTCTGGACCTGGCCATTCCCGCTCGCATAGACATAGCAGCCTGGTTCGTCGGGGTTCGGGTATGGCTCCGTGCCATCTAGCGAGTCATACGGGTAATAAGGTGCTGACACGGTCAGTTTACCAGAATAACCCAGTGTCGACACAAAGCTGCCAACTTCGCTTTGCAGCTTCGATCGAAGGTCGAGGCGTTGACTTGCCATTGGACTGTTCCCTTCGCGGTCGTTACAGACATAACGCCAATGTTCACCGGGTCGCGGCGAACGATATTGATTTCAAAAAGCCGCGCGACCCGCGACTCCGTGTGCAACATTTTGTTCGGTGTTCATTTGCTTGGCGTCGGAATCATATCTTGCGTGACCGGTTGGTAACACCAGAAAACAGGATCAAGATGTGGCTCCAAAAGAGCATAAACATCGGGGCGACAAAAATACGCTCTCGCATTAGCTTTGAGCATTCCAAATGTTTCCAATTCAGCAGGTGAGACAAATGTTTGCGACCGATGGCGAGGCTCGACAGCCGATTCGCAAAACGGACCAAATGTCACTCGCGCAAAGTCTGTCCCGTCAACCGTCGTTGGGCCAACGATCAGTAAATCATGTGGAAGTTCGGCAGTATGGTCACGGTGGTTCCAATAGCACTCAGAGCTGAATTGCGCGATCATTTCGATATAATCCGAATCCGGCGAAAATGCCACGCCATGCTGATTCTGATAATATTGGTAAGCATCTTCGGGGTTATGTCCAAACGCAAACTGCTCCTCCCACTCGGGGATCCCTTCTAGTTCGCAACGACGGGTTTGTACCTTAAGGTAATCTTGGTAATAGTCTCGGTTCTCCGTCAAGCTCCATGGCATGCAGAATGGATGGAAGTTAACGATACGATGCTTGCAAATAATCAATAAATGCAGCTTCCCGAAAAGTTCACCCGACATAACGAGATTGTATTCTCCCATAATCGCAGGCATGGTGAAAACGTTTTTCGAGTATTTTACGACTTCGCCATTTCGACGAGCGTCGAATGTGGAAAATCGCACGCTTTCATACGGTGCCTCAGGTACGGGAATCCCAAAGTGGAAATCGGGAATTAAGGGAATCTTGATTCGGCGTTTCCAGACAACAAAAAAAGCAGGATTCATTCGTCGCTCTGCAATTGTTACAAAAAAAGGAGAAAGCGTGGCAGAGGCGATTGGCGTCGGCTACGAAGCTTGTATTGGGGCATCAGGATAAACCCAAAGTGTCAGTTCGGTTAATGGAGGAAACGAATGAGGGATGAGCGACAAATCGAAAGGCAAATCTTGTTGAAGCGCATCTGGCAAGGGGGTTAGCATCAAGTCGTTTTCATCGCAGTAGCGAGCCACAAGTTTCAAGTATCTCCGTAAAAGCAGGATCGCAGGAAATAATTGCTTCTTCTTCATCCATTCCAGCATGTCACGACCCTGTTTCGAGCTATTGCAGGAGCGGCACGCCCAAATCAAATTGTCGGAATCGTCAGCACCGCCACTGATTCGAGGAATTAGATGGTCCACCGACAGTTTCTCCATCGAGCCACAGTAGTAGCATGCCTGCGGAACAGTCATTTTGATGCGTTCGTCGTCGTACAACGATCGCATTGCCATAGTGCCATTTTTGAGGCCGTGGAACAGCTTTGATCGAATGATGTGGTGGGTTCTTTGGTAGGTAGTAAATCCGCCCTGAAGTGCCGCGTCGGCGCGAGCAACATTGGCGTATGACCATGCGATGTGGTCGCCAACGGTGTCGATGGCCGGTTTGCGTGGTTTCTTCATGCGCGATTTCAATGTGGATTCACGATTAGAGCAGCGAACGTTACCGATCACGAGGCGGCGACAAGAGATTTTCAATTGTCGCGAAAAGTGACTTCGCCGCTCTCGTGCATCGGATTGTTATTTGCGACGCGCCGAGGTGGATGTTGGACATACGAGCGACCGGAAGTCTCCTGAAGCTCACGCAACTCGGCAAACACACGCCGGACATCGTAGTCGACATCGGCACCCAACTGGTGGCGAATACGTTTGATCTCGTCGATCGGGTTAGGCATCGTCATAGGATTCCAACAGCTGTTCAGGTGTGCAAATCGTAGCAGGAATGTATCCCGCGTCACGGCAAATAGAGTCGATTCGATGTTGAGTATGCGGGTTAAGTATATGCTTGAAATTCCACGTGACCAGATACATCATCCCTTGCACGGCAGACAATGCGATATGGGCAGCGTCGCGAGGCTCCGTTTC
>JBDNHU010000678.1:0-1812 GCA_041688615.1 Mariniblastus sp. | reverse complement strand
GCGACAGTGCGACAGTGCGACAGTGCGACAGTGCGACAGTGCGACAGTGCGACAGTGCGACAGTGCGACAGTGCGACCGGACTACTCTCAGCAGGATTACCTCTTTAGACTTATGCTGCATTTTCAAAGCCGTTCCTGCGGATGTTGGGACTATTCAACCGGCTGGCGTTTGTTGACAATGGGTGAGCCTGTTCGGCGGTTGGATTGCTGGGCAAAACCGTTGGATTTGCTGCCTGGCGTTTAGTTGCAGATATGGAAATTGTTTCCAGACTGCTGCTTAGTTGGACGAACGAAGTGGAATTTGAAATACTCGGCGATGGGAAATCGACTCCCGTTACGGAAACGCATGCGCTGTTTTGGCGCAAGCCAGCTGGCAAGAGGCAAAGTGATATTGGAGAATTCCGGGCGATGTTGATTTGATAAGAATTCCGGGCAAGTTTTGAGTGTAATTATTTAGCTAGGTGCTTGATTTCTGGACGGGCGCCCAGCCTCCGTTTGCTGGCAACCATTTTCGCCGGCCGAAGGCCATTTTTTATCCGACGACTTTTTTGATCGACGACTTACTTGACCGATCATCAGAACTTCAAAGGCCCAGCACGTCTTTGGTGTTCCCCAATTTACTTTTTAGGGTGTTCAGCATGAATTTATTATTGATCCTGATGGCGTTTGTGTTTCAGGCGGAAGAATTAAAAGAGATTAAGCCGTCCGAAGCGAAGGATTTTATCGACAAGAAGGTTGTTGTGGTGATGGAGGTTCAGGGTGCTAACTTTATGAAAGACAAGGACATTTGCTTCTTGAATTCATTGAAGAACCACCGTGATGAAAAAAACTTTACCGTCGTACTGCGGAAAGAAGGTTTGGCATCTTTCGCTGAGAACAAAGTGGAAGACCCCGCAAAGCACTTGTTGAACAAAATGGTGAAAGTCACTGGTAAGATTGCGGACTACAAGGGAAAGCTTCAGATCGTAATCGAGAAGTTCGAACAAATCAAAGTAAACGGTGTCAAGCCGAAGGAAAAGGACGAATCCGAAGGCAAGGGCCCAGGTGACTTGAGCGATGAAAATCAAAGCATTAGGCAGTTCAAATAGTCAATCGATTGAGTGATTGAGTGATTGAGTGATTGAGTGATTGTGCGTGATTGTGCGTGCTTGTGCGTGCTTGGAGCAGTCGCTTTGATCGCAGCGATGGTTTTTGGCATTGTGTTAGCGATGCCGGCAGCCATGGGGTGCGATTGATTTGATTGGGTGGGCCTTTTGGTTCCAAGAGTGTGTTTGTTCATTTTAATTTTCCAGCTTGGACAAGATAACTTCCGTTATGCCGCAAGTTACCCCGCATGCAAAAAGCAAATTGAGTTTAGCTGAATTGGTTTGCAACTGGAGCCAGGACGCTGGATTCATTCAAGCGCTGGAAGAGGTTCAGAAACGCAATCCGGTGGTCGTTTCGAACGTGTGGGGTTCGTCTCTCTCAGGACTGGCCGCAGCCCTGAATTCGTACTCACTGCGTCAGCAATTGTCGGTTCCCATCTTGTTGATTTGCGACACTGATAAACAGATGGATGTGTTGGTGCAGGAAGCTGAAACATTTGGCCTGCCCGCAGATTCGGTGGCTTGTTTCCCTTCGGTAGAAGCGACCAATCCGGACTTGATCCTTCGGGATTGGGCCTTCGGGCAGCGTCTGCGTTTTTTTGATGAATTGTTGGCCCGGCCGCAAGATCCTTCTGTGGAATCTGCGCAAAAATTGTTGGTGACGTCGGTAGGAGCGTTGATGCAGGCGGTGCCTGGTTCGGCCCAGCTTGCTGAATCCCGGCGCAGT
>JBDNHU010000677.1:0-4478 GCA_041688615.1 Mariniblastus sp. | reverse complement strand
GAACAATGGCAGATTGTGAAGCAACTGGAATCACAAGGTCGGACAACCATGGTGGTGCATCAAGGCGACAAGTTTCTTGGTGTGTTGGGCGTGATGGATTCTCCTCGGCCAACGGCTGCGTCGGTCATGAGTCGATTGAAACACTTGGGTGTTGAACAACTGATAATGATTTCAGGCGACAACCAACGAGTGGCCGATGCGGTGGGCCAGGCGGTTGGAATCCAGCAAGCCTGGGGCGACTTGATGCCTGAAGACAAAGTCAGACGGATACAGCAATTGAAAGAAACGAAGGTTGTGGCAATGGTCGGCGACGGTGTCAATGATGCGCCGGCCATGGCTAATGCATCGGTCGGCATCGCAATGGGTGCTGCGGGCTCGGACGTGGCATTGGAAACAGCGGATATTGCCTTAATGGCGGATGACCTGAATCATTTGCCCTTCGCGGTTGGCTTAAGCCGCAAGACCCGATCCATTATCAAACAGAATATTTGGATCAGCTTAGGAATGGTCGCTGTATTGATTCCCGCGGCAATTCTCGGATTGCAAATGGCATGGGCGGTCATGCTTCACGAGGGTTCCACGATCTTGGTCGTTTTAAACGCCTTGCGATTGCTTGCGTACTCGGAGCAACAAGAGAATTAGATTCCAGTGTGCAAAAAAAACGGATGGAGATCATAAATGACCTGCATCCGCCGATTGTTCTTAACTCTTTGACTGGCAACCTAAAGCCGGGATGTGTGCCAAATCACGATCCAATTCTCAACAGTATCCATAGCTTCACGCATCAATAACCCCTAAAGGTTTCTGACTTTGCTGTTTTCCCGCGAACGCAAAAATTTAGCGAGCCGCAGAAAAAAACCTATCGAAAAACAAGCACTCAGCTTAGGCGGAGGCAGATAATATCCACTTGCTTGCGCTGCGTGCTGGTGTTTTTTTTAGCCGCCGCTCGCCTTAGCAGGCATCCGCAACGCTAAATCGGAGATTTGATCTTAAGGACGTCTGCTTCGGCGCAACGTGCTAACCCGACGTACACGGGCACTTGTTTCGGGGCCGATGAATTATCGACCTTCGCGAAATTCGTTCCGAGTCGAATTCACGGTGATAAAATCTTCAAACGCCTCTTCCAACTGTGCCAAAGCGACATCCAACGCATCACTCAATTGCGCAGATTTTTCGTCGGACAACTTAAGTCGTTCGTTCCAGTTACTGCTCTTTGGCCAAGCGGTTTGGTGCTTGCCTGCGTCAGTATTGCTCATACCATCATTGCCGAAACCATCGGCGGAATTAGGCTTCATCATCACTCGGCACCTCCTCGTTTTTCAGGCGTCCGCTGCTCCCCTTACCGATACCCGACCTGGGGTACCGATACAGTGTCTGGTTTTACTATCAAAGTGACATCCGACGTTTGTCATTTGACGGGTGTCATTTGACGTTCAAAACCCAGGTTTACGCGTACTACAGTTGCCTAACCGCATTACCTACTAGGAATTCGACACATTTGGGGGGCTATTGGTTCAATTCCGAATCGTTTTTCGCTGAAATTTGCCTGCAACCAGCGGAAAACCACTCGCTACTACCATTCCTAGCGTAACTCGCTCCGACAAATGACGCACAATTTCTACTGTATTGCGATTTCGCACCGCAAGGCAAGATGAAACCCCTAAACCTCGGGTTTAGTGCAAATTAAATCACCGAGAGGTTTATCTGTATCAATCGGACAAGCAATAACCGACGAATCAGCCAGTTTCGACCGATTCCTAAAAGCACCGCCAGGCAACCCCCTGTTTTGAGGGTGCGACATTGCATTTATTCTGCTGGCGTCAGCAAGCAGACTCGAGCGGGTAAGACTTGGATTTCTAGTGGCAGATAACCGCCGAAATCGCCGTCGATCTGGTAACACGCTTCCTGGTCGGCGGTAATAAGGAATCGCTTGGCGCGAACCGATCGATAATCTGACAGTTTGACGTGAAAACCAAAGTAGATACTGGCCACGTAAGACAAACCTACGGGTCGCCCACCCTGCCGAAACGTTGCCGCGCACAAATAGCCATCGTCGGATTGAGCATGAGGCACAATTGACATTGATCCGGCGTAGTTTGGAATATTCGCAATGAATAACCATCGGGCCGACCAAGTCAAAGGCCCCGGGTACGGCTGGCTTACATTCGCCCGACTAATCTTCTCTGGAACATTCACGTCGTCGGTTTCCTGCCCGGCGGTTCGTTCATGCAGCGGCAGCAAGGGCGCAGATAACGATTCGTTTTTAGACAAGTTGTTCCATTGGTAGGCCCGGATTGTCAACCTTGGAAACTGATAAGTCAACGCAGACTTGAAGATGGGCCACGCGTAGCTAAGCTTGG
The DNA here is from genome assembly GCA_041688615.1 of Mariniblastus sp. Classification (GTDB taxonomy): domain Bacteria; phylum Planctomycetota; class Planctomycetia; order Pirellulales; family Pirellulaceae; genus M30B19. Next base: position 2,118 of record JBDNHU010000677.1, on the reverse strand, counting down.
TAATGTGACCTTTTCGCCCGACGTGTACCTGTTGCACGACTTCTGCATCGAAACCCACACCGATCATGATCAGCGACAGCTTACCGTTTGCCGTTGCGGCGTCGATCGTACAACAATTCATCTGCAGGACGGCATTGGCAAATCGCTGAGTATCCGCAGTCATTCCAATGGACTTCGAAAGAAGGTTTTCCGTTCCCAAGGGAAAGATTCCGATCGGCACTTGCGGGTTCAGACGATCGGCCACCGCTGCAGCCGTTCCATCACCGCCAGCGGCGATTACCACCCTAAGTTTCGACTCCGCAAGCAAACCTTCAGCTTTGGTTCTGACTAAGTCCAAGTCATGAACGATTTCAACGTCGAAGCCCGATTCAATCAATCGATCCTTCAACGCGGCTACCAACGTCGAACGGTCTTTCGATCCCGACTTTGGGTTGGCAACAATCAAAATGCTATTTTTTGAATTCGATGTCATTCTTGAAATTCAGCCGTTTTCCGAAAACCTTCTCTTGATACGAAGCAATCATCAGTACGCGGCAACAAAAAATTTGCGAAACCTGGATCCAATAAGTCAATACCCAACGTTTATCGCTCGCGAACGTCTTCCCTTAATGTGTCAGTGTTCGTGCCTGATTGTACGCAGTCCTTCAATCTTCCCGAGTCTCGATCTTCGCAAGTCGCGATCTTCGCAAGTCGCGATCTTCGCAAGTCGCGATCTTCGCAAGTCGCGATCTTCGCAAGTCGCGATCTTCGCAAGTCGCGATCTTCGCAAGTCTCATTGTACGACCGTAGCGTTGGGTAGAAAACCTAACCAATCGCTTTGCGTCGCACATTACTTACGCATGACGAACTTCCATTCCCCTAACGCCCATTGGCCATCGAAAAGTCGTCCAATTTGCGGTAACGGATTTGCGAAAACAATTTAAAGGCTATCCCCAGATCCTCCAGACTTCCACGTAAAAAAAGTCGCGAATGCCTATGCTGCACAATGCAGTTAGTCCAAACAATTTATCAGAATACGCAATACTTTTACGTCGAATTGCCCGCGTCATGCTACGATACCTGACCAATGACAGTTGCGGCTTTTTACTGCCTATTTTTGACAAGACAACGCACCTTGCCCACAGGACGAATCCGGGCGACGGTGTGTTCTTCTCTGGAGTATCCCTAAATGACAATCCCCAAGGCCTATCAAGAATTGTGCGAATTGGCTCGTGAATGTGCAATTGTCGAATCCATTGATGCACTGTTGGGCTGGGACGAACAAACCATGTTACCACCAATGAATGGCCAATATCGTGCCCAGCAAATGAAGTACGTTGCAGGTTTGATTCACAATCAAAGGACCAACCCAAAATGGACCCAATTACTAGATGAATTGGAGAATGGGGATTGGCGCCCCAACCCCAATAGTGACCAGCATACAACCTTAAAACAACTTCGTCGAAAAGTAGATCGGGCTGCTCGTCAGCCAAAGGAACTGGTTCAGGATTTGGCCGAAGCGACTGTTATCGGACAGCAAGTTTGGGCCAAGGCTCGTAAAGAAAATTGCTTCGCAGACTTTCTTCCGGCGCTACGAAAAATTGTTGAACTCAAGCAGCAGCAAGCTGACGCACTGGGTCACAAGGGTAATCGCTACGACGCATTACTGGACGAGTACGAACCGTTAGCCACTACCGAGGCCATAGAAATCGTCCTGTCGGAATTGAAGCAAAAATTGGTGCCGTTGATTCAACGCATCGCCGAAAGTCAACATCGTCCCAGCAGCAGTGTCGTCCGAGGTCCGTTCCCCATCGAGAATCAGCGAAAGTTTGCAACTCAAGCGGCAACCGCGATCGGCTTTGATTTTCAACGTGGGCGGTTGGACGTGACCACTCATCCATTTTGCACGGAAATGGGGCCTAATGATTGCCGAATCACGACACGATATGATGAAGTTTTCTTCAACACGGCCTTTTTCGGCGTCTTGCATGAAGCGGGCCATGGAATGTACGAACAAGGCCTCAGATCATCAATGTATGGTTTGCCGTCAGGGCAGTACTGCAGTCTGGGAATTCACGAATCTCAATCCAGGCTGTGGGAAAACATGGTCGGTCGCAGTTTCGGATTCTGGGAACACTT
>JBDNHU010000676.1:0-2105 GCA_041688615.1 Mariniblastus sp. | reverse complement strand
TTTGTTCGAGGTTCTAGAGAACAACGACGATTTGAAGCAAGTGCTCCATGGTGGCAAGACGCTCAACGAATCGCAAGAATTCCTGCACTCGCGTGGGTTAAGATCATTTCGCGAGGAAGGCATTGCTGCGATCGCCTTAGGGCAAACCAGTATCGAAGAAGTTCAACGGGTCTTGAAATCGTAACAAGCCCGACTCGGTTCAAGACCACCGATCAAAATATGACTATCATTCACAGTGTCAAAGCGACTTCGCTTTGTTGGACAAGTTAGAGAGCGTTCACGAACATGGAAACTTTGATTCTAGTAGTGTTTTTTATCGTGGTCGCCGCGGCTCTGTGGTTCACGGGTTTTTGGAGTTCGTTGATTTCCACGGTGAACATTATCTTAGCAGCGTGTTTTGCCAGCGCGTTCTTTGAACCGGTCGCCGACCAACTTGAATACTCCTCGGGTGCAATGTCCAAGTCGTACGCTTATCTCTGGGACGTAATCGCGTTGTGGTTGCTGTTCTTTGTTGCGGCGTTGGTGATACGTTCTTTGACAGAATCGTTTAGCTCGGTCCGTCTACGCTTTGATCCAATCACTGAGAATGTGGGACGATCGATCATGAGCTGCACGGCGGCATGGTTCTTCATCTGTTTTTTACACTTCACGATGATGACCGCGCCGCTACCACCCAATGGAAATGCGACTGCAGGAACTTTAGTTTCGCCGGATCGAGTATGGCTAGGATTTATTCAAAGTCGATCTCGCGGCGCGTTGTCTGAATACAGAGAAATGCCACTTGTTCAGGCCTATACCCAACCTTACAAATTATTGCCCGGAGTCGCTCCTCACCCAAGTGACGCGAATTTGGACGCACGAGTCTTCGATCCTCGTGGATTGATGCCTTTGAAGTACCAACAACGTCGCGAGCGATTTGGTGAACTGCCGATGCCTCGCGTCAACCGATAGCCTCCGACGACTGATGAATTGATTGAGAAATTGACTATGAATCCTGACGAACAATCACGACACTGGGACGGATCGGCTGATGAACATGGGTTGCAGGATTATCGACCGATATCGGTAGCCGCGATCGTATCCTTCATCACTGGCGTCATTGGTTCAGGTGCGATATGGTTGCCAGGCCTTAGCTTGGTGGGAGCCCTGGCTGTGTTTGCCGGTATCCTGGCAGTTTACCTGCACTCCAAGCAACCGGCGTCTTTCACTTGGATGGCATACGTCGGCATCTTCCTGGCAATCAGTACCACGATCTGGACCCAATCCGCCAGAACCAATTATCAAAACCATCTATTAAGGACGGCCGATCAACATTCGCAAGAATGGCTGAGGAAAATCACCGATGGGCAGATCGAAGAAGCCATCAGCCTACGCATGCAATATTTGGATCGACCCCAGGATAGTGACGATTTAACGGATTTTTTTCAGCGAACCGATCGCCCGGTAGCTTCAGTCGAGATGACGCCTTCCCCGGCCGGCATGAAACAGATGTTTAGTGAGACTCGGACCGTTGAATACCTGATCCAAAGCGGTGCAGAAACCAAAATTACGCCCCAACCCGAACTTAATACGGTGGACACATCGACGGTGGGAATGGCAAAGGCGTTCACTCATTATCGCATCGATTTCCACTTAACAGATGGCTCTGGGCAGAAGAAATGGACTTCGGCTGATGTTCAAGTCGAGATTTATCGAATGAAATTTCCAACCAGCGTCCAATGGCAAGTTCGTCAATTGCGGAACCTGACCGCCCCTGACAGCCCCAAACCCACGCTCCTGGACCCGGCCGGCTCGTTGCCCAAACCGAAGAATCCCGGGGAAGAAGATTGACCAACTTCCTTACATGCCCCCTTAGTCGGCCCAGCGATTAGATTTCCAAGTGATTATCGCGTCTTTTTAGCAAACTTGCCCGCGATATTTACATCTGATGGTTAGGTGACACGATTTGTGAACCTTTGCTGGCTAGAATCTGAATCAAGCATTTAGCAGTATTCAGAAATGTCACGCAATTAGGACTGGACAAATAACGGCGATTTTCCGATAGTATTAGGCACAAAGAGTGAAGAGCAAGTGTGTACGTTTGCTTGAAACTCTAAGTGATTCTG
>JBDNHU010000107.1:0-5271 GCA_041688615.1 Mariniblastus sp. | reverse complement strand
TACCGAGTATTCATTGATGGCCAAATCGTATACGACACAAAAGGTTATTGAGCCGCCGAACAAAACGCTGAACCCGAGTTGCCGATCACGGCTTTTTGAAATGGATGCTCGCTCGCGGCAACCGGGTTAGCGTAGTCGTTAGCCACGAATCGACTCACCTCCAACTCTCTCAGACGATCCCGTGATGGATACAACATTTTCTCTGGATCGATTCCCCAAAAACTAAGTGATCGCTGTGTGAATAAGTTTTTCGCCGGTTGATCTACCTGAGAGTCGTCTTCAAATAATCTTCTATAATATGGATAAATGGTCACATGGACCCTTTCTACTTTGATCTTGCCGCAGCCGCAAAATGGATTTGGGACCATCGTGACGAACCGCAGTATTGGGAATGGAAAGATTTAACTTCAGAAAATACAGACAAGTCTACTTTAAATCTAAGTAAACCAACTGCATGGAATATTGTCACAGTTCTTGAAAGCAAGGGATTGATTCGCTTTATGGAACCGTTTGAAAAAGACGGTGAAACTATCAAGCACCCTTTTCGCATTGATTTGTCAGATCCATACGCTTGGGAGCAAATTAGAAAACCGCCCACTTGTAAGAACCTTTTAATCGCACGTATGTGGAAAGCTGGTTCTGTATTTTGGTATTTTATTTTATGGACACTATCTCTCGTAATCGCCGCTTCGCTTACTTATGGAATGCAACGCATTATCGATTTGATGTGGCCAGTTAAAAATGGCTAACAAGAAGATGCAGCCGAGTCACGGAGCACCGCCTCTTGCTGTGGTAAATTTTGTGCCGTGCCCGGCTGATCTTGGTCGTTCGCCAACGGAAGCATTTGCCCAGTACGTGATGTGATGCAGGCTGAAATCCACCACTTAGAATCGAACGACCATATCGACTGGATTGAATTCGTTCGGTGCCAGTCACCTGACCCCTACGATGACTACGGTTGGTTCCACGTGACGATTGGTGCCGCAGGTGTCAAAGGTGGCAATGATTTTCAGGTGTGTGTCGCTACACCACGTGCGGTTGGTCGAATCAAACGCGATGGATTTGTGCCGGGTATACTGGTGAACGAATTCGGTGCCGCAACGGTCGAAAAAGCGATCCGCGATCGCGTAGATTCGGTTTCCGGCCACAGTTGGGAACAAATCGTAGATCAACTGCGTAAATTCATGCACTGGGAGTATAAGGGAATGGCTGGATCGTAGCGTCTGGCCAACCACTGCGGCGAACCAAGCGATGAATCGAAGTCGCGGAGTCGCCGTTTTTGACAATGGAACATCAATCGCCGCGACTCGGTTATCGCCAACGTTATCCGACTAATCCATCATGACGCATGACGTGAAACCACACCCGCTCAACGTGATTGGCGACTTCTACGTAGAAGACGGGTGTTGCACGGCTTGCGACGTTCCTCAAGCCGAAGCTCCCGATCTGTTCGGGATGACCGATGAGCCGTACCACCACTGCTACGTCAAACGGCAACCGCACTCAAAGGCTGAGCATGACGAAATGCTGTCGGCTATTGCTTGTGCCGAATTGCAGTGCATTCACTATCGGGGAAACGATTCCGCAATAATCTCTCGTCTATCGGCGATGGATGAAATGGAGATTTGTGACACGACTCCTCCACCGGGAACCGAACTTGGCCTTCGTACACACGTCACGTTCGCTACGACTCGATCACCTGACATGCAGATGTTGGCTTCGTCATTCAAAGCGTTCCTGAAAACGCAACGCGGTGAATACTCTCGCATTTCATTTCCATGGTTTTCTTCATCTTCAATCACTGTCACGTACAAACGAAACGACAGGCGATGGCGTAACGTTGCCTTTGAATCCTGCGATGATCAGGTGCACGTGTCGCATGATGCAGATGATGACATTGCCGTCACATGGTATATTTACCAATGGCTGGACACACTCAATGGTCTATCCGATATTCGATGGTACACCGACGACGGTTGGCGTAATTCCAAGGTCTGGCATCACTCGCACTACTAAACGTCGAATAACAACAAAATGCACCGGAGTCGCGAATCCGGGCGTTTCCAAATGGACAATCACTTGTCGCGACCCGGTGATTTTAGACGTTATCCGGCCAGAATCAAACACGCCATGAAAATCGTACTCGATATCGACAAGCTACTGGTGGACGACCAGATCACTGCGGACGAATACGAGCGCCTCAAGGGGTTTTCGCACAAGGAAACTGGTTCGCTCGCATTCAGCATCCTCATTGGATTCGGTGTGATCGCAACGGCCGGTGGCGCGTTAGCGCTTCTGCCTTCGTCTCTGACTGCGATTGTCCTTGGTGTTGTCTTGGCCGTCGCGGGAATGGCTTTGACTCTCCACCTGGCTGACGAATGGGGCTTGCTCGGCTCAATTCTACTGCTTGTTGGGTCGGTCACCGCTGCCGGCGGAATCGTTGCACTGACCGAGGGAGGCGTGATTGGATTTCTGATCGTGACAGTGTTGTGTGCTGGGGCCTCCATTTTCGCCAAAAGCATCTTACTGTCGATCCTGGCTACACTTTCACTCTCCGCAACCGTTGGTGCAATGACAGCTTACGGGCATGCGACCTATGTCTTGGCAATACGGCAACCAACGGTAACCGTAGTCCTGTTTAGCATTCTGGCTTTGGTAATGTATTGCTTGAGCAAACGGTTGAAACCGGATTACGAACGTATCGCCATCGCCTTTTCACGAACTTCACTTTTCATTGTCAACCTCGGCTTTTGGGTTGGCTCACTCTGGGGTGATTCTCTTTGGAATCAAAGAAGCAATTGGGACTTTCGCAGTGGAGCAGTCATTCCCGACTGGGTGTTTGTGATTGGGTGGGCTGTAGCACTCATCGCGACTGGCGTTTGGGCAGCAGGCGCTAACAAACGTTGGGTCGTAAATCTCTTGACGGTTTTCGGCGCGATTCATTTTTACACGCAGTACTTTGAACGCCTTGGTGCAAGTCCTGGCTCGATCCTGGTTGCTGGTCTCGTTGCCATCGCCTTTGCGTTTGGCATCGTCTGGTACAATAAATCTACAAAACTCGCAGTGGAAACTTTGCCCGAGAATGCCGGATAACAAAATGTTGCACGCGGAGTCGCGGGTCGCGCGGCTTTTTGAATCAGTGCTGTTCGCCGCGACCCGGTGAACATAACCGTTATCCCGCTCAAACCAAAGGTTGTATGCCATCGCAAGGTTGAATCCCGCCATCTTACGGCTCGGCAACATGCTCGTACGCGGGCCAGACACGATTCACGAATCTGAGAACGTTGGTAACAGCTACGTCGAGGCATCAACGTCATTATATTGGAACGACGCTTCGTTTGGGCATTTTCGGTCGTGTCGTATTTACTGCGATGCATGTGGCGACAATGACGCGGGCTATCTTCGCCCGATGGCAAGAATCGCTGAATGGGACCGCCCCAGTGACATGGAAACACCGGAACTTTCTTGGCCCAACGTCAAAATTCGCCTACTGTCATTCGGCTTGGACTGTCCGTCGTTGCAGGCCGAAATCGAATCACTGCAAAAACAATTGGACACGTCAATGCTATCATCATACGGGTTGCCAACTCGTCGAGACTTTGGCGATGCTGAACTTGGAACGCACGGCAAACTACGAATTGACTCCGGTGCAGGGTGGCAAACCATAACACGTGATTTTTGGCTCGGAGAATCAACACAATTCTTGAACACATTTGACTCGCTCCAGTCAATCGTCGACAATCTGGGAATGCCAGTTGATGATTATGACTGGGTCGAACGTTACGATCATTCCCCTGAACAACTTGCTGCTGGGCATAGGTGGGATTGGGATCGCAAACCTAGATCTGCCTGAAACAACCGGGATAACAAAACGATGAACCGAAGTGCCGGAGTTGGGCGGTTTTGGGATGGTAAATTTAATCCCGGCACTCGGTTATCGTAGACGTTACGGTCGTCGGCGCACGGTTGCGCTTGAAAAGCTCAATGCTAAGATTGCGCCGGTTCGTAGTCCGTAATGATCTCAACTATGCAAGACTTCTGCCGATTCGGGTGCGTGATTTCCGGACTCCATAATTGGCCCAACTCTGCAGGGCTGTCGGAGTGCAGGTCGTGCTCGATCGAACTCCGTAACCGACTTTACTCTGCAAGACTAAGTTAGGATCAATGAACTCACGCGACAAAAATCATTGCGTCCCGATCGCGGCCTTGGTATTCTGGGGAGGCCGGGAGTTGGGTGCGATTTCGCTTCGGAGTTCCGAACCGGAACGATCGTAACGAAGCGATGCAACCCAGCCCGAAAAGTGTTGTTACATGCGGTCTGTCTTTCCACCGGGCGGGCTGATCGCAAACGTTATTTGGGAGAGTTCCGATGGTAGTTCGTTCAATCAACATCGAGCATGAGATTCCATCGCCGCTGATGTACGCTGTCGAGGTGACCATCGAACTTGACTCGGGCGAACGTCGTTGGTGCTTTTTCTGCACTCCGGAATCGCTAGATCGCTTTGGTGACTTTCTCCCAGACTCGACAATCCGTATTCACACTTGCGCCGCTCACATGATCGTGCTTTCCGACGTGACCGAGGATACGATCACGGCGGCAATCGACGAACTCCAACGGACTGGTGAACTACTAAATGCGACTCGTCCGGTGAATGGCACTCCCTCGTCCCTGCAAGGCGTTTGGGTATTCAATGGCGCAAAGGCAAATTTCCCAAGTGGCGTGTTCACTTCTCGAGAAAACGCTGAGGCATGGATCAGGGATCACAACCTTGAGGGAACGTTGACTCTTTATCCGCTCGATCAATCGACGTATGATCATGCGATCGCAAATGGATGGTTCAATCCCAAAACGCCCCAGCAAAAACTTCCCGAGTTCATACAGCGATTTACGTCTGCCAGTCAGGAACACTACCACTATGAACGCGAAGAAGCCAAATAACCAAGCCATGCACGGGAGTGGCGGTGGCCAGCGTTTTCTGAATTCAAAGTCAACTCCCGCCACCCCGTGATGGCGGTCGTTCTGACTCGCTTGAAAAGTTCTTTATTAGAACTCCAACGCGTGCTTGCGGATACTGACAGAACGATGCGCGTGTCCTGTGTGACAATTGGACTCGCGCGGTGACTCGACGGACTCGACGGACTCAACGGACTCGACGACGACGGCGCGGACCCCTTTGTTTCGGACTCGCTGATTTTCCTGTACCCGATCTTCCTGTACGTGCTCGGACTGGTGATGGCGTCACCAATTGCTTGCACGGTTGGATCGATTCG
>JBDNHU010000675.1:0-12040 GCA_041688615.1 Mariniblastus sp. | reverse complement strand
GACGTCGAACTACTGAACTTTAAGGGCGTGGCTTTGATCACAGCAAGCCAGCTCGCAAAACTGCTCAGCATAAGCGAGCGGACCGTCTATCGATTAAAAAGCTGCAACCGATTGCCAGAGCCAATCAATCTCGGTGGCTCGGTACGTTGGCGGCTCGATGATGTACGGCGTTGGATTGATGCCGGTTGCCAAACACCCGGCGCAGATCGCTAGGGTTTCGCCGCTTGCCTGGCAAACCTAGTTTGTTATTCCTTCAAGAGTAGTTCTGCAAATTCAAGACCCGATCTATTGCGAATAAGAATCCTGATGGCTTCAATCTTCAAGAATACAATCACTAGACGGATCCCCGACGATGCGCAACAAGTGGTGAAGTCGAACAAAACTTTTGTTCGGATTGTGCGTCGTGGCAAGCAAGTTCTCTTTCCTGTCGCCGAGTGCGGGTCCCGCTATAAGGAGCAGTCAAAGTGCTGGTATATCAAATACCGTACTGAAGACGGCAGTTGGCGTCGCGTCCGTGGCTTCAACGACAAGTCCGCCACCACACAGCTGGCTGCTAGGCTGGAGCGGCAACGAGACCAACTAGACGCTGGACTCATTGATCGTCACGACGAGGCGATGAAACGCTCCCTGATGCTGCACCTGGACGATTTCAAAACATTTCTTGGCAGCAAAGCGAATTCGCCGAAGCATATTGCGCTAACATTTACACGCTTGAAACGAACTCTGGAGGGATGTAAGTTCCATTGCTGGAAGGATATGGCTCCGTCCAAACTGACGCACTGGTTGGCAGTTCAACGAGCCGCAGGAACGATGGGGATAAAGACCAGCAACTACTACCAAGCGGCAATGAAGGAGTTTTGCACTTGGCTAAAGAGAGAGGGTAGAGTAGCGAGTAGTCCGATTGAACACCTGCAGGCGCTCAATGCTGAACCTGATGTACGGCGAATGCGCCGACCGCTTTCGCCCGATTTGTTCGCAAAGCTCATCGATTCAGCTTATTCCGGCCCAACGGTTCAGTGCATGACCGGTCCAGATCGAGCGATGCTTTACATCATGGCCGCGTGGACAGGTTTCCGTCGCGGCGAACTCGCCTCGTTGACGGGCAAGTCGTTCGCCTTTGAAATCGAACCGCCAACAGTCACCTGCAACGCAAGCTACAGTAAGCGGCGACGCAAGGATGTTATTCCACTGCATCCGGTCGTTGTGGAACGCCTCCAAACTTGGTTCAAATCAAAAGCCGAATACGACGCTCAATTGCCAGTTTTTGCACTCAAGACGGCAAATGGCGGCTTGCGAAGAACGTCAAAAATGATGAAGGAAGACTTGGAGCGGGTCGGTATTCCGTATTGCGACGAGGACGGTCTCTACGCCGATTTTCATGCAAACAGACACACTTTTATATCAAATCTGGCAAGGTCCGGAGTGTCACCCCAACTCGCCCAGGCCATTGCCCGACACAGTGACGTTAACCTAACCCTAGGAGTCTATACGCACATTCAGGTAGGCGAGCAGGCGATTGCCATTGACACGCTATCCGCGCCGCCACAATTCAGAACTACTCACCATGATGCCGTGTCGATCGGCTCAAAATTTGTTGTCCAAAATGTTGACCAAACAATTGGCGGAGCATGTCTTGGGGGGACGCCTGTTGACAGCGAACAGGTGAAACCGACTGGTAGCACTAATTCACCTAAACCTATTCCCCGTAAGCAGTTAGACGCTGCATGTCAGCGTCTGGCGGGGAGTGACAGAAATAGCGGAGGAGGGATTCGAACCCCCGACACGCGGATTATGATTCCGCTGCTCTAACCGACTGAGCTACTCCGCCAAATGGCATAAGTCTTTTGCTTCCAATGCTTTGCGACTGAAATTTACCAGTCGTCTTTTCCAGTGTGGATACACCATGCTCTTGAATTACTCGTGTATCCGGATACCCTCAGATGATTGGCAAGTTGAAGTATCCAGTATCCATAACCAGAATCGCTACTTAGAGCAGATCTGCGAAAAGGAAATTTAGTGCAATCCGGAGAACTCTGCAAGGACGATATCGACCGTTTTATAGCTAATATCGATAAAAACAATATGAGCTGCTGGCTTTGGACTGGTCCGAAAACCACGGCAGGTCGCGGTGGGCTAAGCGTAAAAGGCAAATATCAATACGCTAACCAAATTAGTTGGGTCGTGGCGGGGAAAGGAATTCCGATCGGTCGGATCGAGGTTACCTGCCAAACATCCAGATGTATCCATCCAGATGTATCCATCCGGACCACCTCAAAGATTCGGGGGCTAAGGATGTGGACACTTCGGGCAAGGTAAAGGGTCGCAAGCAGGCCAAGGGAAAACGTGATAAGCCGGAGAAGCCATACCCAGATTTTCCCTTGCACGAGCACGCCTGAGGGCGATGGGCTAAATGGGAACGTAACAAGCTTCATTACTTCGGCGATTGGGGGGACCCTTACGGTTCGTTGGAATTGTATTGCAAAGTTAAGGATGATTTGAGATCTGGTCGTCCCCTGCGAAAAGAATGCGAAGGTGGGTTGCCAGTATGCGATTTACATACTTATTGGCTCAACGAGAAATCGATCGATGTTGAAACGAAAAAAAACTCGACCGGCGGACCTACAACCGATACAAGGAAACCGCAAATTTTGTCCAAGATTGTTTTGGCAAAAACCGCTCGGTCAACAGTGTTGGCCCTGAGGACTTTGCTGGGTTGGGCAAGATAATTTATGAACGATGGGGACTTCACCGTACCAAGAATAAGATCGGTGAGATCAAAATGATGTTTAAGTTTGCCTACGACAACGATTTAATCGAAAAGCCAGTGAAGTTCGGGACAGGCTTTAAACCGCCGTCCCGAGAGGCGTTCGCCGACGAGCGAAATAATAAGCCCGAAAGGTTGTTCCAGCCCAAACAATTGCACGATATTTTGTTGGCAGCCAGTCCGACGATGCGAGCAATGCTCTACCTTGGTTTGAACAGTGGGATGGGTAACAAGGATGCCGCCCTGCTGACTCGTGACCATATCAAAGGTGATTGGATTGACTATCCGCGCCGAAAGAATGGTCGGCCATGTCGTTTCTGCTTGTGGCCGGAGACGAAACTCGCAATTCATGCAGTGCTGAAAAATTGGAAAGCTCCGAAGCTCCCGTTTGAAATCAGACTCAAGAAGCAGGTCATTGAGAGTGGAGACCGTATTTTTTACCAAGTATGGGAAGAGTTGGTTCAAGGAAGCCTCTAGTGACAATCCTATTTCGAACGAAACGAGGAAGCTACTGCAATCGACGGGGCATTACAAAAAGGGTTTTGGCTATTACACTTTGCGTCATGTTTTTGAGACGATCGGTGGGGGCGCTGGTAACGGGGTTGAACCGATACATGTTGACTTTATCATGGGGCACGTGGACCCAGGAATGGCCTCGACTTACCGCGAGAAGTTCTACGACGAGAAGTTGAAGCCGGTAACTGACCATATCCACGATTGGCTATTCGGTAAGCCAATCGTGACCCTTGAAGACAAAGTTCGAAAAATGGCTTCAGAGTATGGAATATCGGAAGAGAAGGCCCGTAAAGTGCTTTCTGATGATCAATGATATCTGTCATAGCGAGGGCGATCGGTGACGTTCCTATCGTCACGCTGCGATGTCAAAGCCTTCTTGGTTTATCCGGGATTTCCAAGAGTTGCGATGACAGCACCTTCTTCGTCCACAAGAGTATTCATCCAAGTCGACACGAGATTCGGAGGGCGGAATTCGATGTCAGGCGCACTGTCTCCATAGTTTTTTTCGAGCAGTGATCGGAACACGTTTGTGAATTCTTCTTGATTCCATTCATTTACGAACGCTCCACCGGAAAGCTCACTTACCGTAGTCGTTACCGTAGTCGTTACCGTAGTCGTTACCGTTGGGTCAACGTTCGGGGCGGTGACGTATCTCGGCGAGTACTTTATCAACGATTTTTGGTACAGGGCTTTCGCGTATAGTTCATCGAACTGTATCTGCATCAGCTTGCGTCCGTTGACCTCAATCAGATAGCGACCGTAGGATTCTGATAGGATGCCGCAGTCCTCGAAGACGACGATAAGCCCAACATCGTCCAACCACAATTGGACCAATTGATGGATCAGATTGTCTCGAAAATCATAGCTGGGCGTGTCACTGTTGCAGTGCAGGTGCGCAATAAGAACAGTATAGGGTGGCGGATTGACTGCAGAAATAGATGAAGCGACGAGAACGACTCAACCAGTTTCTCAGAGACGATAGGGCCTGCGGCCGTGTCTTTGCGATCCGCCAACAGTGTGAGTTCTTTCCGTAGAATGCCAAAGAATATCTTGCCTGCCCATTGGTAGACCACCAAATCAGGAAGGCCGGTGCATCCATGGAATCCACTGGTTACAGCTTGGCTGATCTGCTTTTCAATTTTGCCGAGATAGATACCGTTGCAATCGCGACAGCAAGGTATCGTCAACTGCCGATACTTGATCTGCGCACCATTCAGAAGTGTAAGCTCCCGGTCGAACAATCCGTCGCGGTGTTGAAGCCACTTTGGAAACACGTGTTCTTGGGTAATGCTTTCCCCTGAACCACATAGGAAGCACTTTTCGTTCGTCAGGCTTAGTCGTTCGAAGATATTCGTTTGAGTATCCATTCGGTCATTACGCATAACGTTAAAGGTAACCAGGTCGGGAGCAAACGTTGATGAGCGAAGCGAACGCGCGATCTGTTCCGACTCCGGTTCACGGCTTTGGTACGCCAGTCATGGGCGTTAGTTTATGGGGTTGAAGTTCCCTGTGCGAGATAGGAATCTCTAGGAGGTCAGCATACCAAATGAAAACTTCAAGGGAACAAGCACGAGGTGAAGGCAACGGCGCGAGGGCGACCGAGCGTGGAGAGGAAGCATGCGAATGTAGGGGTAAGCGTCAAGTCTGCAGACTGCCATCAGTGCGGCATTCCCTACTCGAATACATTCTCACCGAATCTGCAAGGTTACGCACAGAAACATCCTATAAGGCCGGATCGGTCAGGCGAGTGAGCCAAACATCACGAAGCCGAGTCACTCTAATGCCTCACTCTAATGCCTGGCACTGGTGTTGTTGCTCCCAAATTCCTGGAAACGCGTGGCTTCGCCGGCAATGCGTTCTGGATTTCTGGCCTTTCTGGCTCGGGTAAATCCACGATTGCATCGATAATTTCAAGTCATGTGGCTGAAGGGTTTAGCACCGTGCAAATGGTTGCTGATTGATTGACGCCGGTCGCTGTGCGTGAAGCCGAGTCAGACTCTATGAACTTCGGCTTCGGTGATCCGAATGGGCGTGCCGTAGTCATTGAAGAAAGTCATGGGCTGCGTAAAGATTCGCTGCGACTACTCTTAGTGACATTGGAGCGAATCCCAAGCCACGTTGTATGGTGTTTTACGACCTCTGAGGAAGCATGCGAATTGCATGACGGAACCGATTTGCGACGGTTGCTGAGCAGCTGCATTCCCCTGAAAATGGAAGCGTCAAGCCTCGAATTTGCGAAGCGATGTCGAAAAATTGCTTTGAAGGAGGGGTTGGTGAGAAGCGGCTGTGGACTTTCAAAGTTTCAAAGCCTTGCAGAAGAATGCGATGGCAATTTTCGCCAAATGTTGCAGCGGGTTGCTACTGGCGAGTGTCTTTTGAAATCATAACGCCTGCCAGGAGTTTGATCGTCCCTCGTAATTGCTGCTGTAGTGTGCTGCGAAAAATTCTTTAGTACAGGTGCATGGACCGGTTTCTCACGACATCTAGGATTGTCGCCATGAACTCTCGTCAGGCAGCCTTGGGCCGGCAGAGGTCTGCAAGTGATTCCTGCGGGGGATTTTTGGTAATGGTGGATTTGGACCGGCTGCGATAGTCCATGGCAAAATAGACAGTCCCATTACCCGAACCGGCCGTAGGCTATTCCCCCAAGATCTCTGCCGTCAGCTCCTCCGGCGATTTGCAGCACCACTCCAGCGAAGTCCGTCGCGAATGACCTTTAACGTCGCCAGGGACACTCCCCCAGCGGCCTTGTGTCGCGACTAGGACTAAGGCATGAATCTCTCGCCGATTAGACGCAAAGTCGCTTAGAATGCGAAATGACGACGTGGCGAGGGACTGCAACCGGTCTAGTATAATGCCTGTTGCTGCTGGACTTTAAGTTGAAACGGTTGAAATTGGCTAGTCGAACGCTATCAGATTTGCAACAGTCTAAGACTAGCTACCGCCTGGAAAATTGGACTGTCGTTTCTTGCCATTGACCGCCATGGCAGATCAAGTGGAATTTCTTCGATTGGATTCACATTCATCGATTGCTAGATGCGAAAATTGAGACGCCTATTTTTGTTTGGTCGCTAGAATCGCCCGCGTGCTGAAAAACTTAGTACAATTTGCGTTCTAAATAGTAGTCTGAACTCCATATATCCGCTTTCCAGGATTTGTTTGGTAACTTCGGCAACCTTATTCTTTTGGGGCAAAGCAACAATGCAGTCTGAGAAGTTTCATGAAATCCTTCACTCAAAGAGAGGGAACTTGCAATATTTGGAGCATTGCCGTGTCATGGTCAAAGATGGACGAGTCCTTTTTTTACAGGATGACGTCGACTCAAACGATAAGACGTTTTGGAATATTCCTATCGCCAACACAACGGCACTTCTTCTTGGGACTGGAACCTCAATTACACAAGCGGCAGTTCGATTGTTATCAAGTGCGGGTGTACTAATCGGATTTTGCGGGGGTGGGGGAACGCCACTTTTAGCGTCAACTGAAGTCGAGTGGTTTACCCCGCAATCTGAGTATCGTCCTACTGAGTACATTCAAGGATGGTTGAAATTTTGGTTTGATGAATCGAAACGAATCAAGGTTGCTAAGTTTTTTCAAGCGAAACGTTTGGAGTATCTTAAACAAGTATGGGGAAAAGACCGCCGTTTAAAAGAGTACGGATTTGATATTGAAGAATACGCCTTAGTGCAGGCATTTGAATCGCATCAGACGTTCTGCAGTTTGGCGGAGAAAACATCCGATTTACTAACCGCCGAAGGTCGACTGGCAAAAAGCCTGTACAAACATGCGGCGAGATGGACGGGGCAAGAAGGCTTTAAGCGAGATCCCCACAGGGTCGATCTGGCAAATCAGTTCCTAAGTCATGGGAACTATCTGGCCTATGGTACGGCAGCAACATGCCTATGGTGTCTCGGCATCCCGCATGGATTTGCAGTCATGCACGGCAAGACCCGGCGAGGCGCATTGGTGTTTGACGTTGCGGATCTTATCAAAGACGCGATTGTTCTGCCGCTGGCGTTCATTGCAGCAAGTGAAGGTTTGCTGGAACGCGAATTTCGTCAAGAATGCCTCGATGCGATGGCTCGCCATAACGCATTGGACTATCAATTCGAAATCGTAAAGAATGCAGCGGAACAAGGAGGGACCATGTAATGATTGTTACCTTCATTTCCGAGTGTCAAAAGAATTCTTTGAAGTTGACCCGTCGGGTTCTAGATGCCTACGCTCACCGAATTGGTGAGCGTACTTGGCAATCCATTATGACCGAACAAGGTCTTGAGGCAGTCCGGACAAAACTATCGCGATCTGCTAGGAGGACTACCGCTGTAGCCTGCCATCGAGCACGTGGGAGTCGCCGTCTAGAATTACTTTGGGTTGTTGGTAACCGTCGGCGATTTGACGATCAAGGTAACGTACCAGTTAATCGAACCGGTCGAGATTTACTTCGTGAGCAGGATGAGAATGATTGGCAATACCTGGATGTATTGAAGGGAATCGTTGCAGTTGCTGGGTTGTTCCATGACTTTGGTAAATCGTGGGTTCCGTTTCAAACGATGTTGAGATCCAGTAGCAAGAAGGGATCGGCAAATTCAGGCAATAAGTCTCAAGATCCAGTCCGACATGAATGGATTTCTTTATTACTATTCACCGCCTTTGCCCGTAATCGAAATGATTGCGATTGGCTAACTGAGATGGCCGAATTTGCAGATCAGGATATGGCAACTCGGATCAAAAGATCAAAAGCACTTGCGGTTGCAGGTGGGGAATTGGGCCGGTCCAAAATTCCCCCGTTTGAAGCGGGTTGCTCACCATTGGCATCTTGGATTGCTTGGTTGATCGTGTCGCATCATCGGTTACCCAAGATTGAACTGACGCAGGCCACTGGTTCGCACCATCGAGATGAACAAAGGCTGTTAAACTGGGTTAACGTTGATTGCGGTTATGAAAAGACAACTTCAGATCAACTAGATTTCACCAAGCATTGGCAATTTAAACAGCACCTACCTTTACTATCGCAACCTTGGTGCAAGCAAGCCAAACGCTGGTGCAATCGTCTGAGTCAGCAATTAGAGAGACTTGGCTCCGAGCGGTTGAAAGATTTATCTTCTTGCCAACGTCTCTTACTGACATTGTCACGAGCGACCCTGATGTTGGGGGATCACCAATACTCTTCCAAGAGCGAAGACAAGACATGGCCTGACACGTATGAAATTTTCGCAAATAGCTATAGTAGAGATCAGAAAGAGAATCGCTCGGGGAAAATATTGATTCCGAAGGGCACAATGCGGCAACGCCTAGACGAACACTTGGTTGGTGTTACTCAGGCCGCATTAATGGTTGGGCATCTATTGCCGTCATTTGAAAAAAGAATGCCAGGTGCACAGAATTTGAAAGTCTTGCGCAAGCCGTCACCTCCCTTGTTCAAGTGGCAGAATCGTGCGGTTGAAGCATTACGGACTTGGCAAACTGAACATCGAATCAACGAAGCTGGATTCTTCGCGGTTAACATGGCGTCGACAGGGAAAGGGAAGACATTTGCAAATGCGAAAATCATGGACGCCATTAATCCGAAAGGGCTGAGATATTCATTGGCCTTGGGGCTGAGAACATTGACCCTGCAAACGGGCGATGAATATCGCGAGAAGATGCGACTAGATACAAATGAACTAGCGGTTTTAATTGGATCTGCCGCAGTTCGAACGTTGCATGAACAACGTAGCGAGATAGCTTCAGAGTCAGGCTCTGCATTGCACAAGTGGGAAGGTGCGGAATCGTCAGAGAGTTTAAGTCACGATTTGGAATTCGCTTACGATGACCTAGTACCTGACGACCCAATCAGCACAATCTTAGACGATCCTAAGGGCCGCCAATTGCTAAAAAGCCCAATTCTGGTATGTACCATTGATCACTTGATGCCAGCGGTGGAGAGTACTCGTGGAGGCCGACAGATACTGCCCTTATTGCGACTAATGTCGTCTGATTTGGTGATTGACGAGGTTGATGACTTTGATCATTCAGATATGCCTGCGATTGCTAGATTGGTTCATCTTGCGGGAATGCTCGGGCGGAAAGTTATGATTTCATCGGCTACGATTCCACCGTCTATCGCTATTGGATTGTTTCACGCATATCGTGAAGGTTGGACCCAGTTTGCAAGGTTTCGAAATAGAAGTACTGCAACCACAGGCTTTTGGGTTGATGAATATTCGGCCAACACATCTCGGGTGGTTGATGATTCACAATTTGAAAATCTTCACGCATCTTTTGTCAATCAACGCAAAGAAAACCTTAAGAAGGAAGGGATAGTCAAGTGTCGCGCCAAGGTTCGAGAAATAGATCACTTGACGCCAATTAAACGTCGAGCAGGCGAGGTTCATGAGAAAGCAACGACTGAAGGTTCAAGCAAAAATCTACAAGAGCATGACTTAAAGACTGTCTGGTTCCACGAAGTTTTGAACTCGGCAGTTCAACTGCATTACGATAATTCCATAATCGATGACGCGACCGGAAAACGATTTTCAGTTGGAATCGTTCGTTTGGCTAACGTTGACCCTTGCATCGATCTCGCACAGTACTTGTTAGGTTGTGATTTGCCGGCGGATTTGGAATTGCGAATCGTCTGCTACCATGCCCGGCAAGTCTTGTTGCTGCGATCAGTCTTGGAACAGCATCTGGATGATGTCCTGAACAGGAAGTCTCAAAGATGTCCCAGCAGCAATTGGGCAATTCGCCGCCATCTGGAATCCGTCGAAGTATCAAATGTTTTGTTCGTGGTAGTAGCAAGCCCAGTAGCAGAAGTTGGTCGCGACCACGATTATGATTGGGCAGTTGTCGAACCATCATCGATGAGATCAATCATTCAAATGGCAGGGAGGGTAATGCGACACCGCCAGCCTAATACTCAAAGTCAAACTTTGTTTCCACCGAACATTATCTTACCGGAACTTAATTTTCGCGCGTTCACCACGAACGACAAGGCCGTATTTAAGTGGCCTGGTTTTGAAGGGGGAAGTGTACATCGGGGTGGCGGCTATCTGCTGGGAAGTAAAAGTCTGATCCAACTGCTTGATTCGAAATCAATAGCGGAACGATTGGACGCTTCCAGTCGGATTACATGCCCCGCCGATCTTTCACCGGAAACAAACTTGGCTCACTTGGAACATCAAGTGCTCCGAAACATTTTGTCCGCACCCAATCTTTCGCCTGGATTCGTACGAGGGTGGACACAATGTGCCTACTACTTGACGGACCTTGCTCAGAAGGCCTCCCGGTTTCGCGAATCTGGCTTAGACTCTTCGTATAAGCTGCACATTTCAGACGATGAGAGCTTACAATTTCGAACCGTCGACCCGGACAGCCGAATCTCCGATGGCCCCCAAGGTAAAATGGTACCTCACGTAACAGCATCACACTTGGCTGGAGACATTACTAGTCGGTTATGGTTACCGTTGGATTATGCGGGATTGGTTCAACGACAACAAGAGAGAACAAAACGTAGTCGACGAAGCGTCTGTGAATTCCTAGGTGAAATTCGACTGCGTGACGATGACGGACGAAAACCGTATACATGGATCCCCGACTTGGGAGCCAGAAGAGAGTGATTTCATTTACACAGAGTCGATTTTTAAATGCTTTTCAGGGAAATCAACTACCTTTACTTTTGAGAATTCTATGTCCGTACAAAACCCAATCATAATGTTCCTTCAGGAACGAAAAATAACGAAACTTAAGAAACCAGGCAACAAGACGCCAGAAGAAATCGAAAGCGATTTTCGCATTGACAAATGGGTTGCCAATGCATCACAGCGATCAGTGCAGCTAAGCCTAGTGTCCCATCCGGGTAAGTTTAGCCACCCTGACGCAAAGATCACAGCGATCCTTTCAGACGCCCAGTCAAGACCCGACGGATATCTTCGCAGTGGTAACTTGGCGGTCCAGAATGATGTTTTAGGGAACGCAGCGGCCTTGGATGTTTACGCCTTCCTTTGTATTTTGCTTAACGATCAGCGAACCGTCTTGCAGCATCTGGAAGAAAATTCCGAAATGCTTCGCGGACTGTTGGGAGCTAGTCCAGAGCAATACGAACAATGGCGAACTGGATTATTGCAAATCAAGAAGCCAGATGATTCGCAAAAAACAGATGCCTTCGTGAAACAAGTTTATTTTCCTGTCGCCGATGGGTATCACTTACTTTCAGTACTAACCGCTTCTGGAATTGTGTCAGAGAACCGAGACAGGATTCGTGAAATGAAGTTTTCTGATGCAACCAAAACAGCCCGAGAAGCTAGAAAGAAGAACGAACCTTCGGAAATTGGCTTTAACGATTTATTGGGATTATTAACCGTCAAATATGGTGGAACTCAGCCGCAAAACATCAGTAAACTGAACAGCAATAATGCAGGGCAAGCCTGGCTATTGCCCTCGCTTCCCCCAACGCTTTCTCAATCACATTTGAAGCTACCCAAGCGAGATTTCTTTGAAAGCTTGCGATGGGATGATGAACTGCGGGCCATTTTTTTGGGAATTCATCGCATCTTCACGACTGACTATAACAACTTAAAGATTCGCGAAGCCAGGAAGCGTTGGTATCGATCATTGTTTGATTGGGTATTATTCCGAGCCAGTCTATTTCAAGAACATCCGCCAGGATGGTCGCAGAAAGCTCCGGTGCAAATCCCTATTGAGCAAAGGCTTTGGTTAGATCAAGAATATTTTGAAGATCGCAGGTTAAGTGACGATTGGAAAGATTCAATTGGTCAG
>JBDNHU010000106.1:0-3921 GCA_041688615.1 Mariniblastus sp. | reverse complement strand
TCCGATTTTCATCGAAGTCGCTGGCCAACCCATTCGATCCAGTCGAAAAAGTGCTCAGTGGTGCAGACAAGCCGTGGACGTTTGTTGGAACAGCAAGCAGAGTCAAATTCGCGACTCAGAACAGGCCGAAGCAAAAGCGGCCTACGATCAAGCGGCTAAAATCTATGAAGAAATCATTAGCCAAGCGATTGAAGATTAATCTTGCCAAACAGCTGAGATCGGACCCGTACTTTCTCCCGATTTGCGTTCTCCCCTCAGATCGACGACCCGACGATTTTGTGAGACCCTATCGCTGGCCGCTTTTCGATTAAACTGGAACCTGATCTTGGAACAGACTCTACCGGCGGCATACCAAGCTAGTGAACATCAGTGAAGGCTACAGTCGTGAAGTCGTCCCTAATTTTGTACAACATAATGAAACATGCCAACTTCGGGTTCTTAATGCGGACCGCAACCGCATTGGGAATCAGCGAAGTCATTGTCGTCGGGAAACGGCAATACGACATCGGCGGGGCGTGCGGCATGTCCAAAGCGATTCCCAAAAGGCATTTTCACACCTTGGACTTGGCTTGCCAATACGTTCAAGCCGATGGCTTGTCCATTTGCGGGATTGAAATCATTGAGGACGCGATTCCCGTGCAAACGCAACCCTTCACTGGGTCGACCGCGTTCATGGTGGGAAACGAAGGAACAGGTTTAAGCCAGCAACAGATGGCCTGGTGCGACTACTTTGTTTATGTCCCTCAATTCGGAGCGGCCCAATGCCTGAATGTGAACGTTGCCACGGGAATTGTGTTGCATCACTTTTCGATCTGGGCCGGCCTCAGCCAAAGTCCGATTTCCGGAAACAAATTCATACCCCAACCTATCCAACATCCGCAAATGCAAATGGAAAAACCTGAATCGTGACTCCCACGATTTCTGGAAAAAGATTCCTGTAAAAACGCCTGGCACCCTTATTTCAGCGAACCTTTTGTAAACGAGAAGATTTGACGTCCAACTTTGGCTCCATCCACCGCGTGAATATTTAACTTCTCGAAAGATCCGTTTCACTTTATGGACACTGCAACCTCAGGCGGCAATGACTACTCTAGTCTGCGGCATCACAAACGGATTGCGTTGTTGACCGATGGCTTTTCGACGCCGTTTCTGGCGAAAACCGCCATCAGTCTGCTGCGTTACCGAACCGCAGACATTGTTGGCATTATTGATCAATCAGAATCCGGACGAACCGCACAAGAACTGTTCGATATCGGAGGCGAGTTGCCAGTGGTCGCTGCGTTGAATGGCTTGTCAGATGCAGATTCGATCTACATTGGTATCGCTCCGCCAGGAGGGAAACTTCCCGCTGCTTGGCGGTCGATCGTGGTGCAAGGGATCGAGCGAAAGCTGGATATCGTTTCAGGCTTACACGATTTTTTGACCGAAGATGCACAGTTCTGCCAACTTGCAACCCAATCGGGCAGCCAACTGATCGACGTGCGAAAGAATGGTCACAGAAATACGGCGACCGGCTATCACTTTGGTTCCAATGGTGTTCGAATTCACTCGGTGGGTCACGACTGCAGCATTGGCAAAATGGTGACGACAATCGAAATTCAATTGGCGATGCAACGACAAGGATTGGATGCCAAATTCATTGCTACCGGTCAAACTGGCATCATGATCGCGGGCGAAGGCGTGCCCGTGGACTGTGTGGTGGGCGATTTTGTCAATGGATCAATTGAAGAACTGGTGATTCGCCACGAAGGTCGCGACTTCCTGTTGATTGAAGGCCAAGGCAGCATTTCTCACCCCGCGTACTCGGCCGTTACGACGGGACTTCTGCACGGCTGTGCCCCTGATGGACTGATCTTTTGCTACGAAGCTGGACGGTCCGGAGTCAAGGGATTCGCCGATTTACCAATTCCGCCGGCAGAAGATCAAATGCAAGCTCTACACTTGATGGCAAACCTGCGTCATCCTTGCAAGTTCATTGGAATCGCGATCAACGGACGAAATTTATCCGCCGAACAAACGGCCACCGAAGTGGAGAATGCCCAACAGCGGTTCGGTTTACCAGCTTGCGATGTCTATCGAGACGGAGCCGAGAAGCTTGTGACCGCTTGCATCCAATTGCGTGCGGAACTGCGAAACACAGAGCGATTGACTTGAATACAAAATGCTGCTCCGAAACTGTGACTCAGTCGAAATGAATCCGTTGAGCGTGAACCCGAAAGCCATTGCCAACATAATACGCCTTGATCTTTGACTTAGGAATCAATCAATGGAACTAGAACTTATCCGGCTCAACTTGCCGCTGGAACATCCGTTTACGATTGCGCGTGGCACCATAAACACTCAGCCCAGTTTGGTGGTTGCGTTGCATCATGATGGAATCGTAGGATTGGGCGAGGTGACCGAAAACGATTACTACGGCCACACGTATGGTTCGATCACTCGGTCACTGGAGAAAGTCAACTTGATCTTGGATCAATACGCTAGTCAATCGCCATTCCAATTGTGGCAAGCCATGTACGATAAGATTGAAGGCGACACTTTCGCGTTGTCCGCTCTGGATATGGCGGCTCATGATTGGCACGGCAAGCGAATCGGCAAACCCACGTGGCAGCATTGGGGCTTGCAGATTGACGATGGGGTCCCGTCCAGCTTCACCATCGGGATCGACACCATTCCCAAGATGATTGCCAAATTGAACCAGCGTCCAGGCTGGCCTATCTACAAAATCAAATTGGGAGCATCGCAGGATATCGAAATCATCACGGAATTGCGAAAACATACCGACGCGGTTTTCCGAGTCGATGCCAATTGTGGTTGGACCAGAGACCAGACGGTCGAAAATTCGATTTTACTAAACCAACTCGGGGTTGAATTTATTGAACAACCACTTCCCACCCACGCCCCAAACCACGACAAACGCTTTGTGTTCGAAAATTCTGCCCTTCCGATTATCGCTGACGAAGATTGTCAGGTTCCCAGCGATGTAGCCAAGTGCCATTCGCTTTACCATGGCATCAACGTAAAAATCTGTAAGTGCGGGGGGCTGTCTCCGGCGATGAACATGTTGCGTCAGGCTCGACAATTGGGCATGAAGACGATGGTCGGGTGCATGGTCGAATCGTCGATCGGCATTAGCGGAGCCGCTCAATTGCTTCCGTTGCTGGATTATGCCGACCTGGACGGCGCGCTCCTGCTAAAATCAGAACCAGCCTCGGGCGTGACCATCGACCAGGGGAAAGTCTGCTTCAGTGCTGCAGCGGGAACCGGCGCTGTTTTGCATTCCCAACGCGTGGCAAATTATCAACCGTAGACATAAATTTCCAAACCCAGCGGAACGTTGAACCAGCAAATTGACTGGACTCCACATCAATTGACTAGTAGACGATCGAAACCATGGCGTCATGTGGCAGTAGACTATCCAAGTCAACTCCAACAGCCGTAGACACACGCGGACGATACTTCGGAATCGCCCTACCCTGACTTACATGTTAAGGAACCCCAAATGCGAAACGTCCTTCAGATCTTCAAGCTGACGACACTTTGGGTTACCGCGATAGGTTTGTTGGTTGCGACCGGCGATCAACGGTCCGTTTTCGCGTTCGACCATTTCGAATCGCCCAATCCAAGTGCGACCGTCAAACCGCAACCAGAGGTGGACTATGCGCTTGCGATTTCACTTTTACGTAACGCTATCAAGACGGAGGTGACACAAAAGAACCTGCCCGCTTTTTCGATTTCTATGATCGATGACAAACAAGTAGTTTGGGCTGAAGGGTTTGGCTTTCAGGACGTTGAAAAGAAGACGCCTGCCACCGCAGATACGGTTTACCGAGTGGGTTCGATTTCGAAGTTGTTCACAGACATCGCGGTCATGCAGTTGGTGGAACAAGGGGCATTGGATTTGGACGCGCCTGTTCAGAC
>JBDNHU010000674.1:0-11511 GCA_041688615.1 Mariniblastus sp. | reverse complement strand
CTTGTGCTGCAGAACTACGTTGACTTCGGGATCATTGAAACCGACTTCGAGTGACGCAGTCGCAACGATGATATCGGCATTCGTAGCAACGCCGGAGTCTTGCGAACTTGTTCGATCAACGACGATGGGCGTTCCTTGCAAGCGATGGCCCAGCCATTCGCACATTGCCCAAGACTGGCCGAAGCGGTTCCTGAGGCGTTCTTCAGGCAGTTGGAGATTTCGTAAGTTCGCGAGTGATCCGCCGGGGTGTTTATTCAAATCAGGGTTTCCCCAACTGTTCTGCCCCTCTGCATCGCGCAAGTTGTAGAACATACGGTTCGTAACATCGAGGTCATCGGTGAATACGAATTCCTTCGAGCCGTAGACTTGCGAGTCAATCGCGGTGTTATTGTTCGTCGCATCAAGCGTCCGCCGCATCAGCATCGCCGTTTGAATGGATGTTGACAACAATGAGCTTTGGCTAGCTGGATCGCCCCGTAGCGCGATCAAGTACTCCATTCCAACTCGTTTCAACTCAGTCGAGTGAGGAGAGATCTCTTCGACTCGGGAGTCTTGCTCACCAATGAGTGAAGCGAAGAATATCCGAGCATCGGCCAAGGTCGCCGATAGTCCAACAAAGTGTGGCGAAACGGAAGCGAGGTGTTTCCAACGTCGAAGCAGCATCGCCGTTTGCGCGCCAGGAACCCCGGAGTAAGTGTGGACTTCGTCCAGCAAAACCATCGTCGGTTTCTTGTTCCTCGGCATTCCGATACCGAATACATGCGAGATTTCCGAGTCGCCCATCCGCTGATTGAGCATCTCGGTTGTCGTGAACAGGATATCCGCCGGCGTCGATTTGAGACGCTCGCGGGTGAGAATCAATTCATCATGTTCAATTCGACAATCGCAGCGACGGCAGCAAAGTTGTTGCAGTTTGCGTTCGCGATCCGCTGTTCGCCAAATCATTTCTCCTTCGCAGTCATCGTTCGGACAAGAGAGAAACGGACAGACATGCCCGCCAGTTGTTACCGTCCAACCTCTAGGTGGTTGGTCGTAGCCAAAGTCCCGTTCACTTTCCGGTGTTGCTCCGAAGAGAGTCGCGATTGTGAGTTTGCGCTTCCCACTGGCCTTTAGCAGTGAATCTAGTTTGCGCGCCTGCAAATAGGCTTCGGCGAGTTGATCTTTGAGCAGCTCGTTTCGCGGATAGATCGCAAGGCACCTTGTCCAGTCGTTCGAGTCGATCGACTCAACAATCGCCAAAAAGGCCGGAAGGTAAAACGAGAGAGTCTTTCCACTACCCGTTCCCGCACAAACAATTGTCCCCGATCGTCGTCCAAGTTGCAGTTGCCGTAGAATGTTCTCAGTTGCTCTGGATTGGAAGACGGCCAATCGCATCGACTCGCCGTTAGCCAGCGCGAGAACCGCCTGAAGTGCATTTTTCTGCAGCGAACTGAGAGTCCCCGTTGCCTCAATCCGTGAAAGAACATCGCTTGCACTTAGTTCTCGTTCCGGTACCGACCTCGCACGGAGCATGAATCTAAAATCGCCCACCAGTGGCTTCGCGATCTGCCACCGTCGATTTCCGCCCTTTAGATGCTTGGGAAATAGCTGACGCAAGCGGGCGAGCAAACGAATCGTCTCGCCCATCCGGGTTCGATATCGGGAATGCATGCCGTCGTTTACCTCAAACAACAAACCGGATTCTTCCATCGCCTCTTGAAATGCGTCTTCGTCTTCGTACATGCTCAATAGATTATGTTGTCCGAGATATCGCTCGCAATAGTCAGCAAGCTCGTCAGAACTGAACGAACCATCTACGAGCCCCCAAGCCAAAAGCTTTGACTCGGTGCGTTCGAGAAAATTCAAAAATTCAAGACGGTGATCGTCAACCTTCATACAAACTCCATCCTTACAAATTGACGATTCGATATTTGTCGTGCGTTTTGTTTTCCTTGAGCCACACAATCACTTCTTCCGTCAGCATGTCGAGTGACGCTCCCTTCGACGAGTTCGCCGCTTCAAGAAAATCACGGACTTTCGGGTCGTTGGTTACCGCTGGCAATGCTTCGAGGAGTCTTCGGATATCCTGCCAGACCGCTTCCAATTCAACAAACTCAGTTTCGGTCGAAGGTGCTCGCTTACTCGATTGCTCAGCATGCTTCACGCGAGCTTTAAGCTGAACGGCTTTTGTCTTGAAAGCTTCCTGCTGCTCGGCCTGCGCAACTTGATTTGCGTCTACTTTAGGACGTGCGCGAGGAAGGTATTGGTCCCAAGTCAACTCAGTCGCCTTGGATGCCTCATCCGTGAATTTCTCAAACGCGCTCTTCATGTAGGCCAGATCCCGCCCTTTCGTGATGGATTGAGGGTCGTTCTTCAAGGCTTCGCGAAGCTTCTGGATTCGATCAACAGCCTTGGTCGCATCCAATTTGCCAACGATGGTTGTCCGCTTTGCCAGTGCTTGCAACGAAACAACGGCAGCAACAACCTTCTCTTTCAATTCCAGCAAATCCGTCCGCCTCTCGTTCAATTGGTGAACAGTTTGCTCATTGCGCTTGGCTTTTGTGACCTGCTCCAGTTGTAACCGTAGAGCCTTACAATCGTCTGCAATCATGATTTTGACTCCGTGTAAGACATCGCAGCATCTTCGAGTTCGGCCAGAAGCGAATCAACGTCGGCTTTGGAGGACTCAACAACATCGTCTGTCCAGTTCATAATCTGGCCCGCCGCCTTGCCTGATCTTTCTTTCAAGAATTGGGCGCACCTTTCCGTGAATGTTTTCAGGAAGGCTAGCGTTTCGATATCCAGCCTAGCGATTGCCGACATTCGCGTGCCAAGGTCTTCGCCGTTAATGATCGCCTCAACTTGCTCACCGACTTCTTTCGCTTTCGCAGTCCTAAACTCTTCTGCGAGTTTGCGAACCTGTACGACGGACACAGTACCGCCGAGTCCATGTTTTTCCGACAGGTCGCAGACCTCGACCAGATCACGAATCAATTCGTTCTTGTCGTAGTCAATTCCCAATTCGGCGACAATCTGTTTTGACTGTTTCGCAATACGATCACACCTTGATTTGACCTTGCTGCTTCCCGATTGAAAGAGTTTTGAAGTCGCATCACGAATGCGTTTGTGTTCATCTGAGGGGCGGCTCGGCAAATCAGGAAAACGTTCTGATATTTCCCACGTCTTTCGGAATTCCTGAATAACGGGCAATATTTGCGTGGCATCTATCGCGAATGGCTTTTCTCCGGCACCTTGGGATGCCGCAACTCTTGCAATTAACTCTTTAACCAGAAATTGTCTATTATCCGAATTCGATGAAAGAAAAGCGTTCCAATCATCGTCATCACTTACAGACACAGGGAGAGTGGAAATTGAAAACACGCTGGAGACTTGGCTCGCGTCGTCGGAGCGGTGAGCTTGTTCAATGTTGAGAATGCGCGCCTGCCAAAGCAACGATTGAACAAGCGAAGCGATTGGATTTCCAACAATGCCACGGTATCTTTTTGTAATCCATTCAGTTGCAAACTCCAATTTCTCATCAATGAAGTTTGCGATTACATTATAATCAGCATCGCCCAGTGCGTAGCTCCACGATTTAAAATGCTCGTATCTAATCAAAGCGCGAATAATGAAGAAGACTTTGTCCGCGGCCTCAGGACTCTTAAAGCTTTCTTCCTCTGCAAGGCAAACGAATGCATCTTGAGGCTCAAAAATGTTGCCGCTGGATCGCGGGATGTAAATCCACTGGTGACTTAGCTCGACTGGCTTCAGTTGCTTCAACAGAACAGCCTCCCAGTTGATGGCATTCATCAAATGGCCTTTAAGCAACGTTCGCAATTGGTTAGCGTCTTTCTGCTCTAGCTTGCTTCCTCCACGCCACGCATTAATCCTTTCCAGAAATTGCTTGACTTGGGGAGGTTCTTGGTCTGCGTCCGGCTTGCTGGACAGTGGTGCGACAACTGCCGGAGTTTCATTACTTGAAGCACCACCAAGGGAAACTATCGGCTTCAAATGTGTGGGTTTTGCGAATGCCGTGCCGTCGTCAAGCGGTTCGAGACCAAATGCCCTGAAAACGACTTTGGGGATTGAGGCTTTCTCTATCGCGTCAGGACGGTCTCCCCAAAAATGAAGCAAGTAGTAGTACTGCGTCCGAGATGCAGAATCGCTCAATTTCTTATTTACTTCTGACCTCAAGTCTGGAGAAATCTGCAATATCGGATATCCAAGGAAAGAATCGTCTGTATCGGGCGGGAAGGCGTTTCTCGCATAGTCTGTTCGATTGTCTTTAAGGACCGGGAGGATGACTTCACTGATAATACTGCGAGGATTGAAGCGTAGTCGCCCGTTCCGTCGTAGTTTCCAGTCAGCGATCGTTCGAATCGCCGCTTGGTTGAATGGGAACATTGCGTAACCATTGGCCGACTTTCCAAAACCGTCTAAGAGCGAAGACTCATCCTCTTCGACGCCGATAACCTCGACGGCGTTTGGGGCCTTCTTTCCGGCGTTCGAAGATTTTCCATAGAAGGCTTCGAGTCGTTCAGTGCCCATTCGCGCTGCGTTGACATACGTGGCGACGAAATCACCGATTTGGTTCTCGATATCGGATTCCTCGTCGTTTTCACCGCTTTCAATCCACCATCCGTGCACAGCTCGCGTCTTGACGGTCTCCAGATTGCCAAAGTAACCGTCGGTTACAGCAAGTGCCGTGCGGATCATACATGCTTCGCGTTTGCCCCCAACTTCGCCTTCCCTAATGATGGCGTCGAGCAGCGCTTTCTGAACACCGGCAAGTACAGCGAAGTCCTCGACCAACAAAACGAGCTCGCGACCATCGGCCAGCAGTTGTCGGCGAACCTCATAAAACAACTCTGCCAAAGAGGTATCTTGCGGAGTTGCCAATGGAGCGATCGCATCGTCCACAATGCTGTTTAACAGGTCGACAGCGTCGTCGAGTGACTTGGAACTTGTAGTCTTCAGCAGATGATTTCGTAAATAGCTGGCGGCAATCACCCCAGCCTCGGATATCTCCTTTTCCAACGCCTTCGGAATCTCAAAGTCTGCGGCCTCGAATTGCCGTCGCGGGGCGTCTGCTTCGGATGTGTCCTTCGTAACGTGCTTGGCAAGTTCCGAAATAATACCGGGACGCTCTTTTGTGCCAACGAGAAACAGTTTCTGCGTCGCTGGATCATCGAACAATGCTGGAAGCTTCCTCGGATCACCATGCTTGAGCCACAGCGTATCAGTATGGCCAAGTTTGTCGCCGGATTCCTTTGCTTTGGCCTGCCTAGCCGACGCTGCCTCGTAGTTGCGTTGAATTGCCGAAAGCAGTTCTGCGCGAACACGTAACTTCGCGCTGATATCGTCCATCTGCTCGCGGGCGGACTGAAGCTGACTGCGAATTTGCTGGTATCGCGGCCCTTCTAATCCACCGAGAATCCGGCCAAGCACAGACTTGAGACTAGAACTTTTGGGGATTCGAATAACGTGACGCTTCTCAGTGTCATCGCGTTGGCGCAACTGAACGTCTAACCAGCGAACCAGATGCGACTTGCCGATACCGGACTCACCCAAAATCGGAACGATGACGCGTCCACTGGGATCGTCCTTGAGGAAGTCGTTTAGAAACTGACGCTGACTCTTCTTCTCAGGGACGCTGGAATCAGAGCTAAAGCTCTTGCGGAGCAATCGCATCTCTTGATGGACCGCCAAGAACACCGCGTCCGACGGATTCTCAGCTTCCGGTTTGATACAGGCAAGGCAGTCGGCTTCAGTGGGCCAAAATTTTAGTAGATTCATTTCACGTCTCCTCGTCGCACATGCGTTACCGACTCGACCACGCGACTATCGCGACCGATGAGCTTCATCTGTCCACCAGCGTCCGACCGCGATTCGAAACGAAGGTCGCCTGATTCGCGGAGTCGCAAGAGTGCCCGCGACAGAGATGTTGAAAGCTCACCGTCCTTAGGCCTTTTCCACTTCTCCGGCTTCAACTTTGATTCAACCTCCGTTCGATAACTGCCCCCATCCAAAACGGGAATCGCGGAAGCCAAACCACCTACGAAATCGTCAATCGCGATCTCTCCGCGTTTAGGCAACACATCATGCAAATGGAATCGAACAACCGGAGTCACATCCGTGATGAATCCGCCAGACGCTTTGCCGGTATCCGATCGCCCCAATCCAAGGAAGGTCGCCCACGACATATATCCAGCCCAGCGAGTATCGTTTTGCAGCAGAATAACGTCAGCGGACAATGCTTGATCATTGCACAGTGGTTCGACGACCGAGTGCGATGTGGGCATGAAGGAATGGACGTCTTGAGCCAGCATCCATGCTGCAGCGCGAGTGAAGTCTGCTGATTTGTTCTCGGTATCACTCCAAAAGTTTTGGTTGTTGTCTGCAGCAAACACGATCTGGCGTGCGACGTTAGCAATTGACGCAGTGGCGGCGTCTGCCTTTTTTATCTGCGAACGGCATTCGTCTGCAAGTCGCAATTCGCCCTTATCAGTCTCGACGAACAGTCCCAGTTCAAGCCAGCGATTAAGCGTCTTCTTTGCCATGTCTTGATCGTTCTGGCCATCAATGAGTGATGTTGGGCTGGCAATATCCAGTAGCTTATCTCTCGAAACCGTGCCGATAGCGATGCTGGTGCGCACAATTGATACAAGTACGCTGACCAATCCGTCACTTGGGCGATTTAGTATGCTCATTACTCTCCAAGCCTCCGGATGAAGTCGTAATCGCGAATGTGCGGATGGAGATCGAAGAAGCGGCGGTTTGACTCTGATTCGATCGAATCCTCCGGTGCAAAAATGATATGGAAAGGTCGGTTCATGTTGGTTAATGCTTGCGGAATTATAGGCTCCGCTTCGTCCAACAAAAACGTTGCTCGTGGAAGCGGGAGATCGTTGCCAAGGGGATCGTAATTGTGCAACACGCCGCTGACCACGAATCCAAAGGCAGATAAACCGTGAATTGTCTTCCATTCACGCTTCTCTTTCCAGTCGGCGGGGACCGCGAACTCTGCGACACCTTTGCCCGCCAATCGTTGCACAAACCAAAGTCCACGTTTGACTCGTTCTCGCGGACTTAGCGAACTGTCGAAGCGGACGTAAACAACTTCTGCGTTTGTCTTGAAAATGCTTCGAAGAGCGTCGATGTCTGAATAGGCGATACAGGTCACTCGATCCGGTTCGGGGTGGCTGAATCGTTGGCTATCGCTTGAAGGGTTGGATCGGCACGAGGGGCAACCAGCACAAAGATGCTCGGGCGATGCTCCGCCATTGGCCGTATTGATCGAATATGTTTCTTGCAACAATCGTCCTATTTCCATATTTCCTCGCAGCAAGCGTTCCATGCGATCGAACGCCTGATTGCTAGTCGCAAACATTCGGATTCGTTCATCCTTTACTTTTGAATTCCACACCTCTTCATCGAGATGGCCTGATTCACGAATCGTCAGATAAGCGGTAGTGAAAAATTTTTCCATGGCCAACTTGCGACGCTTCTCGAATGCCAAATCCGACTCGCCTTCTGCTTGCTCGATCTCTGGTGGGCGCGACGACTCCAAGCGAAGTACGCCCGCACGATTCAGCAGAACGAGCGTTCTGAGATTCCACGCGACGTTCGCGTCGCTGTCTTGCTGAATGTGCTTGGGCCGCGTGTTGAGGTCGACTTGCCAAACTCCTTTGTGACACACTGCTTCGTTTGAATTGATTAAGTCGGACCATCGCTTGAATCCTTTGTCGAGTGAAATTATCCGCTCGCTACTGATGGACTTCGCGGTGGAGGTATCTGCTTCGGTGCAAGGCAGTAAGAAAGACACCGACGCATTACCATCGCGTCCGGAACGGCCAACCTCTTGGTAGTAACGATCAAGTGACTCGGGGATGCACGCATGAATCACTGCTCGTATATCACTCTTGTCCATTCCTAGACCAAACGCTGATGTTGCAACAACACAATCAATCTCGCCGGCACGCCAGCGACCGATCACTCGCTCCCGTTCGTCGTTTGGCGTGCTCCCATGAACGCAACCCGTTCGCTTGATGCCCAGTTGCTTCACGCGACCGTGCCATTTATCCGCGTCCCGCTGCGTCGTCACGTAAAGCAAAAACGGACGCGGCACTAATCGCAATAGTTCGGTGACTTTTTGATCGCGTTGAGGCTTAAACTTTGACCCAGATATCCAGTATTCCGGTTCCGGGCGCAGAGAAACCGCATTCACCGAATCAAAACCTCCGTCGGAAAACAGCGTTTCGAGGACATCAAAGCTTTCTTGCGTCAATGTCGCGGACAATAGCAGAGTTCGAAATCCCCGGCCCGCTGGACATTGCCTCAACAGGTCGCGACGCATGCCGCTCATCGCTTGGAATTCTGGGCGAAAGTCATTTCCCCACTGGGCGACCAAGTGAGCTTCATCGACCACGAAGTATTTCAGAAGTCCTTTTTCCGCAGTCTCGTAAAGCACACGACTGAGGGGTCCGACGAAACTCTCCGGCGATGTAATCAGTACACGTTGGCTGCCATTCCGCAGTCGCCCACGGATGACCTTGCGAGCATCCTCACTAAGACCACTATGCCAAGCGACCTCCCTTGGCAATCCGCCGGGAGCGTTTGGATACTGTTCGTGCAACTGCCTTTCTTGGTCGATTGCCAAGGCAATGGTTGGCGTGATCATCACTGTTAGCGCATTCTGTTCCGACAGCAACGCAGGTGCCCAAGCAACTAGACTCTTGCCGGTGCCGGTTGGAAGATTTACGACAAGTGTACCGCCGGGACGGAGAAAGAAAGCTGATCGAACGGCCAAACGTTGACCCGGTCCTTCGTATCCCGTGAACGGCAATTGCAATCCGTATTGCAGCGCTGTGTCGAGCGGCAAGTGGGGGCAGGACGGCCAACCGACCCGACGAGGTGTCTCTCGAAACGCTGCTTCAAATGGATCGAAATCCTGACTGTTCGCAAGCCAGTCTGCCGACCATGCCTTGTTGGGTCTCAGTCGAAACGACTGTTGGTCATCAGCAATCACCTCAATCTGCGACTCGTTCCAAAGTTCCTTTGAGGGCCACGGGGCAGACTTTGGAACAGTCCAAACAAATTCCATATCGCCAGTTGTGAGCGCCGCTCGACGCATCGCATGACGTGCAAGCCCGGCTAGATCACCTGAACCAACCGCTGACGGACTTTCGTTCAGTGAGACAATAGCTCGACGCAATTGCTCACAACTGCGATCACCAAACCGCAGTGTTAGTCGATTTGTGTCAGGCAGAAAACAAAGTGCTTGCTGAAGTCGGTCAAAGTCGCTCAATCGTCATCCCTCCGTCCGCGACCTTGATTTTGCTCCGCGAACGGACTCCGACACGATAAGAACACCGCACCAACAGAATCTGCTCGCAGTTCAGGTTCTAAGAACGATTCAATCTGAGCTGACAAGAATGAAGTTTCAAAGTTGAGCTCGTTTTGAAGGTAATCGGTAGTTTGGCCCGTCGCCATGCGCAACCGTGATTGGTACTGCTGATCGACTCGTTGGGCAAGTTCCTTTGCTCTCCGAACGCAATCAGCTGTCAGTTCAGGTAGCTTGGAATGCTCTCTGAGGATCGACTCTGACTTTCGCCGTGCTGCAAAACACAGATCTCGCCACAACGACATATCGTATAGTTTGGCTGCCGAATTCCAACGATCACTATTCAAGTTGTAGTCTCGACCCCAAGGGAGCGCCGACTTCCCGAAGGGAGTCTTCAGTAGTGGACCAAACCGTTCGTCATTCGGCATGACCCGATCGAGATTCGAGTCAAGCCAAACCGTCGTGAAGCGAGGCTCCATGATGGCTCGACTGCGGCGGAGCAACGAATTGACATTCGCTCCCGCAGTACGATTACACAGTTCAAGCAGCGGTTTCGGATTCGGCGACAATACATAGTCGAAGCGAAAGAAAACATCTGGATCCTCGGTCGGCTTGTACGCGGGGCAATGTCGCCAGAATGCGAAACATACGCCACGATCATCCCATCGAGCGTACTGCTCAAATGCGTCGACAAACGGATCGCCAACCCTTAAAAGTCGCGTCGATCGTTCCTGAGCGACCACTCGATCGAATGTGAGAGGAACCGAAACATATCGAGTCGGAAGTTCGCACGGCAAGTTATCAATCGAACGCCGGAAGCGAGACTCGAATTCATCCTGCGGCATTAGTGTGTCTTGGCCGCGCGGACGATGACCGGAATCAATACGCCTATAAAACTGATAGGCGAAGACTTCGTCAACTCGCGACTCTTCGCCTGATCTGCGAAATCGGAGGCTTTCAACGGCCCAGTTAGAAAATATCTGGGGGGAGGTTCGCGACAATTGGCGGTCACTATTTTCTAATTCGTCGGCCATCGACTGGGTGAGTTGGTCGGTGTCATACGAGTCGATATCGTCTTGGGCTCGAATTCGTTTTAATTCGTTCGCAACCGTTCCTTCCTCTCCGCCGAGTCTCTCAATCGCTTCGGCGAACGCATCTGCACCCGAGTCAAGGAATTCGTTCCAGACTAGTTGTAAAGAATCCTCGATCACATATTGCAGAGTGGCGATCGAGCGATGGAATACGCCGAGCGCACTATCGAGCAATTCGAACCATCGCTTTTGAATCGGCGAAGATTCGCTCACCAAGACGGCTGTCTGCACCGGCATTCCTTGTCCAAAACGGTCGAGTCGGCCCATGCGTTGCTCGATGCGATTCGGCGAGAAGGGAAGATCGAAATGAATCGCGACCGTGCCACGTTTTTGTAGATTCAGTCCTTCTTCAGCACTGCGATCGCACACCAACACGTAGCCATGTTGGCTGCTGCGGAATTGTCGCCACTGCTGGTTAGTGGTCGAGTGTCTGAGAGTTCTTCCTTTTGTTAGCCGCAGGTCGAGAAATTCGAAAACGTGATCGGCGGTCGACTTTGCGTCGGTGAACACAACGTAAGAACTGGCGTCTTCAGAAGTGCCCACAAGGGCAAGCAGTTTTTGTAATTTCGTGCCGTGATCGCATTCCTTGGCAGCACGGACTATTTGTTTCAGGAGATCAAGTTCGCCATCTCGGATCGGAAACGAATGTGTGCCAATATCGAATCCACCACGCAGACGGTCATTGGCCCAATCAACCAGCAAACTTGGCTCAGTCGCTGCGAACTCTTCGACCGTGCGAGCGAGCGAATTGGCTGTTCCCTTCTCGCTTTCTGATGACGAGAAGCACGCTGCCGAAATACACAGTCGCCACGCTTCGACTGCTTCAGCTAAACCATGTTCGTTTTCGCAGTCGTACAGAATTCGTTTCGCACCACCACGACCGGGCAAGTACACAGAGGTTTGCTCGTTGCGACGACTTCGAAGAATTCGTCGGTGAAGTCGCCACATGTCGCTGACGTGCGTTCGGATCGCACGGATCAACGCATTGCGAGTTGTGTCGTCTTCTGCCACATCGTCTTCGAGCAACGTCGCCAACTCCGAACGAAGCGACTGAAACTCCGCATCTTGAGTCAGTAGGCCTCCCAACTCTTCCACCGT
>JBDNHU010000673.1:0-2055 GCA_041688615.1 Mariniblastus sp. | reverse complement strand
GTGGCGGCAGACTTCTTGGCTTTGTTTTTCAGTTTTAGGTTTAATCATGAGTGTTCGAAATCCGATTGCGATTGGCGTTGCGTTGTTTACAGGGTGCTGGTTTGTTTGGGGGGCCGTGAATCATTTGAAAGCGCAGGTCGATTATCGTGGCAATGATAGTCCTTGGGCGCAGCGAGCGAATGCGGGACCGGATGCTCAAGTGCCCGGTTGGTATTACAACTTGGGGGTTACGGGGATCCGAGCCCAATTGGTTGAGGATGACCCCAAGGCTTTATTGGTGAAGTACGTGTTCCCAAACTCGCCTGCCAGTAAGTTGGTAAAGGTCGGTGATAAGATTGTGGGGGCAGGCGATCAAAGATTTATCAATCCGCATCGAAACGGTTACGGTATGGACGTTTTTGGCGCCGCCGGGCCTATCTCCGAAATGGCTGAAGCG
Organism: Mariniblastus sp.; assembly: GCA_041688615.1. Classification (GTDB taxonomy): domain Bacteria; phylum Planctomycetota; class Planctomycetia; order Pirellulales; family Pirellulaceae; genus M30B19. Next base: position 1,619 of record JBDNHU010000673.1, on the reverse strand, counting down.
TTGGAGGCAAGTCAAAGTGCGAAACAGGAAGGGGAATTTCTGCTGACTTTGCAACGCGATGATAACACCTTAGAAGTGACGTTGTTGGTTGGCAGAAAGTATGGCAGCTATTCGTCGACGTTCCCGGCTGATTGTCCAAAGTCGGATCTGATTCTAAAGATGCAGTTGGATTTCTTGGTCAAGAATCAACGCAAAAACGGTTCCTTTGGTGATCCGGTTCACAACACGTTTGCTCCGTTGGCATTGTTGGCCAGTGGTCAGCAAGAATACCTGCCCGCAGTGGAACGCTGCGTCCGCTATTTGGCTGGCGAGACCCAAGCCAAGGACGGGCGAGTGATGGATCTGATCAACTGGACTTACATGTCGGCGGCCATTGTGCTTAGCGAATATTACTTGGCGACGGGCGAAGAATGGGTGTTGCCCGAACTGCAAGAGGTTCATGACCACTTGGCATCGAGTCAATATGTGAACATGGCTCAGATCAATCCCAAAGCCAAACAGTCGCATCCAGGTTCCTATCCCAAAGGTCCGAAGGATTCGTATGGCGGCTGGGGCCATAATCCAGGTTTTGAAGGCTACGGTCCGATTGCAATGCTGACCGGTCAGGGTGCGTTGGCGTATGCATTGCTGCAACGATGCGGCATTGAAATCGATCGCCAGAAGCATGATGCCGCCTACGAATTTTTAAGAAAAGGGACCGGGCCCAATGGGTATCTTTGGTATGGAGACAGCGTTGGTGACCCCAATGGTTGGGCAGACATGGGTCGAACGGGAGCGGCAGGTGTTGCTAATATCTTAAGCCCCTACCCCGAAGCGGTTTATCGACAGCAAGCCTTTTCGCATGCAAAAGTGATCGGCTTGCACCCGGAAAGCTTTCCTGACACTCATGGTTCGCCGATGATGGGGATGGGGTTTACGGCATTGGCCGCCAATATTGATCAAGCCAGTTTTCGAAAATTGATGGATGCTAACCGTTGGTGGTTCACAATGGCACAGTGTCATGACGGAAGTTTCTACTACCAGCCTAATCGAGACAACGCAGGCTATGGATCGGACGCTAGGATGACCGCCTCTTGCGTGGTTGCGTTCATCTATTCGATCCCAAAACGCAGTTTGGTCATCACCGGTAAGAAGGTCGACATAGGCAAGTAAGGTCGACGCGGGCAAGAAGTTGGAAGCGGGTGGGCGGTGAACGGGTTGATGTCCCCGAATGCCTCAGGACGTTTCTCGATCGGATCGGTTTAAGATTTTCGCGTTTGCTCTTCGCTCGGGCCGCGAAATGAGGTAGCGATTTTGTTGGCGATTGACGGTGCTAGCGCCGTCGGTCGGATTTTGAATGGTTTCCACAGGCATTCGCTTGTTTATCGCGGTCGTTTTGGTTAGCTTTGCCGGCAATGGGTTCACAGTTTTTAGCTTGCAATAGATACCGTGTGTGAATCATTCGCCCAGCGGTTATGCGAGAGTTTGGCTTTTCTGCCGAGTGCTAAGTTTGTCGCTTTCACTTGAAATAAAGAGTAGGCGCTGATGGACAGTTTGTTACTTTATTGGAGCGCGACACACCAGTGGCTGGCATTGGAGTGGCTAATCTGGCATGCCCGTCAATCGCGTGGTTTGCGTTT
>JBDNHU010000672.1:0-4061 GCA_041688615.1 Mariniblastus sp. | reverse complement strand
TGGAATGCACCATCCTTCGCGATTTCCCGCCAGCTCTAGTTGGCCCAGCAGGTAGTCAACTCGGAATTCAACATCATCCTCTTGAAGCAGTCCACATAGTTGCTGTAAACACTCCGCGTGTCGGCCGCCTTCAAAGCTGGACAGTGCGTCATGATATCGTTCGATAAACTTTAGTTTGCTTATTGAAATGTCACCAGCAACCAACTGATAGATATCGATAGATTGGCGAATTCCAGGCACCATGGTTTTGCAAATACGCATGGTCATCATGCGATCTTTTATGGCACTTGCCGTCTCGCCAGAAAGTAAGATCGGCACTTGAAAATGTTTTGTGGCGGATTCTAATCGGCTGGCTAAATTCACTGCATGACCTCGCGGCCCATACTTTACCTTGCGCTGGCAACCGGAATTTCCAACCTGAGCCATTCCCGTGTGAATACCAATACCGATTTGCAACGGTCTGCCTAACTGCGGTTGCCAAGTGGCATTGATTTCTTCCATCTGACGCTGCAATTCCAAAGCAGCATGGCATGCATGCCAAGCATGATCATCTAAAGAAATGGGCGCATTCCAAAAAGCCGCTAAACCATCACCGTAGTAATCAATCACTACGCCCGAATGTTTTTCCACAATCTCTGTCAATTTCTCCAAGAGGTCATGTAGCAAATGATGTGTCGTTAAAGCTCCAACCGATTCTGAAATCTTGGAAAACTGTCTCAGATCAGCGAACAGCACAGTAACTTCACACTCTTTACTCTGCAACAAATCCGGATCACGCTGAAGAGCTTCGACAACCACTGGCGAGAAAGACTGTTCCAACAACACTTGTGATCGAGCCACTTCGACTTCGGCTTGAACTCGAGTCATCGCAGAGGAAACCGTATCTGCGACCATCCGAATGTAGTGCGCTTCTAGCGGGCGAATGCCGTGCCGATTGTTGTAAGGGTTTTCGAAGCGGGCACCGTAAAGCACTGCAACCACGTCGCCAACTTGATCCAGCACGGGAGCGGCCACCACCCAATGATGACTAAATTCGTTTTCACTACAGAATTCCTCACAGCCGAGGTGAAACCAAAGTCGCTTCTGGTTGATGACTTGCTTGACTAAATCCCGCCGAAACGAAAAACCTGCTTCTGGAAAGGGGACATGACTGGCTGCAATTTCCCAGGTATCTTCGCCTCGAGTTAAGATCAATCCCAAATCTAACCCGCCTGGATCCAACACGCATTGCACTGCATTTTCGAAAAATTCACGACTCCCCACAGTTGAACGCTGCAATTGGTTCAGTGAATCAAACCAATGAATCAGTGTGTCCGCCGCAGGTGGCGACTTGAGAAATTGTGTTTCAAGTTCCGTTGATTCTTTTGATGTTAAAAACACGTTTCGATCAGCCAAACGCCGAGTGATCGTGGTCAATGTGTCGTCATGGACCCATTTGACCTCAGACGGTTGCAAAGAAAACCGGGTCTTTCCGATGGAAAAATGACTGGGGACCGCGAAGGTCTCAGGCACTTCTGACTTGATGCGGCGGCCGCTTGGTAACAATACCGGACGTCCCATATTTTGAATCTCAACGTTACCCGCTTCATTCAAAGTCAGCAACATTTGCTCACAGGCCACCCAGGCATCTTCAATGACGATTTTTCGCAAGTCCTCAGGCCAAAACTCACGATCGGGGACCTCGGACGGATTCGAACCAAGCAAGTACCTGCCCGGCAGTAAGGTTACCTGACAGTGTTGCTTCTGATTCAAAAAGGTCATTTCAATCATCTTAGGGTCTCCATAATCCGGGGGCAGAAAATCTAGACTAGGATTAGGCGACTTGCTCCGATAACGCCTACAGTAAATTGAACGCAATGATGATTGCTAATCACCTAAACCTTCTAATCAGTACAGGTGCTACATGCGTTATGTCAGAACTTTTTAGCAACGGGTTTAGAAGTAAAAATAGCGATGGGGTTTGCCGATAGTCTTCTCAAAGGTACCAGTTGCCAGCCTGTTGTATTGCTAGCACGTTGATTCATTCATGAATTCCAGATTCTGCATCGCTACGGTTTGCTCACATGGAAATATTGATCACGATTGCTGGAGTTCTTCTCATTGCGTTAGCCATTGCGCAATTAACGTTTTGGGTCGCTTCAGGGCTTCAGCAAGGTCTGACCGAAGCCAAGGTATTGGAACTTCATCGTGAAATGTTGCAAAAAGAGGTCCAAGCCAGGGCTACCGTGGAGCCCAAGCCCGTAAATCCCAACACAGCCTGGACAGGCTTCCGACGTTTTGTTGTGAAGCAAATTGTATCTGAAACTCGCAACACAACTTCTGTTTACTTAGTCCCTCAAGATGGTCTTGCGATCCCGACCTTCCGTCCGGGGCAACACTTGACGATCCAGTTCCAATTGCCGAATCAGGCCAAACCCCTTGTACGTTGTTACTCTTTAAGTGCTGGCCCTAACCCCGACTATTACCGCATCACGGTCAAGGCAATTCCTGCGCCACGCGACCAAGCAGATTTACCACCGGGACGGATCAGCAATTTCATCCATGATGGATTGCAAGAGAACATGACCGTGGACATCAAAGCACCTAACGGAGACTTCTACCTGGACCTTGATCGTGAAAGCCCCGTTGTTTTACTAGCCGGTGGCGTGGGCATCACTCCGATGCTTAGCATGATTGAGACCGTTTTGGCAACTAACCGCAAACGCGAAATTTTACTGCTATACGGCGTGCAAAACGGCAACGACCACCTTTTCAAGAAACGACTAAAAACGCTTGCCGATAGTCACAACCACTTCAATGTGGTGAATTGTTATTCATCGCCGACGCCCGAAGACATTAGCCGAAAAGACTGCCATGTGGACGGTCGAGTGTCGGTGGAGATTCTCAAGCGAGCGCTGCCTAACAACCAGTTTGATTTTTACATGTGTGGTCCAGGACCTTTCATGGAATCCCTTTACAAGGACCTTCTTGTTTGGGGTGTGTCTGAAAATCAAATTCACTTCGAAGCGTTTGGCCCGGCATCTATCAAGAAGTCAGAAATCAAGAAAGTAGTAACCGAAGGAACGGGTACCGTCGCCAAAATCAAATTTGCTAAATCCGAAACAGAGGTCGCTTGGCACGACGGGTACGAGAACATTCTGGAAGCCGCGGAAGCCGCAGAAGTGGCCCTGGATTCGGGCTGCCGCAGTGGAAATTGCGGGACCTGCCAAGTTGGATTACTGTCGGGGAAAGTCAAATATATTGCCAAACCGCCTAGCGACATCGAACCTGGAACCTGCCTTCCCTGTGTCGCACAACCAGATGGCAATGTCGAACTGGATGTTTAAGTCCGACGCAGAACCCTGCAGCGAATTCGTTGCCAACAACTCGGTCAAGAGAGTTTCACATGCAATCACAGAACCTAAATTCGCTCCGTCTTTTCCTAACGCGGATGCTAACGGCTACGGTTATCTTTTTTTGCCTTGCCCAGGTTACACGTGCCCAGCCTCCCCAATGTGACCCAACCAAGGTCGGCGGACCCATGCGTTGTGCCAAATGCCATGAAAACGAAGTCCGTGTCTGGTTGCAGACGCCACACTCCAAGACGTTTGAACAGCTGCACCGCAGACCCGAGGCCAATGCCATTGCAAGCAAAATGGGATTGCAGTCGATCAAACGAGGCGATGTTTGCCTAGACTGTCACTACACCAGTCAAGCCACGGGTGGGCAACCAAAGATTATCGCCGGCGTATCCTGCGAATCTTGCCATGGTGCATCCAATGATTGGATCAATTTGCACAATGACTATGGTGGACCCACCGTATTAAAGAATCTGGAATCGCCTGAGCACAAAGAACAACGTCGCGCCGCTTCGATCGCTACAGAAATGAGAAACCCAGCGAACATTTTCTTGGTTGCTCGCAGCTGTTTACAATGCAATACCGTACCCAATGAAAAATTGGTAAACGTCGGCTTCCACAAAGCGGGCAGCTTAGAATTTGAATTGGTCAGCTGGTCCCAAGGCATGAATCGACACAACTTCTTAAGAACAAACAACACCTCAAACGCAGAGAACACGCCTG
>JBDNHU010000105.1:0-4618 GCA_041688615.1 Mariniblastus sp. | reverse complement strand
TTATTGATCAAAAATGGGGAACCCGCCAGCCGATCATTATTCGCGACAAAGACTTTGGAATGGTCCGAGTCCGCAGCTTCGGCAAATTTTCATATCGCGTTACCGATTCAACGCTATTGATCAATCGCTTGGTTGGAACCCAGGGCACTTACTCTACGGTGCAAGCGACCAGCTACCTGAAGGATCTTGTGGTTTCTCGAATGCAAGACTTGATCGCATCGTCCAATATGGGCGTCCTTGACTTGCAGATGATGTACGATGAAATTTCAACCGGCACTCGCGCTAAGGTCGCTGAAGAATTTGCGAAATTTGGTTTGGAACTTGTCGACTTCTTTATCAATTCAATCAATGTTCCCGAAGAAGTTCAGAAAGCGATCGACACTCGAAGCAGCATCGGTGCCATTGGTGATTTGCGGTCGTACACCATGTACCAAGCCGCAAACAGCATGCGAGAAATGGCTACCAACCCTGGCGGTGGCGACAGCGGGGTGATGGGAATGGGGTTGGGTGCTGGCTTTGGCATGATGCTGCCAGGCATGATCAATCAAGCCTTCAACCAAGGCGTTCCCGGTCAGCCACAAGCGGGTGGCAAGCCTGCCGGTGCCAACCCCGCCGCACAAGCTGGTGGAGTCGCTGCAGGAGTGGCCTTGAATTTTGATTCGCTGAAGCCGGCTTCCGCTCCAACGGCAGAAGCTTTGATTCGCAACGTCGCCACCAAGTCACAATGGAATATGGAAGAATCGTCACCCGAACGCTGGGTAGTGACCTTGGATGTTGGATCGTTGCGAAAACAGAAAGTTCAAATCCGCTTCGGTGAAAAAGATCAGACCGGACAGAACTTGATCAAGTTCGTATCGGTCTGTGGGCCGTTGCTGCCCGAAAATACAGCACTTCTATTGCAATTTAATTCGCAAATGGTGCACGGCGCATTCGCTGTCGACAAAACGGATTCGGGTGACATGGTTGTCGTCCAATCCAACCAATTGGCGGACACTCTGGACAGTCTTGAAATCACGAAAATCGTCTCCGCAATTGCTTGGCAAGCCGACCAGGCAGAACAGAACTTGACGGGCGAAGATAATTACTAACATCCAGCACAATGACAGCGCCAACTGAACGGCTGGAATTTTCAAGTTCCAGCCGTTTTTCATGCCAACATCGCAAAAAATCCACGCCGCGAAGTTCAAAATCAATCACGACTCACGACCGATGTGACGGAACTTTTCAATTGCCGCCCAACGCCTGTATGTGCAGCAACTTGCCCCCATCGTCACTCAAGAATTATTCAAGCGTCCCTTGAATTTGACTAAGCATTCCAAGTAACGCCTAACGGACTCCGCCCGGTCAGTGCCAGGCGATATAAAAAATGAAGCAAAAGTTTACCCAACCTTAAGACGACGCAACTGGCCCCGTTTAAGAACGCACGGTTTCTAGGTGCCGATTTTAACACTGCGATGTGAAAGTAGCCGACAATGACAGACGCCAACCACCTGAATTCAAAAAAACATACCCGCCAGCAAATTGTCTTTCGGGGCCAAGTCCAAGGGGTTGGTTTTCGCCAAACCTGTCTAGAACAAGCCATTCGGCATTCGGTTGTGGGGTGGGTGCGAAACATGCCCAACGGCGAAGTTCATCTGGTGGCTGAAGCACCAGTCGAGATCTTGGCAAGATTCGTGCAGGCAATCCAATCCACAACCTTCGGACACGTTCAGGATAAGCGCCTGACTGAATCCGCAGCGACGAATGAATTTCCAACGTTTACCATTGGATAAGTTAAGCAACGCGAAGGATCAGAACAGCAAGCCGCCAAATTGAGCCAACAGCATTCCGCAAGCTAAGATGATCAGCAACATGGCTCCCCAAGTTGAAGATGCGACGCCAGCATGCCTAGATTTTCCATCGCCGAATTCGCTCCGAACGAAATCGTCGTAGTCAAAATCCTGCTCTTCCTCTTCGCCAACGTAACCATCGCCCCAGCCTGATTCCTCACTTGCGCCACAACTGCGACAGAAATCTTGCGAGGTCAAATCAGCGCCGCAATTACCACACCGAAGCCCACGCGGTTTGGGACCGGACGTTAATCCTAAAAGGCGCTTTATCGCATTCCAAAGATTCTTAAATGCAATCACGGTAAGACTTCTTGCTTCCCTTGGGCAATGAAACAATTCCAATCTGAGAAATCAGTCGCGGACCACTCAGGCACTTTAAAGGACCCACCCCAACTTAGGTGAATGGCCATTGACCAGAATCTACTACTTCAAGCCCCAAACCCATTGCTTAAGTAGTGAACGCCACCAGCACTGAAAATCCTGGCACTGAAAATCTTGGCAATTGAAAATCTTGGCAATTGAACGTGCTTCTTTCTCTCGGTTACGCCTGACGCTGCCGGCGAACCTGCGACATAATACGGTTCAGCAATCTAGCGTAACCGGCGATGACTTCTGGCAATTGGGACTGTTGCTCCAGTGCCTTGATCTGATTCAAACTGCTTTCGATTTCCGCCCAGCGAAGTGTCCACTTTTCTCGTTTCGAGGTCGCCAACAACTCCTCCACCAAATGACTCAGGCGGCTGCTTAATTCTTTGCTAAATGACAAAGGCATTTGCATGTAAGGGGCTTTCCCAAATGCGCCTCCCTTTGCCGTGGCTAAATCGGGTTTGATTTGCCGCAGCGTTACCACAATCGCGACTACAAGGGCAAGCACCGCTGCAATGCCTGGCACGGCGGCACCCATCCAACTGGCTGACATTAGCCCAAAAATAACCGCACAGATCGCTAAGATCCCGAACACTGCCCACGAAATCGGCAGCATCAATGAACTCGATTCACTCTGATCCGGTCGAATCAGCTCTCCTGGCTTGCTGCCAAGCTTTGCCAACACTTTCACCAAAACCACAGTGATATTGTCTGGGCCACCTCGGAGGTTTGCCAAATTGACTAACGTTTGCGCAGCTTCGTCAGGAGGAAGGACGGAAATCAAAGGCCCCAGTTCGTCATCTTGTACCGGGCCTGTCAATCCATCACTGCAAAGCAGAAAGGTGTCCCCTGGTTCCAGCGGGAACGGGCCTTCAATATCAACCTTCACCTCGGCATAAGGTCCAAGCGACCGAGTAATCACATTTTTGGGAATCGCTGCGCCACCATCAGCCATCCCCTTCATTTGACCGGACGCTCGCATTTCCCAAACCAAACTGTGGTCAAAGGTCAACTGCTCCAACCGGTTCCCGCGTACCCGGTAAACTCGACTGTCGCCCACATGGCCAACCACCGCGCCCGCGGTTGTAAAGGCAAGTGAACTACACGTGGTTCCCATGTTATAGAATTCGGGATTCGCCTGACCTCGGCGATGAATTTCCAGGTTCGTTTGCTCGATCGATTTGCGAAGCCCCACATCGATCGGCTCGGATGAATTACGGACAAACAAATGCGAAAGATTATCCGCCGCTAACTTGCTGGCCAATTCGCCGGCTGCGTGCGCACCCATACCATCGGCAACGACAAAGAAATGACCATGCTTTCGCCATTGTTCTAACGAACTGGCTACGGAAATACTGAGGTTGTCTTGGTTGTTACTGCGACGCATCCCCACATCGCTTCGGGAAGCGATTTGCAGATAGTCATCCCAGTTCACAGCCTCGTCGTCCATTATTGCCAGTCTTTAAGTACGGATACGTTAATCGTAAACACGTTCGCAAGCGCCGATGCTACCGCAAGCCAATTTTGCGGGAAACTAAGCTTTTTAATGGCCACCATCGGTACCATCGAATCTTCGGGTGCGAATTAAAACTAATGCTTTGTAAAGTACCATTCGGACATATACCGCAGCCCCATTCGGAAAGGTTCAAGGGTTTCCAATTGTTTCGATAATTAAACCTCGCAAAGATGTGCTAGCTTAACTTGCTCCGCATTCCAATACTACCGACTCAGCCCTCAAGGGCACACCTTTTCAGCAGTTCCAACACCCAACGCAGTGAAAACACAAGTTTGACAAAGGCTGCCACCAAGTCAGACTTGCTAACTTAAGCCAAAATTTTTAGCGTAGCCGACATTTCCGTATTTCGATACACTCCGCGGCGAGGCCAAATTCTATCCCTCGAATTATCGCTTTCGTTTTCGAGTCGACCAGCATGCTTTGGAAATTAAACCGCAAAAATTATTTGATTCCTACCATCGTAGTTTTGTGGGTATGCAGTGTCGGTTGCGTGCAGCGTCGGATGCAGATTTCCAGCTTCCCAGAGGGGGCCGCGGTCACAATCGACCAACAACCCGTTGGCTACACGCCCGTCAGTGTCCCGTTCCAATACAATGGGACCAGGGAAATCATGCTGGAAAAAGATGGATACAAACCGATTCGAGTCAAACAACCGGTGAACGGGCCTTGGTATTTGTACCCACCGTTTAGTTTGATTACCGAAAATTTTGCCTTCCGAGAAATACGCGACACCAGGGCGTTCGACTTTCAAATGGAACCTCTCGACCAAGTCAATGACCAAGATCTGGTCGACCGAGCCGAAAACCTTCGCAGCCAAGTCCTGCAAGGTTCCACCACTCCTTCGATGCAACGCCACCAGTATTCGTGGAAAGACCAGTAATCCACAAGCTGGAACCTGCTTGGATCC
>JBDNHU010000671.1:0-5626 GCA_041688615.1 Mariniblastus sp. | reverse complement strand
TGTTTGATGCACGCTACCGCCGCGCGAACTTGCAAATTCGGCACACTGATCGGCATCGCCGCCGGGTTTGACTTGGCAATTTTGCTGTCCAACGCTTCCAACAGTAAAGTTTCGGCCTCCCCGAATTGTTGCCGCAACATTTTGATGGTGGCGGCTTCGGTCATCACTTGAACCCACATGGTCGGATCGTCTTTGCTTTTTCTGCGAATCACCTGCAAGGCTTGATCCATTGAACTATCAGCAGCAGCCAGATCAAGCAGTTGAAATGCTTCCGGCTTTGACGTCGCCTCAGCCATTTTCGCCATGGCCATGTTTCGGTGGCTCAACGCGGTCAACAGTTGATCATTTCCTAAGACCGTTTTGCGAACCTGTAGCGCTCGTCCTAGCCAATAGTTGGCTTTCGAAAAATCAGCCTGCCCGACGCCTGTTTGCGAATTCCCAAAGGAATAAAAATAGACACCTGCGTCATTGGCATGCACTGCAAAGCTAAGGTGATCGCTGCCCCAGACCTGTTCGGCCTGCCGGGCGGCTTTAACATAACAATCTGCCGCCAAAGACTGTTTGCCGGCCTTTTGAGCGATTTGAGCCATTAACTTGTAGGACGCCAGCGTATCGGGGTGCAACACTTTAATTGCAACCATGCGAATGTTCAAAGATCGTTCGGCCTGGATCAAGCCGTTGATGTGATCGCCCTTAGCTGTCAGAAATTCGGCTTTGGTGTACGCCAAATTGGACATCAAGTGCGAATTTTCGCCAAACAGTTCTCGAACCAAGGCTTCTTGCTGATTGACGATTGAAATCATCGCGTCCACCGCTGCAATACGCTGCGTAGGATTCAACTGGTTGGTTTTGATCCCATTGCTGGTTTCGTCCTTGAAGTTAATCAACCGCGATTCAAGCGCCTGAAAGGAATCCCATGATCTTAGCTTTTCACGATCGAACGACGCCAATTGACCGGTAAGGTCCTGACTTATTCTGGCGCCCGCAGTGACCCAATAGCCAGCTCCGACAGCCTTTTCTAGCCGCTGCACCATTTCCGACCAAACCTTATTCTCTTGGGAATAGTTCTTGGCCTGTCGAAACGCAACCGCTTTGCTAACCTGACGGTTCAACCAACTTTCGGTGGACTCCTGGGCCGTGGGCAAATTACGATTCTCGGCTACGCCTGTCTTTGTGGAACCTAACATCGCTCCGCCGTTTGCATTAACACCGTTTGCATTTCCGACTTGCGTCATTTGGCTATTAGGACCGGCACCGGAAACAGGATTCTGGGCGGTTTGGGTAGATCCGTCAACCAAGCGAGTGACCGAAGTTTCGGACGACGAACCCTGCTGGTTGGTCTGTGGGTCTGTGGGTTTTTGCGAGTCGGTAGAACTACCGCAACCCAAGTTGTAAGCCATTCCCAAAAGAATCGACGCGCTGGCCATGCAGTACCGAACGCTGGAAGATTGCCATTCAGACAAACGACGTAAAAGTGACATCAAAGGATTCCGTTCCAAAGTCATTTTCCAATAATTGTGCCCGCGTTAACTCTGCGAAAAGCGTTTTGCGTAGCGATCGATCCCTCTCCATGAGATCGACCTCTGGCCATGCGATGGTTTTTTACCAGTCGCACAATCTGCACTTCCAGGGCACCAAGTTCGCGATTGTTGGGCAAGCCCAGTCGCCCCGAATGTGAAGGCACCTGGCGTCCGAAATATGGCGTCCGAAATAGGACTTACCAAAATGCCGATTTAACCGAAAGTCAGAAAATGCCAGTATTAGCAGTCCAAGCGAATGCAGGACCGATAGCGGTTGTGCATGCTAGCGAAATTTTGAGAAGAAAATCAAAACGGTTGGACGATACCTAGCGTTATCATCGGATGGTCCCTCGGCAGACGGAGCTGAATACTCATCTCTTCACTCGCTGTTCTCGCAACAGTCACACCCTATCGAAATGGTTGCCACAAGAATCGTTGGAACCTCGATGCCCGGAGTACGTATTACGATGACCCTATCACCTCGCCCTGTTGTCCTTGTTATTGATCCCGACGCCCTAACCTTGATGGGCCTTTCGGCTACACTGCATCACGAAAACCTAGAAGTTCATGGTGCCAGGACTCGAACCGCCGCCTTGCGAGCGGCACAAACATTGAATCTTGACCTAGTGGTAATCGATTCCTGGATCGAACCCGATTACGGCGTCAGCATGGTTCACGCCATCCGCAAGATCGCTCACTTGGTCGACGTTCCGGTTGTTTTCTTAACCGAGCCCAGCGAAGCCAAGCACATCGCATTCCCGACATCGTCGTTCAACGTCAGCAAACCAATCGATTTAGAAGCCTTGGTCGACGTCGCCAAACGAGCCGTCTGGATGCCACACTTGGTCCATAACCACATGACCTTGCGACCGCACACCTTTAATACTCAGCCCAATTCACAAATGACCAACATCAGTTAAGTGAAACAAGTTGTAGTCCACTAGCAAATCCGGCAAGGCGGTCAGTTTCTTCAATGGAACGGCCGCCTTTTTTTGTTTTTCCATTCGTTATGTCCGGCGCAATCGAATAACACAACGAATCGATCGTTCGCCAAAAGGTGGTTGAAGGCAGGTCCATACCAACGGCTCGAATCGCCGACTTCGCGAAACAGGAACCCATTAATTCGCACTTCAGGTGAATCTAATGTTTAACGACGTTGGATTCTGTCATAGTGCGGCGAACTATTTTTTCTTTTCCGATCGCGGTCCAATTTGACGAGCGATGATTAGTCCGGCGCACAGTACGCCTAAAATTGCTAGGCCGTAAAGTACATAAGCCTTGCTTGCGCTATCTTTTGCTGCTTCCTCTGCTGCTTTCTTTGCGATCACATCACGACTTACTCGCGGATTGGTCGCCAAATTGGGCGACAAAACGGCCGTTCCGCTCCAGGTCTTAATGGTCTTGGAAGCTTCGTCGAAGAACTCAGTACCGGCGGGCATGCCTAAGGACGCCATTCCAAAATCATCTTCGGTGAATTTAGGATTGGGGTCGAACTCCGTCATTTCCCAAGTCCCCTGAAAAATGACGTTCCCATCTAGGATTGTCTGGAGAATGACCTTCGAAGGAATTGTTTGAGTCGCAAAACGATCCGAGTAACTCAGCTGATAATTACTGATATCACCGGCCTGCTCTTTGACCGTTCGGCTAATTAGTCGAAAATTGCGCCTGTCAATTACGCACTCGTGGGATACCTCTTGGAGCTTTCCGTTTAGAATCCAGACCGGCACGTCATCCAGCGTGTCCTCTTTAATCTGGTCATAAAATGGGGCCTCTGGATGTAAACCTAATCCAATTCTGACATACTCCGTTGACACCAAATGGACAGTTGGACCAAGCCCCAGTGCGCGTGGATCAACATACCTATATAATCCCGTGACTTCGTCTGGTCCAGGAATTCCCTGATACAGTATTGAACCAAGTTGTCCACCGTAAAGAAACGCATGATCGTCATTGCTTGTAAACGAAGAAACGATTTCACCGTCTCTGTATCCGGCATACCATACTTTGTTTGCATCGCGTTTGGAAATTGACTTAAAGGCCCCCTCATGGTATACGCGTCGAGCGCGAAAATCTTTCGGGTTTCCCAGAAGACGTCCTTCGTAATTGAATTCAGCATAGTAGCTGGTCAATTCACTTTCCCTGGCTGCATAAACGCCTTCTAAAACCTCGCGAACCGTCTGAGCGTTCGTAAACCGCGAACTTACAAATGTGTAGGCAAGTGCGATGATTATCATCAAATGAGTAAAATTGGAACGCACATAGATCAATCTCATCGCACTACGCCTCGCAATGTTAACAAGCTAATAAAGAGCCGCGTTTCTAGGTAAGAGAACACGGCTGGTTCTTGGTCGATTACAAATTTATCTAAAACAATTCGCAGGTTTATAATGCCGGAGGTGGGTTATTAATACAGCCTGGATCACCTGGTCCCGGAGGATCGACAACGGTCTTAAGTTCATAATGCCAACCATTATTCAGCCCTGGGTGTGCAGCGGGTACATCAGGGGGAACGCAATTACCTTCTCGCCAAATACAAGGTGCTTCAAAATAACACGGCGTCGATTCCGTAGTCACTCTTCCTTCATCAGATTCAACGTAGCCATCTGGCCAGGCCGGCATAACCCTTCGGAATGTGAGTGCCTCACAGACACTCTGTTGGAATGTTGTACAACTTTCATTTGCCGGTAACTTTGTGCATGACTTGGTGGCGGTCGTATTCACTTCCCAACAGATTTCCAAGCCGATGACCTCATTTGTGTACACGACACCAAGGGACAGCAGAAACAGAACAAAAATCGGATACAAAAATCTCATATTTCACCTCAATTTCCACCTCGATAAACTAAAGTTTTTTAAACGAATTTGCCTCATTTTCCTACCAGGATCACGGGCAACTGAACGCTATTTTCACTGTTGGATACGGTTATTTGGCCTTTGGTATACACGCTGTCTTCTGAATCCGCCGATTCGTTTGCGATTAAATTCACTAAATAGTAAAGCTTGCCGTCATCTGAATTCTCTTGGGGTTGTATTTCCAACATGCCCTTCAAAGAATCGGAAACCGAAAGTTCAATCTGTTGGTCTTTGCCGTTGCCTGGTTGAATGACTAATTTCTGCTGGGACCGATTGGAATTGAAAACGAATCGGGATGGAAAACAAGTGATGTTGGAATTCAAGAATTCGCCTTTGATTGGGATCAACAAGTAACGCCCACGACCTCGTACGTCGGGTAGTTGCAAGTTAAGACTAGCGTTTAATCTGGTATTATTCTCGTCAGATGCACCACCAACGGAAATTTCCAATTCGCAACGGTCGTGATTGCAACTTAGCACTTTGGCGGTAACGGCGGGGTGGGTTGTGTCTACCACCAACTGATTTAAAGGCTGGCCGCCCCGTCGCGTGATCAAAACCCGCTTGGAAAGTGGTTTATCAATAAATCCAAAATCAATGATTTCCGTGTCGCTTGAAATGACCGCCTCCACATTGCCCTTGACCAAGAACTGCATTACTTTGGTGGCCAACTTCGGATCCAGATCATCATCGGTCACGCGAAATTTGACATCGACCCTGCCCTGGAAGGGACCTGACTTATCCTTGGCGTTCAACATTACCGGAACTGCTAATTTGCCGCCTTGATCTACGATCTTTCCCGTAAGCTGGGAACGGGTCACTAAACAACCGCACGACGAATTGACGCTGATGATTTCTACTTGATGGGGGCTTTGGTTATCGACCTTAAACAAATGAACATTTTCTGCAAGAACTTCGACTCGGCCAAAATCAAACTCGGGTTCCTGGCAGGTCAAGCCGCCCAACCCATCACGCTTCACATCTTTGGATTCCGTCATCGACGGCGCTGAGGCAGGTTGAAAAACGATTGCAAAATAGATGAATGCAATCATAACACAGGTCAACAAAAGATATAGAAATCGATCAAGATTCATTTTCATTTCCCCAGGAGACTGTAAAGTCGTTAGTACCAAATATCCGACCCAGCGTCAGCGATCCCCGCCGAGCGAAAATGTACTTGCCAATCCACATCACGCGATACCGGTTTGATCGATCCGTCGACCATTGCAAAATTGACAAAGCCTTGGTGCATGGAC
>JBDNHU010000670.1:0-4307 GCA_041688615.1 Mariniblastus sp. | reverse complement strand
TACACTGACGGGCGAAGCATTTACAGAGAATCTCTTAGTTACACGCTGATAGGTCAAGGTGACACTGAAGATGAATATTTTTCGCGGCTGCATGCCAGCCCTGATGACTCCGTTCGACCCGCATGGCAATCCAAACTTTGAAGCACTGGTTGCCAAAGGCAAAGAACTGATGGACGTCGGCATGTCGGCGGTCATCTATTGCGGTTCGATGGGTGACTGGCCTTTGTTGACCGACGCCCAACGACAGCAGGGTGTGGCGATGCTGTCCCAGGCCGGGATCCCGGTCATCGTGGGCACGGGTGCTCAGAATCCAAGCCTGGCTGCCCAACATGCGGCCCACGCCAAGTCGGTGGGTGCAGCGGGTCTGATGGTGATCCCTCGAGTCCTTTCACGCGGCACATCGGCAGCGGCTCAACGGCATCACTTTGCCGGGATTTTACAAGCGGCGGACGGGTTGCCTGCGGTGATCTACAACAGTCCTTACTACGGATTTGAAACCAAGGCCGACTTGTTTTTTGATTTACGCAGTCAGTTTTCGAACTTGATCGGGTTCAAGGAATTTGGTGGGTCAGAATCATTGACTTACGCGGCGGAGCACATCACCACCGGTCACCCCGAATTATCGTTGATGGTCGGCGTGGACACTCAGGTATTTCACGGCGTGGTTCGCTGCGGCGCCGCTGGCGCAATCACCGGCGTAGGCAATGCGTTGCCCAAACAGGTCTTGCGATTGTTGCAACTGTGCGATTTGGCCGCGACCGGTAATGTCCAAGCCCGACAGCGGGCGACCGAATTGAATGACGCTTTAAGAGTATTATCCACCTACGACGAAGGTCCGGACCTAGTTCTGTACTACAAGCACTTGATGGTTCTGGAAGGCGGTCCCGAATACGAGAACCACTTTAACCCAACCGACCGTCTAAGTACGTCTCAGCAAGCGTTCTTGGAGCAGCAGTGGAAACAGTTCCGGACTTGGTGGGACAATTGGGCAGGGAAAGAATAATGACCGACGCAGAATCCGTACCGTTGATTCATTACATCGATTCGCACACAGGCGGCGAGCCGACTCGGGTGATCTTAAGCGGTGGGCCAGATTTGGGTGTTGGTTCGGTTGCCGAACAATTGGAACGGTTGCGGAAGCAAGATTGGTTCCGCCGTAGCGTCATGCTTGAACCCAGGGGCTGGGATGCGATGGTGGGCGCGGTCTTGTGCCAATCCCAAGATCCCGATTGTGCGGCCGGTGTGGTCTTTATTAACAACGCTGGCTATTTAAAAATGTGCGGCCATGGTGCGATTGGTGTGGCGGTGACGCTGCATCGAATGGGCCGGATTGGGCTGGGTAAGCATTGGCTAGAAACTTCGGTGGGGAAGGTGCAAATTGAATTGCAAACGCCCAACCGTGTCGCCATTGAGAATGTGGTCAGCTACCGTTCGCACCGACAAATTACCGTTCAGGTGGACGGCATTGGCGATGTGGTGGGTGACATTGCCTGGGGCGGTAATTGGTTCTTCTTGGTGCAGCAGTCGCCGGTTGAACTGGCGATCCATCAACTGGAACCATTGCGAGATGCGGCGGCCAGGATTCGCGCCGCGCTGGAAAAGCATCAGATCACTGGTGCCAATGGTGGCGAGATTGATCATATTGAATTTTTTGGTCCGTCGCCCACCGGTGCAGATAGTCGTAACTACGTCTATTGTCCGGGCGGCCAGTACGATCGTTCGCCTTGCGGGACAGGGACCAGTGCCAAGGTTGCCTGTCTGGCGGCTGACGGAAAGTTGCAGCCTGGACAAGTTTGGGTGCAAGAGAGTATCATCGGAAGCCGCTTCGATGCGACTTATCGCTTGGATGGCGATGCGATTATTCCCATCGTGACCGGCGAGGCGTTCGTGTGTGCCCAGGGAACTTTGATTCGCGATCTGACCGATCCCTTTCGCGATGGAATCAGTGTTCAAATCGGCGGTTGATGGCAAAGGACGGTTTGGGGTTGCGATTAGGCGTGGCGGGATTGGGACTTGTCCCGCACGAACCTTTCGAAATCAAGAGTGACCAATGGACGCCAGCCCTGGGTTTTGCGACACCGTCGGGTTGCTCGGCTTCTGATTTAGTCGTGTTTCATGACACGCTGACGAAATCTAAGCCTGAAATACCAGCATGAAATCTAAGCACGTTGGGCAAGCGAGTGGCACGGTAATTGGCATGGTAATGAATGGTTCGAGGCATGTCCAATCGCGGCCCACTGTGAACCGCCAACCATGCGCTGAAACCCGCAGCGTTCTTCCAAAATCTAATCGGACAACACCTGCCTAAACACCGACCTGCCTAAACACCGACATGCCCAAACCCCTACCCGCGCACGACATGAACCGAAAGCCCGGACGCATCATTGGCCCAGATTCACTATACTAGGTCTCGCCGCCTTTTCAGTTTGCCCAGGAATTTGCCTCGACCAGCTTCCCTTATTCAAAAAGCAGGGAAACTGATTTGCCGGCAATCCCTCAGCTTGAAAGTGGCAAACGGCCTGAACTCAGAAGACGGTATTCACCTTGTTGTGGGTTTTCATTGTTGTGGGTTTTCATTGATGCGGGTTGTCATTGATGCGAGTTGTTATTGATGCGGGAACGTGTAGTTTCGGTGTAAGTCCTTGATAGGCGTTGGATGGTTTTTAGCATGAGTGCTTTTGTGGTACGGATTGGAAATTTCGAGATGAACCGAACGATATTATTGGTGTGGGTTTCCATTCTGAGTTGGGGTACTGTGCATTTGGCGACCCACCCGGTGTTTGCTCAAGAACGGCCCAATCTTTTGTTTATTTTTTCCGACGATCATGCGGTCAATGCGATTTCGGCTTACGAAGGCCCGCTGGCTGGCGTTGCGCCGACGCCGAACATTGACCGCATCTCCAGAGAAGGTGCTTTGTTCCAAAATTCGTTCTGTGCTAATTCCATTTGCGGGCCGTCACGAGCTTGTATTTTGACTGGCAAGCATAGCCATAAAAACGGCTTCTTGAAGAACACTCGAAAGGGGTTTGACCAGTCGCAATGGACGTTTGCCAAAGCGTTGCAAAAATCTGGGTATCAAACGGCGGTTATTGGGAAGTGGCACCTGAATTCGAATCCGGTCGGCTTTGATCACTGGGAAATTTTGCCCGGTCAAGGCAGCTACTACAATCCGGACTTTATCCAGATGGACGGTTCGACCCAGCGTTTCCCAGGTTACGCCACCGACTTGACCACGGACAAAGCGTTAGACTGGCTGGAGCAACGGGACAAGAGTAAGCCGTTCCTACTGATGTGCCAACACAAAGCGCCGCACCGAACCTTCGCGCCGGCTCTGCGGCACTTAGGATCGTTGGACGATGTGACGATTCCCGAACCCGCCACTTTATTTGACGACTATGCGAATCGATCTCAAGTTTTGGCAACCAACGAAATGGAGATCGATCGGCACTTGACTTGGGCTTACGATTTGAAGGTTCGAAAAGATGAAAGTGGCGATGTGGAATTGCCATCGTTTCGCGAATATGGCACGCCCGAATACAATCGCATGACCCCGGATCAAAAGGCGAAATGGGATGCCTATTTTGGGCCCAAGAATAGGCGGTTTATCCAAGACTATCAAGCTGGCAAATTTGACGCCAAGGCGTTGGTACGCTGGAAATATCAGCGATACATTCAAAACTATTTGGAAACCGTCAAAGCGGTCGATGACAGTGTGGGACGGTTGCTACAGTATTTGGATGAAAATGATTTGACCGCTAATACTGTGGTAATCTATTCGTCGGATCAGGGCTTTTATCTGGGCGAACACGGTTGGTTTGACAAGCGCTGGATGTTTGAAGAATCGTTCAAGATGCCGTTCACCATCCGCTGGCCGGGGAAGATTCAACCAGGCGCACGGCCTCAGGCTTTGATCCAAAACATTGACTACGCTCCCACATTTATGGAAATGGCCCAGTTGCCAGTCCCCGCTGAGATTCAAGGTAAGTCCTTAATGCCCATCTTCCAGGACAGCGAAGCCAAGGTTCGCAAATCGCTTTATTACGCGTATTACGAACTGGGCGAACACGCGGTCCCGCGGCACTTCGGCGTTCGAACCGACCGACACAAACTGTTCTACTTACCGGACTTGGATCAGTGGCAAATGTTCGACTTGGAAACTGACCCCAACGAATTGATGAACCTGTATGATCAAACTGAGCATGCGTCGTTAAAGAGCCAATTGGAAACCGAGTACTACCGACTACGCGAAGAATTCGACGCCCCAGGCTACGATTTTGGCCGCTAGAACGAGAGTTTCAATCGGTACC
>JBDNHU010000669.1:0-3443 GCA_041688615.1 Mariniblastus sp. | reverse complement strand
TTATCGCAGTCGCACCTCCGCCGGAGGCCGAAGTCGGTGGCTACTCGTTCTTCGTAAGAAACTTTCATTCTCTATCCAAAACCGGTTTTATCCCGGCGCACCCTGACCCCTTTTCTTCGCGTCACGGTCGCATCGACGGTGAGCTTCTGTAGGAATTGAACCAATTTGAACAAGCAGAGCTGTTGATGCGACTCGTAAAAGCTCGCATCCATGCCAACTAACTGAGAAATCATGCAATCACCACTCATCAATGACGACCTTTGGACTCGACGTGGCATTTCCTTGCTGTGGGATGCTGACGAGTTAAACAAGCTCTGCCAGCCGCATCAGGTCATCAGCCTGCGACGATTCCGCCAGCTTCATGAAGCCGGTTGGCCCGAGGACGAGCTGCACCTGGTGAAGGACACCGCTCTCGTTGTCGCTGGGCTGGAAGCGTGTCTGGATGCCCTGCCGCCTGAAGAAGCGACGGCGTGGATCGAGAAACATATTTATCCAATCAACGTTTCGTTCCAGAGAGAAGTGGCTGACGGTGGCGGCCAAGCAGCACTTGTCTACTGGATCGTAGAGCACTCCCGATTGAAGCACCACGTTAGCGAAGACAGATGGTCATGGCACTGTAGCGGTGAACATCGAAAGCATCAAATTCGATTAAGCCATTGTCTCTTCAATGGAGCACAGCAGGATTTGAAAGAGATTCAGAATGGTAACGGCAATCGGATCGGCTTATATCACCCGAGAATTTCTTAGTGCTTGGAAGGAATTGTCGAGAAACAGCTTCCCGATTTCGTAACCCGATTTCGTAACCCGAATGCGTAAGAAAGGGATCTCGCGTGATTGCGGGAAATTCCTCGCTTATGCAGCGGTTTAACATTATTGATTTCACCGAATCAATTCCCCAGATGTGCGTAAAACATAAGAACCAAAATGAAATTAGAATATCTGAGACTCAAAAACTTTCGAGCATTTCGCCACGTCGAGATGAAGGACATCCCGCGTTTGGCGATCGTCGTCGGGGCAAACGGGACGGGAAAGTCGACCCTGTTTCAAGTGTTCGGTTTTCTTCGTGATGCGATGCGAGATAATGTTCACACCGCCTTAACAAGGCTCGGCGGTAGCCGTGGATTTGCCGAAGTTCGAAGTCGAGACTGCCAAGGTGACATAGAAATTGAGCTGAAGTTTCGGCTGACGGACGACTCGCCCCGAATCTCCTACGAGCTGCACGTGGCTGAGGAAAACGACATGCCAGTCGTGACGAAGGAGGTTTTGAAGTACCGCAGGGGAAGCAAAGGGCAGCCTTGGCACTTTCTCAACTTTTCACGCGGATCGGGCATGGCAGTTACTAATGAAGTCGACGAAGTGCAAGATGAGCAAGACCTGCAACGAGAAGAACAGACGCTAAAAAGCCAAGACATACTCGCGATCAAAGGGTTGGCTCAGTTTGAACGATTTCCCGCAGTGGTGGCACTTGGAGAACTCATTGAAAATTGGCATGTGTCCGATTTTCACATCAGTCGAGCCCGGCCAGAGCCAGAGTTCGCCCACGCCGAACACCTTTCAACCGACGGTGACAACCTGGCGCTGGTCATTCAATTTTTGTTTCGAAAGCATCGCGATGTGTTTGATGTCATCTTGACGAAGTTGGCTACGCGGATTCCCGGATTGGCGCACGTTGAAGCAAAAACCACAGAAGAAGGACGGGTCCTGCTACGATTTCAGGACGGAAGCTTCCAAGATCCTTTTCTGGCCCGACATGTTTCCGACGGTACGATCAAGATGTTGGCCTATTTAGTGTTGCTGCATGATCCTCGTCCGCATCCATTGCTGTGCATTGAAGAACCTGAAAATCAACTCTATCCGACGCTATTGGCTGAGTTAGCAGAAGAGTTTCGTGACTATTCGAACCGTGGCGGCCAAGTATTTATCTCAACCCACTCACCGGATTTCTTGAATGCTGCACGCCTGGACGAAGTCTTTTGGTTGGTCAAAGACGCTGGCTACACGAACATAAGAAGAGCACAAGACGACCCGCAGATCGCCGCCTATGCCAACGATGGCGATCTGCTCGGTGCTTTGTGGAAAGAAGGACTCTTTGCGGGAGCTGAACCCCATGGTTGAGCAGCTCCGACCCACGCTCGTTTTCTGCCTTGAAGAGCTTTCCGCCAAGGCTTTTCTGGAAACGTTTCTGTTTCGAGCATTTCCTTCGATTGAAAAAGTCGACGTGCGATTTATCGTGTTCGAAGGCAAGCGGGATCTAGACCGCAAGCTTGAACGTCGCTTGCGATTTTGGCAGCTTCCCAACTCCGCATTCGTCGTATTGCGAGATCAAGATTCTGCGGACTGCCGAATCGTCAAGAAAAAAATCGTGAAGTCCTGTTCTGACGCAGGAAAGCAATCGACCTTGGTCCGAATTGCTTGTCGCGAACTCGAGAGCTGGTATTTGGGGGATTTACGTGCAGTTGACAACGCATTGGGGACGAGTTCTTTATCGAAACTCCAGAAGAAAGTAATGTTTCGAACACCGGACTCGCTCGGCAGCCCCTCACGCGAGTTGGATTTAATCACAAAGGGAAAGTATCAAAAAGTGGGCGGCTCTCGCGAAATCGGCAAGCACCTGACCATCGCAGGTGGATTGAATTATTCACTCAGTTTTCAGTTTTTCATGAGTGGCGTTGCAGAGATTCTTCAAACCCTAATTGCAACTGGACACCCGGAAATTGACACGTAGTCAAACGAACGACAAATTGACGACACTAGAACCGGGACAACGAATCCGCCATGCCGAATTTGGCGAGGGCGTGGTCGTCGTTGCTGCTACCAATGGGTTTGTGCGTGCGTTCTTCGGCGGCGGAGAGCGTCAGGTTCCCGTTGTTTCAGTCACTCCGATCCTGAGTCGGTCTGAGCAGATCGTTCGCAATGTTGATTCTGGTGAACGTCGAAACCGCCGTGCTTGGTTGGCGTATCAAGCTCACGCTTTACCGCTGATCGAAAGTGCGGCGGCACTCACATCAGCCAAGATCGACCTGCTACCGCATCAAGTCGTGCTGACGCACCGAATCGCTACCGCTTCGCCAAGACGCTATTTGATCGCTGATGAAGTCGGTTTGGGGAAGACCATTGAGTCGGCTTTGATCCTGCGAGAACTTGCCAGCAGGGGCGAACTAAAGCGTGCGTTGATGGTTGTTCCCGCTGGTTTGGTGAACAATTGGCATCGGGAGTTGAATGAAGTGTTCAATCTCGATTTCGAAGTCTTTGGGAGTCAGGGTGATGTCACCGACCGAAAGTCGAACGCTTTTGCCAAGCATGAACGTTAAAAGGTGTCAAGTACGAATGGCGTTGTCATCGGGTTTTTTGATGATTTCGGCGGCCGAGCGCCGACCACCGCGCAGCATTGAAAACCGCGATCCATCGCGGCTCAAAAGTTTTTCGAAGTGCTATCATCGTCT
>JBDNHU010000104.1:0-2030 GCA_041688615.1 Mariniblastus sp. | reverse complement strand
TGACTGCCGCATCTTCTTTGGCCACCGACTTGTCGATTTCACCCACGCCGGCCAATGTTATCTTCGCCTTCACTACCGGCAACGCGGTGCCCCCGCCTGTCGAATTGGTGCCAGCGATCAGCCCCCCATCCTCGCGCGGCCAGCGACGCAGTTCGAATTGGTAACGCCCACTTTGATCAAAGCGAATCGCATGGGTTCCCGTCCCGGCCGCCGCTCTGGACACCAGGCCCTGATGCCACGGCGAAGAGGTTTCCCCAATCCAACTATGGGCAAACAATGCCAATTCCGATTCCATTTGATCATTCAAAACGAACGGTGGAAAAATCTGCCAACCTGGCGATACGTCTTTCCACCACGCTTCATAACTGTCCGAAAGTGATGCCACCAGTGACTGGCTGCCTTCTTGGGCTTCATCTTCTAGCAGATTGTTGCCGGTACCCCGATCGACCAGGAAGTCATAAAGTTCGGACTCGGCCTGCTCAGCCCTGCGAATTAAACGCCATTTGTGAACAATCTTGCCGTTGATCACTTCATCGCGCATCACACAGGCGAGCTTCCATTTTTGAAAGTCTGCATCCCTCTGAGTGTCCACCACCACGGTCCGCTGGACGGGAACATAGTTTGGATCCAACAGCATCGGCTTCAAACTAATCCCATGCAACGGTTGACCGCCCGAGGGCCGTTCCAAATCAAATAGGTCCAGCAAGGTGGGAAACAAGTCCATCGACGAAGTCAGCCCCGAAATATCGGCCGCAGCGTCAGGTGAACCCGCCAGACCAGCGGCCTTCCATCTCCAAAAACATGGGACATTGTGGCCGCCATCATAGTGACTGCCTTTTTGCTGACGTAAACCGCCAAGACGGTCACCCGCGGTTCCATTGTCGCTGCAAAAGATCAAGAGAACGTCGTCCTTGATCCCTTGAGCACTTAAGAATTGATCCAATTGTCCCATGTTATGGTCAACATTTTCAATCAAGCCATCAAAGCCCTTCTTGAAGCCGTAGGGAGCATTGAATGGGCCATGCGCCGCATTCGTTGGCAAGTAACAAAAGAATGGTTTCCCCTGATCGACGCTACGCTTGATAAATTGTTTTGCCTGATCGAACCATAGGTCGGTGCAAAACTGGTCCGCTTTGAAAGGTTTCCCGTTCGCCAAGTAGACGTCGGGTGAGTTCGGGTTTCCTTGAAAATCGACACCGCTATAGTAGTCATTTTTCCAGTAATCCGAGCCTTGACCCACTCCACCGCCCCCATGGATCACCGCGGTGCCGAAGCCGCGAAAGCGAGGAGAAAATGGATAGCCTTCACCCAGATGCCATTTGCCGAAGATCCCGGTGTTCCAGCCATTGGCCTGAAAGACTTCCGCCAACGTTTGTTCGTTCTGTCGAAGAATTTCCCGCCCGGCAATCGTATGCCAGACGCCGCCGGAATTGACCGAACGCCCGGTCAATAACGACGCCCGTGAAGGCGAACACGTGGTGCCAACATGAAAGTCAGTCAGGCGTACACTTTGACGATAAAGCGTATCAATGTTTGGCGTTTCCAAGCTGCTGGGGTGCAGCACGTCAATATCACCGTAGCCAATATCATCGATCAATACAAAGATCACACCCTTGGGCACCGGTCGTTCTTCGGCGGCGACTCCTGGGGCTACCGTCAACATAACCAATAACTGCACACAGCCGTAAATAAGTAGTTGCAATGATCTCAACGGTAGATTCCCAATTAGTAACAGGCATCGGCAACAAGATTGCTAATAGCGATCCAACCCCACCATCCTACCAAAAGAACGAACCAATAGAAACTTACCCCCACGGCGGCAATCACTGAAATACCTACCCGCACTCAATCAGCCGACACCCAATCAGTCCGCACCCAGCCCCAACAGCCTGCCCCAGTAGCCGTAATTCAGCAGATCCAAGGCCGACAAGCATTGCAACAAAACTCGAACCGCAACACGAACCGCAACACGAACCGCAACACGAACCGCAACACGAACCGCAACACGAACTAAGAGCAGGCGGGTCGAT
>JBDNHU010000668.1:0-9169 GCA_041688615.1 Mariniblastus sp. | reverse complement strand
TGGCAGGAATGTTTGCCGTTGATTTTCCGTTTCTTAGGTGGCTTTTCGCAAGTTGACTTTCAGTGACTGCTGCGGTTAAGCGAACGGGTGTTACGCTGGCACCTAGAGGCGGATCGAGTTCCTTGTGTTTCGCAAAAATGCAGCGAAACCGTTGCTCAAAACTAGCGGTAAGCACGAAACGCAAGCGAGTGGCGGCATCGGTTCTCTTGGTTGTGTTGCGAACTTGTGTGGCAACAGAGGCCGCTTGAATGGCGATCCGTGTTTTGATTTTCAGTTGGTGTCAATTCAACTCAAATTTTGTTAGAGACTAAATGCCCGCAGAACTTTCAGCTGAAGAATTCTTGAAGTCAGACGGTGTGCTGTTGGACACTCGTAGCCCCTGTGAATTTCAGGTGGGGCATATCCCAGGATCGATCAATTTGCCGTTGTTTTCTGACGATCAGCGAAAAGAGATCGGCATCTGTTACAAACAACAGGGCCAGGAAGCGGCGGTCGAATTAGGACTGGAAATGGTTGGCCCACGGATGGTCAACTTGGTACGCCAGGCCAAACGTTTGGCGCCTAACGGCCAGGTTCGAGTCTATTGTTGGCGTGGCGGGATGCGGAGTGGCAGTCTATGTTGGCTGTTGGAAACCGCTGGAATGAAAGTGAACCGTTTGATTGGTGGCTACAAGTCGTTTCGCAAATGGTGTGGTGACACGTTTTGCATTGCCAAGCCAATTATCACTCTTGGTGGATTGACCGGCACCGGGAAGACAAGTCTGTTGCATGCGTTGGGTCAACGGTCGCAAGCGGTTTTGGATTTGGAGGGGTTTGCGAATCACCGGGGCAGCAGTTACGGTTCCTTGGGCCTGCCGCCGCAACCGACTCAGGAACAGTTCGAAAATCAATTAGCTTTGGCCTGGGATGAATTCAGTGGCGACCAGGCGATTTGGATTGAATCCGAAAGTAGTCATGTGGGCCTGCGGCACGTTCCCGCCGCTTTGTTTTCGCAGATGAAGACTTCGCCAGTAGTTTTGATCCAGCGCACGCTAGAAGAACGGTTGGACATTTTGTCCAAAGAATACGGCGACTGTGAATTGGCGGGTTTGATTGAAGCAACCCAGCGAATTGAACGCCGTTTGGGCGGGCAACATGCGAATGCCGCGGTAGAGAATATCAGGCAAGGTGACCTAAAGCCAGCGATCGCCATCGCGTTGGTCTATTACGATAAGGTTTATCAACGCGAATTCCCTCGGCCGGATGTTCCCCAAGTCGCAGTTGATTTGCGGGGCATGACGGATGAGCAATCGCTTGAAAAAATTCTAGTTGCGGCAGATGAATTGAAGCCTGCGTTGGCGATCGGTAATTGACCTTCTGGCTATTTCTGGCGATTGGATTTGGTACTGCAGAGGGTCCATTTTTCAGCCGCTCAACGCGACTTAGTTTGGCGTAGAAGCGGGTGTTGGGCGCAACAAAAAATGGTGGCAGTGAACGCTTGCGATCATTACAAGATGATGCTTCGGTCCACCGCAACCATGACTTGGTATGCAAAACGATTGGCGTCAAGGTTGGTCAACCGGGAAGCCTCGTTTTCGCAACAAAGCTGAGGTGTCGACGTCTCGCCCACGAAATCGACGGAAGCCTTCTGCCGGATCGATCGTGTCGCCGACGGACATAATGTTGTCGTGTAGGCTCTTGGCAACTTTGGGATCGTAATACGAACCGGCTTCTTCAAAGACCTCGGCGGCGTCGGCGGTCAACGCATCCGACCAAAGATAACTGTAGTAACCAGCACTGTATCCATCATCGGCAAAAATGTGCGAAAATTGTGGGGTACGGTGTCGCATCACGATTTCTTTGGGCATCCCAAGTTCTGCTAAGGTTTGCTTCTCAAAAGTGTCAGGATCGATATCTTGATCGCCTGCCAAGTGCAACTTCATGTCGATCAGAGCACTGGCTAGATATTCAACGGTGTCGAAACCTTGATTGAAGGTGGCGGCCTTCTCGATTTTATCCAGTAGGTCCTGGGGTAAGGGCTCGCCGGTTTGATAGTGAACCGCAAACTGATTCAGGACTTCGGCGGTGGGGAGCCAGTGTTCATTAATTTGTGAAGGGAATTCAACATAATCTCTTGCGACCGATGTTCCCGACTGGGATGGATAGCGAACCTTAGAATTTAGTCCGTGCAACGCATGGCCGAATTCGTGAAACAGAGTGTCGGCATCATCCCAAGAGATCAGAACCGGTTGGCCTTCTTCACCTTTGATAAAGTTGGAATTGTTGGAAACGATCGTCGTGATCGGGCGATCGATGTTCTGTTGCGCCCGATATTCAGTCATCCAAGCACCCGAACGTTTACCCGAACGAGCGTAAGGGTCAAAGTACCACAGGCCCACGTGCTGGCCTTCTTGATCCATCACCTCCCAGACTCGTACGTCGGGATGGAAAACAGGAAGGTCGGTCACTTGTTTGAATTGGAAGCCGTACAACTGAGTAGCCGCCCAGAACATTCCTTCACGAAGTTTTTCCAGCTGCAAGTAAGGTTTAACTTGGTTAAAATCCAAGTCATATTTTGCCTTGCGAACCTTCTCTGCATAGTAGCGATAATCCCATGGCTTGATCGTGATGTTCGCATTCGCTTGGTCGGCGATAGCCTGCATGTCGGCAACTTCTTCGCGGACCCGGGCCACGGCTTTGGGCCAAACCTTCAGCATTAGATCCATGGCGGCTTCGGGCTTCTTAGCCATTTGCGGTTCCAATCGCCAATGCGCATGAGTTGGATAGCCCAGCATTTTTGCCCGCGTCGCTCGTAGCTTCAATATCGACGCGATAATGGCATTGTTATCGCGATCGCCACCGTTGTCACCTCGGTTGTAATACTTGTTCCAAACCGTCTGCCGCAGACCACGATTGTCAGCGTAAGTCAAGAATGGATCCATGGACGATCGAGTGTTGGTGACTGCCCATTTGCCGGGTACAATCCCGTCAGCTTTGGCAAAATCGGCGCGATCTTTTGCCGCGTTGGCCATCGCCGCAACCAAACTTGCGGGCAGGCCCGCCAAATCATCCGGATCATTGATCCAAGTTACATAGCCTTCTTCGTCCGCTAAAACGTTTTGCGAAAACTGAGTGAAAAGGTTCGCTAACTGCGTGTTGATCTTCGACAGAGTTTGCTTTTGCTGGTCATCTAGCTTGGCACCTTGTCGCACAAAGCGTTTGAAATAACTTTCGGTTAGCCGTTGCTGGTCGTGTTCCAAGGTCTGGTATTCGGGCCCTTGATAGACCGCGGCGATTCGAGCGAATAATTTACTATTTTGAATGACCGCGTCTTCTTGTTTGGTCAACTTTGGGACGACTTGTTTTTCAATGTCAGGCATCGGACCGGTCAGCAGATTCGACGAATGAACAAAGAACATATTGATCAATCGAGTCAGCGTTTGGCCAGCTTTCTCCATCACCACGATTGTATTGTCAAAGGTCGGCGCGTCCGGATTGGCTGCGATTGTTTCAATCTCGTTTAACGACTGTTCGATCGCTAGATCAAAGGCCGCCACAAATTGATCGGTTTGAACCAAATGCCAAGGAGGAACGCCACCGTAGGGTCCCTTCCATTGTTTTAGCATTTCCATCGCTGGGTTATTCTCCTGTCTCTTGCTAACGGCGTCGCTCTTGGCATCGCCTGGTGTTGATGAATCTTCACGAGTGATTGAATCTTGATAGGCCATCGGGGGTGTGGCAACGGCAGCAAGGCTTGGATTTGCCCCAGCGACTGCCGACATCAAAAGTAAGCCTGTCATAAACGGTATATGTTTGTTCAGCATTGAGATCTCCGTTATTTTTCGCGACGCGAATTTCTACGTTTCTGATAAACCAAGTGGTTCCAACAAATCAGTTCCAAAGGTGACTCGCCGCAACGCAACTAATTGAGTGTCATCCAAGGTCGGGCCTTGGGAATGCCGTCGTCAAAAGTGCCCGCATTCGAAAACGCAAAGTTGTCGAAAACGCGAACTTGTTAGCAGTGAAGCCCTGCGACCGATAGCGATTGGCAGCCGTCCAATACTTGCGAATATGCTTATGGGGTGGCGACTTTCGTGGTCACCAATGATTGTATCCGCATCAGCTTGCGTTTGCAGCGTACACGACGAAAGTCAGTGAATTCGCGGAAAGCAGCTGAAGGCATGTTGGAAGCTGAGAAATTCAAGGGGGATAATTGGTCGCCGTCCTACTTTTGTTGGTTGTGCCTTATTGCCTATAATCCAGGGTGAAGTCAGCCCAACCGTGGACTGGTTTCCTGTGCAGGTGTTGCCGATGCTTCGGCTAGGTTGGTTCAGGTTGTTGTTAATAAATGTTGAGGAAGATCCATGCGTAAGTTAAGTGGTTTAATGTTGTTTGCGTGTTTGATGATGGCGGGTTGTATCGGTGTTGAGTCCGAATCGACGGATGCATATCCGCCCACACCTAAGGCCGATGGTGCCACGGCAACGAAAGAGGCGGCAACGAAAGAGGCGGCAACGAAAGAGGCGGGCACGGGCGAAGTGGGCGGTGAAAAAGAAATGGCTGCTGCTGAAAATTTTGCTTTGAAGGCCGAAAATACCTCGATCAAGTTCGTAGGGCTGCATAAGGGGGATGACCCTAAGCCTCGGCACGGCACATTTGAAACGTTTACAGGCAGCGTTGCTTCGGCGGATGGGAAGTTGACTTCGTTGGCTGTTGAAATCCAAACGGATTCGATCAAGATTGAACCCGAGGCCAGTGGGTTGGACGAAGCAGGCGCAGGCAAGTTAGTTGGCCACTTGAGTAGTCCCGACTTCTTCAATGTGAAGCAGTTTCCAGCCGCCAGTTTCAAGAGTGATTCGTTTGAGACCGCTGCCGATGGAACCGTGACCGTGAAGGGCAAGTTGACCATGTTGGGTGAGGCTCAAGACATTTCTTTCCCCGCTAAGGTTTCGCTTGATGGTGGATTGTCGATCGAAGGCACCTTTAAGATTGATCGAACGAAGTTCGGCATGATTTTCGGTTTGGAGACGATCGAAGAAGAAGTCGAGATGACCATCAAGGTCAGTCCGCAGGGAGTTTAGTTTGGTGGGCGGTCCCCAATCCTTGGCATGTTGATCGAACATTTGCCGTGGGCTAAATGATAGTCTGCCCAGAGTGTGCAACAGTGCATACCGTCGCTTCAACAAAGCCATGTTCCTGATCGCCTAATCACCAAGCTTGGTCGGACCATCGATTTATCAAGTTCGTTCATGTCGAGGGTGGTCAAAAAAAATGCCGCAGCCAATGAATTGGTTGCGGCATTTTTTTTTAATTTCGCGGTGTGCCGATTTAGATCAAATCAGAGTGTTCTGAGTGCTTTCGAGCGATTGTTTTGAGAATAGGAAATCGAAGTGGCTGTCTTACTTTCTCAACGATTGTTCTTGCCAATCGGTTTGGGCAATACGCTTTGACACTCAGGCATTTTCGTTCAGCAGTCGAAGGACTACTGACGAACTCCAGCACCCGCACCCGCACCCGCGGCGGCGGTTGTGTTGGCTGGAGGCATTACTCCGCCCACCTTGCCGACCACCAAAGGTGTTAGGTCTTGAGTTGCATGAACCACCGACCGCTGAACACCACGAATAACGGTCTCAGGCTTGGATGGATCAATTGGTTCGCTGTCGTATCGCAGAACCAGGGAAACATTGTACTGGGTGCAAAGTGATTTAACGTGCCCCATGACCTCTTCGTAGGTTTGGTAGTAGGCTTCAGCTTCGCTTTTCATCAATTCAGTTTGAGCCTGGCGAGCTTTGGTTTGAAGTGTCACTTCCTCTTGGCGTAGAGTGACTTCGATACCGTTTAATTGTTCACCTTTGTATTGGGTCGTTGCTTGTTTTGCTTTCTCTTGCAACGTGATCTGTTGCTGTTGGAAATCGATTTTCATCGCTTCGGCGCGCTTCTGAATCTGGGCCATTTTGGCAATGTGACCTGGATGCAATTCGAAAACCTTGGCTAGATCTAGTACGGCAACGATACCGCCGTTTTGTGCTTGCGCCGGGGTTTGGCCGTTCTGAGCAACAGCCGATGCAATCGGGGCCGATTGAATCAGGGCAAATGAAAAGACAGCGGCCAACGCGATTGTTAAAATTCTCACCACTAGGATCCTCCTTGATCGATTATTATTGGTCAGCCCCTCGGATCCCTCCTTGAGACCTCGGTGACTGTACGAACCCATTTGCAATTGATGTGCCAGGAATCTTGTTCCCTAAACTATTTAGGAAATAGGATGTCCCGTTTCTTCAGCAAACATCTTTGCTTTTCGGGTGAATACTGTTTTGTTTTCTTTTTGTCGAGTTTCCAAAGACCAAATCAATGGAACGACCACCAGTAAAACTTACACGGACTTTTGTAAACTTTACCGATCAACGGTTCAATGCGGATTTTCTAAATTCCAAGAGGTAGCACAAAAGAAGTGATCGCGCAAAAGAAGTGATAGCACAGGGGAAGTGATAGCACCCGTTGCGACTGCGTGCAGGTTTGGCACTTTGGGCAATTTTGTTCAGCGAATTCGAGTGTCTGAAAAGTGAAATGCTTAAAAAAAAGACTCGGAATCCACTTGCTCAAATGAAGAGCGAATCGATTCCGAGTCAAATTTTCTTACTTCACAACGCCTACAAAGTCATCGTCAAGGTTTCTCCGTTTCCAGAAACGCTTGGTTTCCCAAGGCTTTCACGGTTACGGCGAATTCGCAGTTAGCAGCGGTGTTGGAAACATTAGTCCCAATCTAACTGTCCGCCGGTTTGATATTCGGTAACGCGGGTCTCGAAGAAGTTCTTTTCTTTGGCCAAGTCCATCGTTTCGCTCATCCAAGGGAACGGATTCGCACTGCCGTAAACTTTGCTGAAGCCAATTCGCTCGAGGCGACGGTCGGCAATGAATTGGACATAGTCGCGGAACAGTTCCGCATTCAAACCCATTACGCCGTTTGGCAAGCAATCTACAGCGTAAGCGATTTCCAATTCAACTGCTTCTTGAACCAAGTTCAAAATCATATCCTGGAATTCTTTGGTCCAAACTTCACGATTTTCTGCCTTAATGCCGTTGATCAAGTCCAAACCAAAATTCAAGTGAATCGATTCGTCTCTTAGGATGTATTGGAACTGTTCACCAATTCCAGTCATGATGTTGCGACGGTGAAACGACAAGATCATCACGAAACCGGTGTAGAAGAAAATGCCTTCCATGATCAGATAGTAGCCGATCAAATTCTTCAGGAAAGTCTGCATGCCTTCGAAGGAATCAGTCGTGAAGTTTGGATCCATCACTTCTTTGGTTAGATTCATTTCGAAATTGTCCTTGCGAGCGATCGCAGGGACTTCATTGTACATATTAAAGACTTCGCCTTCGTTCAGCCCTAATGTTTCCACAATGTAGAGGAACGTATGGGTGTGAACAGCTTCTTCAAACGCTTGGCGTAGCAAATACTGACGGCATTCGGCGTTCGTAACATGCTTGAAAATGGCCAACACTAAATTGTTGCCAACTAGGCTTTCGGCGGTCGAAAAGAAACCAAGGTTTCTCATAATGACTGCTCGTTCATCGTCCGAAAGCTTATCGCTACGCCAGGTTTCAATGTCCTTGTTCATTGGGACTTCGGTTGGCATCCAATGGTTTGCACAGCCATTGACGTAGTGTTCCCAAGCCCAATTATATTTCAATGGCATCAATTGATTGACATCAACCTGGTGGCAATTGATCAATCGTTTTTCGTTGGCGGCAACTCGAGATTCAGCTCCAGCCAAGACTTCCTGTTCTACTTCATTTTCGTTTACGGTTGCCATTTTGCGTACTCCATTAAGTTTTAAAAAAATATCCGCTGGGATTCAGTTGGGTCGTCGATTTTACAATGTTTCAAGCCGTGTAATGATTCCAAAGCAAATTTTGATCGCGTCGGGCTACAAGTTGCCTTTGACTTTCAGTCGTCAGCAATTTCCGTCTGCAAGACGTTTCAACTTTGCCTTGTAAATGATCCCGGCCGGCCACCGGCAGCACACTTTACTTTTAGGACCAGTGACTTTTAGGACCTGTGACTTTTAGGACCTGTGACTTTTAGGACCTGTGTGCCACATTCTCGGCATCTTGTTTGCCGCCTTATTTAAGTCCGGCATATTTAATTTGGTTTCGGTTTGGCTTCCGAAATCGATTGCCAATCCACCCCTGGTCAATCCACCCCTGGTCAATCCACCCCTGGTCAAACCACAAACGGGTGGTCAATCCAAAAATGCTTTCCGATCGCTTTTGGAAAATTTAAAGTGCAGCAGGAGACAACGCTCTTTGATCATTCCCCTTCCATCACCAGTGTTTGAATTTCCGCCGAGACATTGGTTTTGAAAAAAGGGCGGGCTAAAGAACCCTTCTCCCGCTTGCTACACTTTTGTCTTCACTTGGGAACATCTTCCCGCGACACCGACCGTTAACTTCCAGCCGCTAACTTTCGCTGGTTAACTTTTACTGTCGTTCGCCGCCTTCGCAATTGCCCAGTTACCGTTCGCTGTTTCCAGTTGAAAGTTTGATGTGGATGCTAGACATCCACATCAAGCCATTGTTACAAACTGGGACCGAAAACTATTGGCAAGATTCACAGTCAGGATTATCAATACTGCAAGTTTGTTCTGCAGCTGGACGGTCGACCGCTGCAAGGTTCCCTGATTCGCTCTTGTTCTTCATCCACCGTGGTTGGATACCAAACTTATTAATGTCAATGGTGGACTTTTCAACTTGGGTTGCACCAAGTGAACGCAAGTAGTAGGTCGTCTTCAAACCTTGTTGCCAAGCCATCTTGTACATTTCATCTAGCTGGCGTCCACTTCGCGTTTGCACGTAAAGGTTCAACGATTGACCCATGTCAATCCACTTTTGCCGTCGTGATGCACAAGCAATCAGCCACTTGGGTTCGATTTCGAACGCCGTTGCGTAACGTTCCTTGATGTCTTGCGGCAAGCGGGCGATTTCGCCCAACGCACCGTCGTAGTACTTGATCTCTTCCAGCATCGAAGCATCCCAAATGCCAAGAGTTTTCAATTCCCGCACCAAACGAATGTTGACCTGAACAAATTCACCCGACAAGTTGCTCTTGACGAACAAATGCTTGTACGTAGGTTCGATCGATTGAGTAACACCGATGATAGTCGAGATCGTTGCCGTAGGAGAG
>JBDNHU010000014.1:0-15035 GCA_041688615.1 Mariniblastus sp. | reverse complement strand
TTGTCGTCGTTGGGAAAATCGTCGTCGTTCCGTGTCGCAGATGCGCGGTGCAGGCGGTGATTACGGCTTCCGGAGTTCCGTCCATGAAGTCGGCACCTGCGCCGCCGTGAACGTGCAGGTCGATGAAACCCGGCGAGAGCATTCCGCCGTTCGCATCGATGATTTCTGCGTCATCGGGAATCTCCGCGCACTGGCCAGCATAGGTGATCTTTGAGTCGATGGTGCAGACCATGCCGTTGTCGATCAGGCGATCCGGAAGCACCACTGTGCCGTTGATAAATGCAATCGATGCCATCGCGCGGTGATCTCGCAGAGCAGAGGAAGGTCGAATAGAATTTAGTGTGCAAAGTCGCCTGCCTCGCCGGATTGGGTGACTTATTGGAACCGAGGCCGCGATGGGGGAAGAAGACGAGTCAGGTCTGAATGCAATCAGACCTGACTCGTGTTTATACTTGTCACAGCCTGGAAAAACAAGGAAAAAATAACAGTTTAGTTTTCCGACCACGACTTTCAACTTTTGATTTACGATTTTCGTTTTTCGACGGAGTGCCAGTTGGGACTCGCGCAGCAACGAACGCAGAACGGCAATGCGATCTCTGGTGGAACGACTTGTCGCGTTGGTTCGAGTCGTCTTACAACTCGGTTGGTCGACTTCTGCAGGACGCTGAGTGAACAGCCGATAAAAAATGTGCAGCGGATTGTTAACGTGACGACGAGCGGTGTCTTTAACCGACATGATTTTCGCCAGCCGCTGGCCACCCTCGCGGCTGCGATTGCCGAAACAGATTTTCTGCATGATCACCAGCGGCCTCAAGCTTCGCTCTGCGAGATTATTAGTCGGCCCAACACGAGTGTCGTTGACGAACACCAACCAGCAATCCACGTGCTTGATGATGCGACCTTGCAGCGTCACGGCTTTTTCGTGCTTGAGTTTCAATCGCTGCAGCAATGAAAGTTCCCGCTCCGGTCATTGGCGATGTTGGCGACGCATAGAATCAGACCAGTCCGCTTGCTTCTGGGAATAGAGACAGCCTGTCTTGACCCACTGCATGACGCGATCAAAGAATCTGAAATCAGAAGAATGTTTGGCCACTAACTTTTGCCAATCGCGTGCCGTACGAGCCAGATGAGCCAGACATTTTTGTTTGACAGAGGCGTGTTGTGCTTCGTAGCCGCTGTAGCAATCGGTCACCAGCATGACTTGTTCCGATGGTGGGACGCAATCAACGACGTACAGTCCTGCGGGGGAGGCATTGGAAACCACGATGGCCAACCAAACCATACGTGCGTTTCGTGCATACTCATAAACGTCCGGGTTTAGTAACTGCGAAAAACAATCACGTTCTTTGACACGACCCAACTCTTTGATCTTAGATCCATTCAGGGTCCACAGGCTTGATCAAGACAGTAACGGGAACTGCCGTGCCTGCTCCTCCGGCTAATGGTTTACGATCGCTAAACGCAAACAACGCAGTGGCTATGATTTTTTTGCTTTGGGTACCACGTGAATCGAGTTATGGATGGTTCGTTCGAAACGCTCGCCCGTTTTGGTTTCCAGTTCGAAGCGAATTTCCATACCTTGAGTGGGCTCGATTTCGGGTATTTGCAACATGATTGTCTTACCATCGGCGGACAAAGTTGCTTGAGTGACCTTCCACTCGCGTTGCTTCACATGCGGAGAACCGTAGTTAGCGGTTCGCTTCAAATCCCAAGCCTGCACGCTGTAATTAGCAAGTTCCATGACGGATGCTTGGGTAACCGGATCAGTTAACTGAATTTCAATACCATTGGGTTGCACTTTCAATTCGATGGGAACATGAAGTGGTT
Organism: Mariniblastus sp.; assembly: GCA_041688615.1. Lineage (GTDB taxonomy): Bacteria > Planctomycetota > Planctomycetia > Pirellulales > Pirellulaceae > M30B19. The sequence continues at coordinate 13,208 of JBDNHU010000014.1, read as the reverse complement.
TACTGGTATAGCGAACGCGGTACAGTCCGCCAGGCTGTTGTTGGTTTCCGGCCCAGGCGAACATGCCGCAAGTGTAGAAATCCCCGGTCGTTGGATGGAAGCGGCCTCGGATTAAACCTGTGGGGAATTGATCGATGGGCAATTCGCACATTCCACCTTGCTGGGTGGCTTTGACTGCCGTTGCATCAAACTTGGAGTGATCCAAATTTTCGAACGGAACCACATAAATTTTTCCGTAACCGTAAGATAGATTTAACAGCGACCCTGCAAGCGGACCCCACTGGTTCTTGGGCACCCAAGTCAATTCCGCAGGTGAACGATCAAAGGCATTGGTGATCCAACAAAGAGGCTGCTGCATTGCCGAATCTGAATCGTCGGTTACATCGTGGTAGCCAAACATGTTGCCATAGAAACCCCCGGGCTTGACCCAGTTGATGCGGTTCTTTGGATTCCAATGGCCCTCCTGGTCGGTCACGATAAAAGAACCGTCTGGGTTCAAGCACACACCGTTTGCTGCTCGGAATCCTGTTGCCAAAATTTCGGTGGTGCTTCCGTCGGGGCTGACCTTTAGCAGCGTCCCATGTTGCGGCACAACCGCAGGTAACGCATGTCGAGCGGATTTGGCGTAATAGAAGTTCCCAGCTTCGTCACGTTGAAGTCCCATCGCGAATTCGTGAAAATGTTCGGTGACCTGGTGGTCGCTGTTGAAATTCTCGTAGTAGTCGGTAACCCAGTCATCGTTAAGATCGTGCAGTTTTACGATTTGGTCCCGGCAAGTGACGTAAATTTGTTGGTCAACCAACTTGATTCCCAGGGGTTGGAACAACCCGGTGGCAATTCTTTGCCAAGTTAGCTGAGTTGGAGAATCCAGGATTCCATCCACTTTCCAGATGTCGCCGTCCCAAGTGCAAATCGCCATGGAATTGCCATCTGGGTAGAAGTCTAAGCCCGTTAGACGCATTTGCATGGACCACAAATTATTGTTGGGTGTCTGCAAAACATCGACCGCCAAGGCTCTATCGTTTGCTCCTTGGTCAATCGCGGTTTTGAATTTTTGACTTAACGCGGTTGGAATCGAAGCGGCCGACTTTGTAAAGAAATCCACGTCTAGACCGTCCACGTTCTTCAGAAACTTGACTGAGGACTTGGCGATCAGATCCCCGTCGGCTTGGATCGGTAAACTGCCAAACCAAACGGCAAAAGAGCGAGGCTGATCCGCTGCCCGAACGTGGAGATTAAGAACGTTGCCCCGGACTTCGAATTTTAGATCTTCGACAAGATTCGGTCCAAAGCCAACAAAACCCGAGATCAACTTGATGTCCGAATTATCGGCAGTCAATTGAACCGTCTGTTTGTCGATAGATTGGACATCAATTTTGGCGTCGGGGCTAAAACGGCCTGGCACTTGCCCAATCGCAAGCGTCAAATCCTGCTCCGTTGGTTGTATTAGAAATCTGCGACCAAAAATTGCCTCGTCCGCTTCATCCACAAGTAGAGGCTGTTCATAGATGGTGGATTTCCCGATCGAGTATTCCATCAATGATTGATCGCCATTTCGGTGCAGCCCAATGAAATGACCCCAAGTTTTCGGTAGGCTGCCATAGTGTCGCTGATCGCGACCGACCAAGCGTACGTCTTCCCAAGATTGATCGTATGGATTGGCCCATCCAGGTCCGGTTTTGTTTTCAATCGCAAGTTTTCCATCAATGCGTGGATGGCTATTGTGTCGGCCGTCAAAGTGAATGCCTTCCCAATTGATAAAGCGATCGCCCGACCAAGCACCCGCCATTCGCAGCGTATCGTGGTCAAAAACCATCCAATGCGAACCTCGGGACACACCGCCAGGGCCTTGATCCAATCGAAAGGCGATACCCTTTTGAGCGAAATTGGATTGGTCTGATCCGACTTCATAGGTGTTAATCAGTGTCGGTCCGTAATCGGATCTTACCCAAGGTTCCTGGTCCATGGGTTCGGGACCCCGTGAATCACCCGCAGGTAATTTCGAAAGCCAATCCGCGGTCACCTCAAATAATTGATTGGGATTGTGTGGCTTTAGATATTCTTGGCGGATGTAGTGGATCACGTCATACTTCTGCTGCGGCACCATCCAATTCTGAGGCTGCATCATGCCGTAACCACGTGTCAACGTTTGATACATTGCAAACGGGTCGGACCCGTTCTTGAAGCGACCTTCTGCAAATCGAAGTGACGTTGGTAGTGAACCTGGTTGGTCGACGTTTCCGTGGCAATTGATGCAAAGGCGCTGGTAGATCGCTTGGCCTCGTTCAAAGCTGCTGTCGTCAAGATTGTGGATCATACCGGCGTGGTCAATGTCAGATTCGTATTCGGGTATCTTTGCCACGGTAATCAGGTGCGCCGGCGGGCGCAAACGGAGTGCCGCGGTTGCGCCGCCGTCACGCAATTGAATTAAATAGTGGATCAGATCAAAGAACTGACCTCTATTTGCTAATTGGTTGACCAAGCCTGTTGGCATTGGAGAAGCGGGTGGGCCCTGTTTGATTTCAACGTCCTGGGAAGAAAATTTCATTGTGCGATTGGGGACTGTCAAATCCCGCAGCACAATTTCGTCGCCATCACTTACTAAGATGCCTGATACAATTTTACCGTCTCCGTCCAGCAGAGTGGTCACTTGATAACCCTGGCGAATTCTCTTGGACGGTTCTAAGACTGCTTGAACGATCTCCTGGTCGGACACCGCGTCCGGCCATTGCGTCAAATTGGGAGCAAGCGTGTTGTTGAATCCTCCACTACGATCCAAGTGGCAAGAGACACAAGAGACATGCGGTTGATGAAACAGAATTGCGCCGCGTTTGGGATCGCCCAGTTGAACCGCCAGTTTCGCCAGCTGAGCTGAATCCTGCCCAAGCAAGTCTTGTTCAAGCGATGCAGCGGTATCGCCACTGGAAACCGCTACGACATTTTCCGCTTGAAAGGCGGCCGATGAAAGACTGACGTGGTCCGCCCAGAAGTTCCAATGAACCAGTGCCAGGATTGCAATGCCAATTAGACTGCCGTGACTGGCTTTGCCAAAATAAGCGATTCGGGTCATATTTTTTTCAACTTGATTTCGAAGGCATTTCATTGCGGACCTGGGAATAAGCTGCGGAAACGGCGAGTCGTCATGGTCAATGGATTGATCAAAATACATCACCACAACGGTCGATTGGGGGAACGCAATTCTGTGAACCATCGATCGATCTGCAATGGCAACAAGCCGGCAATTCAATTCTGAACGCCCTTGATTATAGACGGCGGAGCGACGTTGGTGGGTCGAAATCCGTCGAGTTCAAGTCAGTGCAGAATCGCCAGACCCGTAGCTTCGCCTACACCGCAATCGCCACGATCTTAAATCTAAACCAAACGATGGGGTGCCGTCAACTTTCAGTCCAGAATAGTCCCTGGATCGTATGCAACCAAAGAGCCAGCCCATGGGTTATAAGTCAAGGTGTTGGCAGGCATTTGATTCTTCGTAAAAAAGCTGGTTGTCCATGGGATTGAGCGTCTGTTGAGCGACCCAAGCGAAATGTTGTTGCAGAAACCTGTTCTGCCATTGGTTGGCCGCCGGTCCCGGAGGTTTTGGTGGGCAGATTGAGAAATATCGCGATTTTGCGGTTGCGAATTTAGGAAGCTGCAAATTAGAAGTTCGGTTTGGTGATGTTTGAGTTGGCCTGAATGGTCAAAGAAATCATCGACCGCAAGGTAAAGAGCGAATTCAGTCAGTCCGCTTGAAGACCTATTGACTTTGGCAAGAATGGCAGGACAGAAAAGAAGCCTGATTTGGAAATACAATCCAAATCAGGCTTAAAATTTGTGACGGCAGATAATGCGTGCAGATCTTCCGTAGGGGCGGCGGTCTTCTTAAAGCACTCGAGCGTGTTGAGTCAACGAAATCTCCTTAACTTAGCGTCTGATACCTTCGCTGATATCGGCGATTCGAGTGATGGGTCTGTCGGAGCCGTCGATGAATTTGGGCTTAATAAAGCTTTGCAATGTTTCGGCGGTTTGCACTCCAAACAAGGTGCGACGCTTCCACTGGGTTTCCCGTTTCTCAAAAACAACCACATGAGGAATGCCTTTGCCTTTGGTCAAGTTTTGAGCAAGCGAAGGTTCTTGGTCAACGTCAACGAAGGCCAAAATTACATTCTCGAATCCATCCTTGTCCATGACCTGCTTGATCGTCTGATTCTTCATTACTTGGCAAGGTGCACACCAGGTTGCGGTGACAATCACAACCAGCGGACGGTCCGATGCTTGAGCTTTCTTGAAGGCATTGGCGTAGCTGAAGTCAGTCTGCTTGGAAACAACTTTGGGCTCCAAATTTTCGCCTGTTTTGGTGATGGAATCGTTGTCCGAGACTAATACGGCCAGAGCGGCGACAAGCAAAAATGAAAGAGAGTTCATTGGAGTACCTTCCTTGTTCGATCAAGTGTCAAGAGAGTCCGGCAAGAGAGAAGATTTGCGAACTACGTTTGACCGGGGTTATTTTCCCTTGGATTCACGGTGGCAACCATGCCTGCGTGGCGATCGGATTCGTGAAGAAACTTTAACTTCTTTCTTGATCGCATTTGGGTACTGGGTTCATCGGCCTCGATTGGGTGTCTGCGGTCGATTTGAATTTGGAATGACGCGCATTGCGACTAGGGCTTTCTGACGAATTGTTGGAATTATTCAAATCAATTGGTTTGGGCCGGTTGCTTGACGAATCGAAAAATCGATAGAGCCGAAATAGGTTATCACTTGCTCAGTCTTTGTGCTGTTACGATCGGCAACACCGTTAGGATGAGTTCGGTTTGGCCGGAGACGCAGAACGTACACCTGCCCAATCTGAAGGATCGCCATTGGTGACTAGGTGATTGATCGGCAAGTTGAATCACACCACAGCCGCAGGGAATTCAGGGATCTAGTTGTAATTGGGTGGGCAACTTAAACGCGGATGCTGTGTCTGATGGATCGAATGATCGTAGGAGGTCCATCCCCTTTGGGATCTTGGAGGGATCTTGGGGTGCGAGAAAAAATCGTTGGGCGGATTACCTAGACCGTCCTAAGTTGTTTTTGCAGCCAACGCCGAAAACTGATATAGCAATACGAGGCTAGACTTTGACGCTGCGATCGAAAGAAAACAGTTCCCGTCTGTCCCAGTGGCAACCGGTCGGCCAGTTCGGTGGGCAAAGGGGCGGTTGCGGTAAAACGAGGTGAAAGTAGCTTTAGCTCTTGAAGTTCCGCGTCCATCGCCTGAGATCCGCTGAAGAACTGATGATCATTCTTGTCTGATTTACTGACCGGTTCAACCAAGAGGGGTCCACCGTGATTGCTGGCCATTGAAATTGACGGCAGCGATTGACTTGCATTGGGTGAAACACTGGTAAGCATTACTTGGAAGCTGGGTTCGCTAGGGAAAATCAATTTCACCGCTTGATCGGTTTGAGTGCTTAGCGAAGGATAATCATCTTGCGAAATTGAAATCGCGACTTCTTTTTTTGCATCATTGATCGTTAGAATTTGATTGCCTTTGTGCAAATATTGTCCGACACGTTCCTCGAGATCCCTATGCATCGCGATACCGTCGCATGGAGCGCGAAGGTGCAGCATCTGGTGTTCGGATTGCCGTTCATGTAATTGAATTAGCAGCGATTCCTTCTGTTGGTTCTCCGCTGCGTACTCATTCCATTCGCCCTTCTGCCTGGCTTGCCGCCCGCGTTCGTCTGACTGAGCAATTGCGATTTCTAAAGTCAATATTTGCGAATCGATTTCCCGATTGCCTAGAATGGCTAAGACTTGGTCCTTCTTTACCGCTTGGCCGTTGGCGACTAAGACTTTTTCCAGAAAACCATCACATCCGGCACGAACTAGTTTTTCATTTTGAAAGCGGATGACACCAGGTGAATCGATTAGGACGGGCCCAGTCAAAACAGAAGTTGCCAGCCACAAGGAAAGTGTCGCCGTCACTGCAGTGGCAGAAACATTTCTCCAATGCCAAGCCCGCCAACTGCCATTAAGAAATACGCTGGTTGCTATTCGATACGTCGGCATACCGATGAAGAATACAACCGATACGACTGCGATCAAAATGCCAAAGCCATGGAAGAGGGCCGCCGCGGCAATGGTCAACGTGATTTGCAACGACATTTTCCAGAACCAAGCTGCGAAGGCGTAGCTTGCCAACAAGTACCAGCGCCATCCGGAGCTGCTGTCGGGTTCTTTGGCAACGCCTAGACAATAGTACTTCCAGTTTTCGTCAAGCCAAGTTTTTGCCCGGCCCGACAGGTTGGTGATTCCCAGTAGATCCGACGCAATGTAGTAGCCGTCGAACCGCATCAATGGATTTGCGTTGAATAGGATCGTCGAAAGCCCAGCGGTGAAAATTAAGGCGTGCAACCAATTGGAAAGTGTTTGGTTCTCTGAGTAGGTCCAGACGATGATTGCCAAAGCGGTTAAGAACAATTCCACGTACATTCCGGCTGCCGAAATGATGATCCGGTGCCAGCGGTTGGGCAATTTTGCTGAACTGCTAATGTCCATAAATGCCATTGGCATGAACAAAATTAGCACCGTACCGCAATCTTTTACATGGGCACCGTATTTGTGACTTGCCACCCCGTGTGCCAGTTCGTGCGCAATTTTGATGGCCAACCAAACGATGATCATCGTAACCCAACCACCGTTGGCAAGTGCATGACTGGCCTGTTCGGCGAATCGATCAAAGTTCATGTAAAGACAAGATAGTGCAAAGACACCCACCACGATGAAGAGCAAAAGGCTCCAGTAGCCAAAGATGTCTTGCAACCACGGGGAAATGCGACGAAGCAGCCGTTCAGGTGAACCGAACGAAAAATTTATCGAAATTGGGTTCGTCCATTTGAACCACTTCGCCATACGCTGCCGCTTGAAAACACCTTTTTGGCGTCCAATCGCTTCATCAGAATGGTCGAGAAATAGATTCTTAGAAATCGCCCAAGTGCATAGTTTTTCAATCCGAGCCTCATCCCAAATATCGGCGGCAGCTAGTTCTTGCGTGGCCACGCAAATCTCTTGCAGGTTCCTGTTGCCATCAAGGCCAAGTAACAGTTTGGCTTCTTGTTGTCCAAGTTCGTATAACTTTCCATTAATTGGATCTTCGATGACATGGATCAATTCGCCATTCTGCATAGACACGGTGACCCGTAAGTCACGTCGCAGTGTCGGCTTCATGTTTTGAAGATTAGGATTGGAAGCGGTCATGGAAATAAGTTACATCAATTAGGTCTTGGCAGAGAAACTTGGTAGACGGATTGCTTGTTTGGATGACAAGTCGTTAGAACCAACCGATCAGCGTTCGAAACTTCTCGTAGGGATGATGCAGCCAATTCCAGGCCAGTGGATAAGTGCCGCCAATGACCTTGGCCTGTCCTTTCATGCCTGGGCGCAACAATTGATCGTCGTTTTTCAGACGGACTTCCGCGATAAAGACGTTACGACTCTCCTTAGCCGCAGCCTTGGGGTGAAGTCGTTGGATCGTTCCGTCCCACTGTTGGTAGGGGTACGCTTCGAACGTGAAGCGGACTGGCAAGCCCGTTTTTGCATAGCGATATTGAAATTCAGGGATCTCCACCTCCACCACTAATTCATCCAGCGGCGCGACTTCGAACAGGTTTTGCCCAATTTCAACGGGTGCGCCTTGCAGTTCATCCAAATCACCTTGGACAATAGTGCCAGCGATCGTGCTTCTGACTTCTCGGTTGGCCAATCGATGCTGGATCAGTTCAATTTCCTTGGCGATTCGCTGGGATTCCAAGCGTGCGATATTTGACTCCGCTTGATCTCCGTTAGCGCGTGCGGACTGAGTTTTTTTGGATTCTCGATCGAATTCCGATTGCTTGCCAGCCAATTCAATCTTCAATTCACGGTCGTCCATCGTTGCCAGTAACTGTCCTATTTTGACCGGTTCTCCAGGTTGGACCCAGACGGTTTCTAGGGCACCTGTGTAGGGAGCCACAAAGTAACGCTTCTTAGTGGTTTCAAGGTTACAATCGCAACGCATTGTGTATGACATTGGAATGAATGCGATTCCCACCAAAACCAATATCGCCGCAGCAACACACAGTTTCCAGCGGCGCAGAAACAACCATGGTGTTTCTACAATCTTTTGAAAACCAGCTTGATGGATCTTAATCGCTGATAAAATTTGATTATTGGAAACACTAAGAATCGGGCCAAATTGTTGCAGCCATTCATCTTGAACCAATCGTTCATCACCCGCCAAGACGAGGAATCCTCGGGTGTGCCCGTCCAACGTGATTCGGCTGACCCAAACGCCTTTGGCGTTGAACGCTTGCCCGACGCCGACTAAAAATTTGTCATAAGTAGATTCGTCACCGACAGTGGACCAACGATAAAAATCTTGGTCCTTGATTTTGACTTCTTCGATCGCCTCGATCAGCGAAAGTCCAACTCGTCCCGTCTGATCGACCTCGGTTGCTCCCGAGACGGCAGCGACCGTCACCTTGCCTCGCAAGCCGATACTAATAATTGCAGCATGTGGCACCTTGATTTGATTAGAAATTCTGGTGGCTAATTGGGCAGCAGCTTCGGACAATGTCGAACTGGTGATAATGTCTTTTGTGGAAGCGGATACGAACTGCAGGTACTTCTCCGAAAGTGCACCGTCAGCGGATTTTTGATTGACTTGCCCCAGCGTTGAAAAACTGGATAGTAGCAGCAAACAGGCTTCGGTCATGTCCAGCCTTCCCTTCTGCTTCACTAAACAGATTAGGGTGATTGGCTGGGCGCCTAAGTAAAACACCGGAACCCCAATCGCTATATATCCGTCAATGCCGACCGACTGAATTTTCATCCGATGCAAATTGCGGCATTGGCTTTCCAATTCATTAATGCACGTAACGATTCGAGGGTTGATCGTCTGAATGACGATCGGTTCGTCGGAATCAGCCAGTAAGTCAGAAATTTCTGACGTAGCGTCAGGTTCAGCCGGTGGTAGGCATCTCCAGATGGATATCGCTTGAACTAGCGGACCAATCTTCTTGGCAAGTGCGCGCAGTTGCGAATCGACTTGAGGGAGTTCAGCTATAATTCGCAGCAGATCTGCTTGAAGATCGCCCAAAATTTCCGTGGGGGATTCCATGAAACGTTGGCCGGTTTCAAATGCAGAGGTCGAAGGTCGACTGTTCCCGTTGTCCCGCGTTTGACCAACCGAGGTCGTGACGAAATATTCAGATAACGATCGACATGACGCACTGCTACCCGGAACCGAACCCTTGGGTTGGCTGAAAGTCGATGGAATTTCGTCCAAGTCTGATTCAACATTCATGTCGAATTGCCTTTCGTGTTTTCGCGACACTAAACAAAGTGACGTGCGATCGAAATGCTTGCATCCATGCGGCGAGGCTGAAGGACAAGGGGTCTAGACTTATCAAGCAATTGAAGGCGGTATAACTAAATCGGAAAGTTTTCCACAGTCTGGTAAATCTTATTGCAGTTAGTTGAAAGGCGTGATTAAGACACAGTCGGTCCCAGTTTTGGCCTTAAGTTTTGTGTTGTCGATTCGCACTTTGACGGTGACCGTTTGGGACGCCCGATCGACAAGAACACCAATAAAGTGGACGTTTCCTTTTACCAGTCGTTCGCCCATTCTCATTTTCACTTCTTGATCTATTTTGTAATTCTCAACTTCAATCAACGGTACCTGAACTTCAGCGATCAAATGGGAAAGGTCCACCAGCGTGGTGATCTCTGCTTTGTTGGGGGAAACAAATTCGCCGACTCGATGATGAAGCTTGGCAATTTGTCCGTGGAATGGTGCACGAATAACTCGTTTCTCTAGTTGTGCAAGAATGCGTTGCACTTGGATCTGCTTCCCGGCGTATTCGTGAGTCTTCTGGGAATAGGTCGCTTTAAGTGCTTCCAATTCAAGTTCTTCTCGGGCCAGTTCATTCGCTCTGGCGTGACCCGACTGGTGCACAGCACGCAGGGTTTCCAACGAACGTTCCAGGATCTTTTTTCTAGCTAGAATCGCATCGAGTTCACTCCGATTGGTAGCTTCGTGCTTAGCGGATTCCAATTGTCCGCGAAGAATTTCGTCGTCCAAAAGCACTAACGCTTGCCCTTGCGAAACTTCTTCGCCTTCAACGACCAAAATCTTCGAAACAACGCCGGTTTCCGAACTGGCAACTTCCGATCGTTTCACTGCGATGGCGTACCCCGAGTGTCCTTCGTACTGTGCGAAGCAAGTGCTAATGGTCATTAGCAATGTCAGGTTGAAGAATATTATGAATCTCATGAAGCCATTACTGACAATACAAAATGTTTCCGTCCGGGGGCTTAAACTACTGCAAAACTTGTTGACCCATTTCGGCTTTTAAATCTCTACCTCGAATTTATCTCGCCGTCAGCCAATAAAGGCTAAATATTCGGTAGCAACGTTGACCCTTCTTGCGCAATCAGCACAATGCTTGCGACCGTTAGCGCCTCTCCGCAATGATACGTTTTTCAACCAGAAGGACTGGCCCTGGATTTCCTGACGTTTGTCATCCCACAAAATATAGATCGCAGCCAGTGTCGCGCGGATAGTTTCTGGAAGAATGCGGTTACGGGTTGAAACCATTCTCCGCTCGCGAATCGAATTTAAGGACTGCGTAAGTCACCCTTGAAGTCCGAGAAGGTAGAAAGGACACTTGGATGCCTGCGGCACGAAGCTGTCAAAGATAGATCGATGTCGGACGTTTGATAGATTTCACTGCTTGTCGAACAGGTAGGGTTGGGACCGATTCTCCGGAAGATAACCGTGACTTACCCTTGGCGTATTTGCAGTGAATCCAATGAGAGATGCCGCGAGTAAAACCCAGATTGCTCAGTTCAGAATAGCCGCTAAAGTCAAATCCCGTAGCTAGGCTTGGCACGGTCATGAATCGTGTGGTTAGGTTTCGCTGCTAATATTGCGTGACACTTCGGAAAATAAATCCATTGTCAAATTGCAGGCTGTCACTTCGGTCTCGAAACTCCATTTCCCGATCGAATACATAACCTAATTCCCAGCTGTTGGAATGGCCGTCACTGTCGTGATTTAGAAACCCAAACAGAATTTGATAGTCGCGATAGGTCATGACGTCATTTGATTCGTCTGGGAATTCGATATCCCACGTTCCGCCACCAAGTTGTGCCTTAAGGTAAACACTGTGCTCGGGGTCAATAACCCACTCAATTTTAGGGCGAGGGAAAATTGCGTCGACGCGAATTCTTGCATCAAGATAGGGACGCCAAGAGAAGCCGAAGACGGGTAAAATCGAGATGTCGTCACGATCCAAGTAGTCAACGCCGAAAATAAGATCAATTCGATTGGACGCATGAATCATAGCAACTGCATGACTGACAAATCGAACACCTTGCCTGGCACTATCTTCGAAATCTGAATACACCCCAGCACTGACGGCAATATCGTAGCTGAAAATGGAACCAACCGATTTTCGAGCCTGATAGCCGAAGACGAAGTCAAACAGTCGGGGCGGCAAGTGGATCGTGTCCGGCCCCGAAAGAAAGTGCATATTGACCGCCGAGGTGAAACCTGCAGATTCGTTCCGTTCCAGATAGGGATCGGTTGTCATGCTCACCCAGCCAAAGTTATTGGCCTCGGCCGGCAGCCAAACAAATTGCCCGGTCTGCGCGCGATAATGATCGTACGGACGGTTTGACAAGTCACTTAGACTTTCGATGAGATCTTCGCTGATCGTTTCGTTCAACAATGAAACATCTGCAGCAACGCTGTCGAGCACTGATTCGTGAACGATTTCTTCTTCAAAGAAGGTCTCGTCACCCAGTGAATACGTGGAATGGTCAGCCATTTGCACAATGGGAATATCGCCGGACTTGTCGTTTGCCGACGCTTGGCGGACCTGAAGCGGACTTACTTGTGGAACATCGGTTCCATCGCTGTTTGTTGAGGCTATTGGCCGGGGCGTTGCTTGTGCGGTTTGCACGTCAGGTGGGTCGACATTTTGAGAGAGGCTGAAGGACGCTGGAACAACGGACAAAAGGGTGGCAACTATGGTGGTGAAAGTTGGGTGAGTCATAATTTAACTTTCAATCACTTGATTTCTAATAAAATGTGCGGTGCGTGGAATGCCTTCAGGACGCTCGCGGAATCGCCGGCAGGACTATCGTGCTAGATTGACAGTCCAAGAACATTGCCACAGCAAGTAGCCAGCCTGACTTTGATTCGACTCATAGCGGTGATTCAATCGCAGCGTCAAGATCAATTAGGCCTGGCTTGGCAGCAAGCTGCGTAAATTCCATGCTCCCAAATCTGATGCGTTGGATTTGCCTGGTTCGCCAAGGGTATGAATCGGTTTAATAACCCAAGTCGATTTCCCGTAAGCGGAGGGATTGGATGACAATTCACGACGGATTGCTCCGCGGCTGCTAGCGTCATGTCGACTGATCGCGGAAGTTCAAAGGGTCACCTGGCTGGAAACTCTCTTTCAAAGCGTTTGTTCCCCAGAATTTGTCGAATCGTTTACTGACGGGCAATCGCCTCCACGGCTTACGCCCAGGCTAAGTCCTGTTTGATAAACACAATGGGTACTAAGTACAGCGGTGCGACGGATACGAACTTGGCAACGTTAAGTCGATCGGTCGACGCTGGGACTGGATGAGATGACTTCGCGTTTTCTAGCTGAAAAATGTTAGGACCCTCTGTAGTGTTTTGGACGGTCACATCTAACAACGACGTTGACAAGCAGGGACTGCCTGGCAGTGATGTTCCGAGCTCAAGCCTCGGGGGGCAATTCGATGGAATCGGTAACGGCTTGGATGTTGGTAAGTGAAAAGTGCCTGGTTTGGGTTGGAACTGGTTGCGCTGCCGCCGGGTACCACCGAAAAAGCCGTGATTGGCTCATACGCCTATGGTATCTGGGCGGGTTCCTTGCGATATTGGAAGCAGACCATTTGTTCGCTATTTGTGTAGAAGGATCCCTATGTATTTTTTGCAGTTTACGCCTAAATTCACACTTCCTGCTGACGTGCTTCGCTTTGCGATGCTTAGCTGTTGTTGTTGGTTGGCGGGTTCGGCCATGGCCGCCTTGGGCCAAACCATAGACGCTGTCGACACTGCGGTCGATTCAAGCACGCAAGAGGCGGCGAGTCTTACGGTCGAACGTATCTTTGCATCGGACCAGTTACGTCCCGATTCCACCAATCTG
>JBDNHU010000667.1:0-4144 GCA_041688615.1 Mariniblastus sp. | reverse complement strand
GCGCCGCCGGTGTTCTTTCCTTTCGCCTACGGCTCAAGGAAAGAACACCGGCGAAGAGGCTTGTAAGTCAATCCAAGAATCATTAACCTATACAGTATTCAGAGATCACCATCAGTTTCAACAATAAAACGGACATCCCCTGGCGACATCCATGCGGCTGGAAGACTTGGAATAGCATACCATTACGGAATTGGAGTCGAAAGAAAAGCAGATCTCGCAAAAAAATGGTTACAAATTGGAGAGGGGAGCTTTCTGCCTCGCGTCTTTTACTGTTCCGCGTCCTATGAGCTATCAGAAAATGGAGAAGCAACTGTTAGCAACAGTCCATTGGCAGTAGCTCGATATAAATTCAGTGCTGAAAAGGGTTACGCGCCAGCTCAGACATGCTTGGCTCACTTATATCTAGTCACGTGTAGGCTTATGGGTCGAAAAGGAGATGGTCCAGATTCAGAATATTATAGGCTAAAAGGTGAAGCATTCCGACTTCTACAGCTCGCAGCAAAACAATCGCCGCATGGCGACGATATTTTTGAGTATCATGATAGTCTTGAAAACATCGCATTCGCGAACGATCTCTTAGCACGTAATAACAAAGACCTATCGAAAGAGGAGTTGACTCACTACACCGCAGAAACTGCCAAGCATTACCGCGAACTTGCTACTTTTGAAGTCGACAACCGTGTCGGCAATTTTAATGGAAATTTCGCGATGGCAAGCTTTTATGCTGATGGCTTGGGAGAGGCCATTTTGAAAGACTTGGATCGTGCGTTCGCGCATTTACAATTTGCAGGCGATGAAATGTTAATGATGGATTTTGCTATCGACCACGCGTATCCAGATGCAGAGTCGAAGACCAAAGCAGTTGAAAAGCTTATTAGCATGGCTAAAGCCGGTGACATCGATGCGCAAGTTAGCCTAGTAAACAGGATTTTGCGACGACAGATAGCCTACGATGATAACATCTTGATGAGATACATTCAAGTTGCAGCTGACAACGGCTCCACGTCCGCAATTAAATATTTTCAAGATCGCCAAACCGCAATTGACAATTACAAGCTCGAACAGACACGCGCAAGGGAAAGTGCTGCGAAAGATAGACGTTGGATTGAAGACCATTACCGCTAATTCACAGAGTCGCCAATAAAGAAAAAAATGGGTTATTTTATCGGTCTTCCGCCGTTGCTGACTAATCCGACGAACAAAGCCATGCACGTGCGGACTGGCAAGGTCTGATTGACAAGCGGGGGGAGATCCCGCCTGTGTAAGTGCTAGCCACACGCCCAGTATCGAGTTTTGCAGCGTGTCTATAAGAGCCTGGTGCTCGAAGTGACACGTTGAAGCGTAGACGGAAAGGTAGTGAGGATGAACGGATCACAGGTAGCCCTGTGACTGTGAACGGGATTAGCTCCGAAATTTTGTTTCTGTTGGATTCTGCCCAAGGTTTGTGCATGCCCCAAGGCAACACTTCGCGACGCGTCATCGGCGAGCTTCGCGAAGAGACCCGGAGTCGGCGCCCCATTCGCGATACACAATATGTCAATCAGGCAACCAGTGAGACCCTGAGGTTCTTGATCGAATCCAAACGCTCCAGTTTGACCGATCAAGTATGTTTTAGAAGTGGAATAAGCGACGAAGACAAATGACGCTCAGGGAGTCGGACGACCGCATAGTACCGCTGCACCCCGATGACCAATCGGGAGGCGACAAGCCGAGTAATATCGGTGTAGGGAAGGCGGTAGGGATTTCACGCGGTCCAGACCGGGCACCGTCCGTACTCAGTGACGGAACCACGGTGATAACCCGGCTGGATCGCACCTCTCAACGAGCGAAAGCGGACCCGGAAGCGGTGTTCAATAACCTCTTCTCGATGCTCAACTATGAGCTATTGTGGTACGCCTTTCGCCGACTCAAACGAGGCAAGACGCCCGGAGTCGACAACGTCACGGTCGAAGACTATGAACAAGATCTCGAAGCGAACCTTCGCGACTTGGTTGAACGTCTCCATCGTGGCAGCTATCGCCCTCAGCCCAGCTTGCGAAAGACCATCCCGAAAGGGAATGGGAAAACGCGAGCTTTGGGAATCGCTTGTGTCGAGGACAAACTCGTACAACGTGCGATCGTGATGATTCTGGAACAAATCTACGAAGTCGACTTTTATGACTTTTCGTATGGTTATCGCCCAGATAAATCGTGTCATAAAGCTTTAGCGACTCTTGGTGGGATCATCGCCACGCGGAAAGTGAACTGGATCAGCGACGCAGATATCAAGGGATTCTTTGATAATTTGTGTCAGTCGCAGTTGGTTGAGTTGTTACGCAAACGTATCAGCGATCCGAAGCTTCTTCGTCTGATCACCCGTTTTCTGAAAGCCGGTGTGATGGTCGATGGCCAGTTGCAAGCAACCGAAGAAGGCGTCCCGCAAGGGGCTAGCCTATCACCGTTACTAGCCAACGTGTATTTACACTATGTGTTAGATCAATGGTTTGAACAAGAAGTAAAACCGAGACTTCAAGGCGAAGCGCACATGATGCGTTTCGCAGATGATTTTATCTGTTGCTTCGAAGTCGAATCCGATGCGGTGCGATACCAAGCGGTGCTGCCAAAGCGATTGGCCAGGTTTTCGTTATCAGTCGCCGAGGACAAGACGAAGTTGTTACGATTCGGACGCTTTGCCGGTCGCGATAACCAGCGATTAGGTGAAGGTGCTCCGGGAACTTTCGATTTCCTCGGATTCACTCATTATTGTGGTCAGAGTCGAGCGGGTAAGTTCAAACTGAAGAGGAAAACTTCTGGCAAGAAGATGCGTGTGAAGTTGATGGAGATGCGACTTTGGTTTCATCATCAGTTGTCGACTCCGGTAGGCGAGATGTGGCCGGTGCTAAACGCGAAGCTTCGAGGTCACTACCAGTATTACGGAATCAATGATAATTGGCCGATGCTGGAAGTGTACCGATCGAAAGTTCGCCGGATGGCGAAACGTCACTTGAGCCGCCGGAGCCAGAACAGCTATGTGAACTGGGAAGATTTCACTCGATTCATCGATCTTCATCCGCTGGTAAGTCCGAAGCGTTTGACGGACCTGATCGCGATGGACCGCGAGCTAAGGAGTGGCAGTGGCAGGTGAAGTCTGGGAGCCGGATGCGTTAACAGCGCACGTCCGGATCTACGAGGGGCCGCGGGTCAATGAGGCAAAGTACCAAAAGATTCAGGCACCAACCAAGTACTGGATGGCAAACAGGAAATCGAACAAGTACGATAAACCAAAGAGACCCCGGTCTACTCACCCGGAGCACTCATTCACGCGGCAACTGAAATCAAAGTCTACCGTTCGTGCCCGGTTACGGTCGGCGTTCTGCAGACTAAAGCATTCGGAAGTCTGTAATCTCAACGACCTTCGACTCAACGTCGATCAAGAAGAATGCACGAAGAGGTTGCTCGTCGATGTAGTATAAACCTTCGGATAGGAACTTGCCCTTTTCGGCTGGAGCATTTTCTAACTGACGACGAATTCCTTCCGCTGCTTGCAAAACCATCACCGCTGAGCCAATCACTTCCGCGATTCGCAAAAGTTCTGCGGCGGCATCCAGCGAAAATTCAACGTCATAAATCACTCGACGACTCCATCCCTGACTTTCGCAGCCACTTGAGCCCACGAAAGTCGTTTTCCGTCTTGGCTCGCTCGGCTTCGTGCTCGTTCAATTTCTGCCTCGCTCGGCGGACGGCGGACGACGCCGATCGTCTTTCCCTGCGAATCGACCAACTCAATTGGCCCATCGCTGCTTCGGGTTCGTTCGGCAATTTCTTCGGCTATCGCTACTTTTGTCATGATTGGCACCTTTCTTTCTCTTATTGTACAATAGAGTGGGATGCTCGGCTATCTTGCTGCAAGGGCTCGAGACGCCCCCCATCCATGAACAATGCGGCGAACCATGGGTTGCAACGAAGCGGGCGAGCCATATTTGTTTCAATGGAACGTCCTTCACCCGCCGCCCGCTGATCGCAATCGTTCTGGCTTTTGGGGCGCTTGCATTTTATCGTACTCGTACTCAGTGAAACGGTACTCGTACTCGTACTCGATCGGACAGCGATGAGCGAACCAATCTTCGACCACGAACGACTTGATGTTTATCGACTCGCAATCGAG
>JBDNHU010000666.1:0-1482 GCA_041688615.1 Mariniblastus sp. | reverse complement strand
CTTGGTCGTTCACTCTACGGCTTGTGGACTTTGGGCGGGCGTTTGCGTTCGGGGAAGCAACTGGTGCAGATCTCGCATTTTGTTCCGTCGCAACCGCGAGCAGTACAGTAGGTCCGACCATAAAAAATAATCTGCAGATGCAATTGATTCCAACGATCTTCGGCAAACAATCGTTTCAAGTCGTTTTCAGTTTGAACCACGTTCTTTCCATTGGTCAGTTTCCAACGCTGAGCCAATCGGTGAATATGAGTGTCCACAGGAAAAGCCGATTCCCCAAAAGCTTGAGCCATCACAACGCTGGCGGTCTTGTGTCCCACGCCTGGTAACGCCTCTAACGCGACGATGTCTGGGGGTACTTGTCCCCCGTGGGATTCGACCAAGATTTTCGACAAACCCAAGATTGCCGTCGCCTTTCGCGGAGCCAAGCCGCATGGCCGAACTATTGAATCGATGGTCTGTAATTCAAGTTTCGACATGGCTTTTGCGGTCTTGGCCAGTTTGAACAAAGCGGGTGTCACCTTGTTGACTCGTTCATCAGTGCATTGGGCACTGAGCAAGACGGCGACCAATAACGTAAACGGATTGTGGTGATCCAAGGGAACCGCCGGGTCGGGAAACAGTTGATTTAGCCGTTGGTCAATGTAGGCAACTCGCTGGGTTTTGTTCAAAGTTCAATTCCAAAAAATACTGAGGCGGAAACGCCAATCTCATCCGAAGCGAAGCCAAATTAACCTAACAAAAACGCATGACTCCGCAGGTCAATCTCGTCGTTCTATAAGTTCTCTATTCTGTCTGATCCGAAAATTTCCCCAAGTTGATTTCGTTTGTAAACGCTGGCGGTTGGATACCGCTGCGAACTTTGGACAACCGCTACACGGCGGATACCAACAGATTCCCATGCTGCCAAGCAAGCGGTCGGTTGTGGTGGTTTAGGCAGAGTCTAGCAAATGCAGGGGGGGCGACATGAATGATCGGGTCAATTTTGACCGTTACTCCGGATCGGGTGGTGATTCCAGTTGTGCGAATCGATAGTTAAGACAAGGTAATTCACTCTTGCATTGGAAGGATTTTACCATTGTCAAATTCTGAATCGAGTACTCCTGTCATGCTGCCAAGTCCAACCGATTCTGAGCCTAGACCGAATTTGTCGCGCGCGGCAAGCGGGTCAGTTCGCGGAAAATCGCTGCCTGTGCTGCAGTCCACAGTCAATCGCCGTCATTTCCTCAAGGCAAGCGTTGCCGCTACTTCGGTTAGCGCTGGACTGGCTGGCGTTTCTAATGCCCTGGCCGCAGCGACTCAAGAAGAGACGGGATGCGGAGTATTCCGCGACAAGCAAAAATCATTCGATACTCCGATTAAGCGACAAGCCCGGCAAGATTACGAGCAAAATTTTCAACAGTGGGGTGGGCGATTGTCCAATCCCATCAACGAATTGTTTTGTCAGATCAAGAAGGCCACGACACCGACCTTCGACTTCTTGGT
>JBDNHU010000665.1:0-1900 GCA_041688615.1 Mariniblastus sp. | reverse complement strand
TTTCAATACTTTTGCACTTTATTTATGCAATAATTTCTGTATATCACACATTATTCAATTTAAGGTGTAATTGTCTTGGCGATTTGGTCGTACCAATCTGGTTTATGTTGCTTTTGAATTTGTCAATTCTCGTTCTTTTACTCAAGTTTTTCTTGACGCGGCATCAAGGCTTCCATAACTCTAGCATGGCTTGGGGAGAGTTATTTGAGCTCTTGCCGAAGTTTACCGCAGTCTTGGGGATTACAAGTGCAATGATCATTTGCTTTACTGCGTATGGCCAACAGCTGGCATTTGGAGATGTATTTGAAGAGGTGGTTATCAAACCTGCTGACATTGGTAGCATTTCCTCGGGCACTCAACACAATGCATCGCTTACTGTAAGCAACCGAACCAGTAAGAGTATAAAACTTATTAAAGGACGGGTAAGTTGTGGTTGCGTTAGTTTGAATAAACTACCAATTGCAATTCCGCCTAGATCAACGGTTCAGATTAATCTAAAGATATATTTGTCATCTGACTCTGTGTTTCCAGGTGAGCGTTTTAAAAAGACGGTTCTTTACTACCTGGACGGAAGCAGTAATCAGAATGTTGTACGAACCTATATTGCTGGGTCTATTACTGGGAATTCTATACCGAAGTAGTCGTATTGCGAACACTAATTTTTTCGTGACTTGAAAATTAATTGTTAAGAACATTTTTATAGGAGATTGAAGCAATGAACCGAGTTTGTCGACCTGTGGCAGCAGCTTTATTTTTGCTTACCTTTTGCTTCATGAATTTTTGTGCATTTGAACAGCGGTGCAATGCGATGCGATTAGGCGATCCGCCAAAGGTGAATGAGATTCGGAAAGCTTGGCAAAACTGGATGGATAAATCCTCCGATCACCTCTCAGGATTCCAACAAGTTTTTACCTTGAATAGCGGCGGGAAGACTTTACACAAATCGACTGCGACCGTGCAGGAATCTGGAGCACAACTTGTCTTATTAAGCACCGACGAAAGGGGAGGCCAAGCTCCTCAGAATTACGCCACCATCAAGAATGTTGATTACTTCGCCCGATTGGAGAAGAATAATGAAAACAACAATTGGGACATGATTGAACTTGTTCCCATCGGCGAGTTTAACGCGAAGCCAATCTCGATTTATAAAACTCCACTTCAGCTAATTCCAAGCCAGATTAATCCGCTGCCATTTTTAGTTGAAGAATGCTTGGTGGAGACTCGTGAAGTATCGAATGAAGATGGGCAGACAATTTATTCATTGAAGTTTGTGAGTCCTGATAAACCTACCGATTCTTTTGTCGTGCACGTCGTCAAGGAATTTGATTGGATGCCAAGAAAGGTCATTCTCAAAGAAGGCCAAATGGATGTTACTCACGATTTTTTTGATTATGAACAGGTTGACGAACTGTGGATGTGGCAACGAGCAATCGCGATGAATGAAATCAAGTCGAGCAATTTCGCCAGCACGACACAGGTGAACTATACGTTTGGATTCTTGCCCTCGGCTCCTTCAGCAGTCGAATGCCGTTTGCCGTATTACGGAATTAAGGAACCCCGGTCGGTGAATCAACCGGAAAGCCGGTGGTTCGTTTATCTGATTGTTTTGGGCGTTTTGGCAATCATTACATCAATCGTGATTAAGCGTCTAAACTGAAATCACATACGAAAGGGGAGCCATCGAAAAGTAGGATCTGTGCATGTCCAGAAGCAAAATGTCTGAACCCCTGTCCGCAGTGCAATGACCATAGATTACTGGGAACGTTAAAAGGTGTCAAGTACGAATGGCGTTGTCATCGGGTTTTTTGATGATTTCGGCGGCCGAGCGCCGACCACCGCGCAGCATTGAAAACCGCGATCCATCGCGGCTCAAAAGTTTTTCGAAGTGCTATCATCGTCT
>JBDNHU010000103.1:0-2803 GCA_041688615.1 Mariniblastus sp. | reverse complement strand
CGTAAGGCATCGCACCGGATCCAAACGGCATCATTTGCCCGCTTCCAAACGGCATCATGCCCGAGCCGTATGGCATCATGCCCGAGCCGTATGGCATCATGCCCGAACCGAAAGCACCTGACCCGTAGGGCATTGCCGAACCGTAGCCGACACCCGAGCCAAAATTCGCGCCCGATCCGTACAACATCATTCCACCATTTGCGGGAAGTCGGACCATTGAACTGTTGGCCGGTTGTGATTCTTTGCGATACTTGGCCCAATCAAAATCTCGACGATCTGAACAACCGTTGAACATGGCAAGGCAGAACAGAGCCAAAATCAAAGCTGGAAATTTAGTTTGTGATTGATTCATATTACTATTAACTGTTATTCCAAATGCAAAACATAAAGTTCTAGCCAACGCGGTCCTGGCATTAGGCCTTTTCTATCAACAGGCTTTCTGGAAAAGACACTTGAAGTCGGCTTCCTTGAAACCAGCGCCCGTTCATTCGCCTGCCTCGCGCTTTCTTGCGATCGAGCGTCCGGACTTTTCAGCCTGAATCCTGCAAACCAGAACCTCGACGTTTTCACCCAAGGGGCCCTCGAGCAAAAACGTCCTCAACGCCAACGATTTCCGGCCTCATGACTTGCAAATTCCTTAATCTGGGGCCAGGTCCCGTACATTGCGTAGCCCAGACGGTCCCAATAACAATAGATTCTCGGTAGCCGATTGGCAAGGAACGAAAGTGGCAATCATTGGCAAATTCAGCGGTTTCTAGCGATTGTAGTAACTGCGGGTTTAGGCAGTGAATTCGTCGCTTGGATCGAATGTGGGTTGGGCAACGATCAACACCTTCATCTTCCCGATCGCTCGGTGGATCGTTCCGGGGCGAATCAGCACCGACTGCATCGGCTTTAGGGGGATTCGTTCACCGTTTAGCTCAAGGGCGGCATCTTCTTGACATTCAAGGACCACGTAAACTTCGGTTGTGACTTTGTGATAATGGGCCACTGCGGCGTCGGTGATCTGGGTCAGGTGAATTGAGGCAGGAAAGTCAGCTTGGTCGATAAAAGCCCGCCTGGCGATGCCGCAGGGGCATGGGATTGGGGGCAACTTCGCTAAATCCACCAACTCATAGGCGGGAAGATGTGGGTTTGGATCCATTTTTGTGTTCATTCTTTCCAATGATAACGTCGTAGGTACCCGCGTTCGGGGTGGTATGGCGGTGACCGCCAAACTTTAAGGAAAAAGTTCAGTCAAGGCAGTGAATTTGGCGTAATAACGGCCAGCGCCCCCGCACTATCGGTCCGCTTCGTCTGAATCGGCAAAGTCTGCCTAGCTTGCGCCTTGAGCGCTTTCGCACCTTTGCCTGAATCAATTATGAAGTTGCTGATCTGGCTCCGATTCTAACTCTCAGATCGAACACAGTATCGATCGAAACTAAGCAATTCAGTTCAGGTGATCGGAAGGGAAAAAACGAGCCGAAGTTAGGCTCAACCGACGCTGGACGGTTAATACTGGATGTATTGTAAGTTCAATTCAAAATTCTTGGGCCAACCGAACCTGGCATAACTTTGCTGCCTTACAAAGTTAAGCTGGATTTTAGGTGTGGTTAAAAGCCGGGCCCGGCAAAAGCTTTTTTAACTTAGATCTTCGAATGAATTCGCGTGGGATTTCAGTCGTCGGAAAAGTCAAAGTTAAGCAAGCCCCAAAAAGTCATTTGAAGCTTGCAGTGCGTTTGGAAAATGGAGACGAGTCTCAATGAAAATTAAGTCGACTTTGATTGCTGTTGCTGCTTCTTTGGTTATGTGTAGCCAAAGCTTTGGTGGTGACTTGTTGGATCGCATGTTGGGCATGGGCGGCTGTGGTTGCGAAACCTCTTGCTGCGATGCACCGGTTGCTGGACCAGGTTGCGGAAGCGACATGGCGATGGCAGCATGCGACACGGGTTGCGATCCTTGCGGTCGCCCGAAGCTGATTGATTTCCGCTTCAAGATCAACTGGCGGGCTTTGCCAAAGCCAAGTTTCAACTTCCTGAATCGCGGTTGCAACACTGGTTGTGACACCGGATGCGACACAGGTTGTGATACTGGTTGTGCATCGCCTGCAGCTATCGCTCCAGCTTGCGGTAGCAACAATGTCCGGCCAGTCATGTCAAGCATTGGGGATTGCGGTTGCGGTTCGGCTGCCGCAGCTCCTTCATGCGGCACTGACGCTGCAGCCTGTGGTTGCGAAACCGCTGATGCCTGTGGAAGCTGTGGTCCTTCGTTCAACCTATTGTCTCGCTTGCGTGGTCTTCGCGGACGTATCGCAGCTCGCCCTCGGTTGTTCAGCAACTGCGGTGGCGGATGTGACGTCGGTTGCGACACTGGATGCGGTTCAAGCATAGCCACTCCAGCTTGTGGTTCAGACATGCCAAGCGGTTCAGCTATTCCAGCTCAACCAGCACCTGTAGTTGATCCAAACGCGTAGTCAGAAAACGAGAAATTTCAGGATTCTCGATATAACTTAGTAGGATTGGCTTGCCAGTCCTGTCAAAACCCTCGACGACCTTTATTGGTTGCCGAGGGTTTTTTATTGCGCGCCCGTGAGTGATCCTAGCGAAGGATCCCAGGTGGATTGAACTGGACACCTAGGTTTTTTATTGCGCGCCCGTGAGTGATCCTAGCGGCATTGGTATTAGCCGTGGTGCTATTGATTACACATAGGTGTACGCTGGAAGGTGATTGCGATCGCAGAAGTTCTTCTCGCACGCAAGCGTGTTCAAGCAGGACGGGGGACGACCCTAGTCTTTTCGAAGCCGTGCAGGGAGGGCGTCTTTGT
>JBDNHU010000664.1:0-9266 GCA_041688615.1 Mariniblastus sp. | reverse complement strand
CCAAAACATGGTCAAATTTCCAACTTCGGCAATCACAGGAACTTTAACTTCCCTTAAGAGCACCAAAAAGGCGACCAAGACAACCCAAGGAAAATATCCGCAAAAAGTGGAAAAAACCTACAGGACCTCAAAGGAAGAATTACCACTTTTAACATGCCGCTAAGGCACGTAGATCGCCTCAAAGCGCGGAAAAGTCTTACTCGCACAATCACCATGGGTGTGCAGGCATTAGTCCGCGTTGACCGCTGCGGACCGACTCTTACAATCTTAAACACGATGATCAACCAACCCGCACTTTCCCGAAGGCCATCGCCAAGCATTACTTCCGATTGGGGTTTTGCTAACGCAGCGGGTCTATGGCTGGGTGAAAATGGGGCGGTGGTTACTTTTTGTTCAGATCGAAAACGACCTCAGGAGGGTTGGGTCGAAGTGACGGGTCACATGAGAATCGTGACGGTTCATGCATTGACAGCAGGACGCGACTTCTTCAAAGATGCTCTTTGTTTCTTCAAGAGTGGATTGCAATCCGTAAATTCTTTTGGCAGCTTGGCTTCTGATATTCACCGACCCAGTATACGGATCCGTCCCCAATCCGCGAACCGCGTTTCGCTGTCTTGCACAGCGGATGTCGTTTCCAAGCTGATGATTTTGTCTGGAATGATCGCTTGGGTCACTGGCTTAAATTTGTTGGTCTTGATTATTTTGTTGGTCTTATTGCCAAGCAGTGTCGGTGGTTGAACGAAAAAATACAATAGTTCACACCCGCACTGAAAACATTCGGTGCGGGTTTTTTTTGGACTCAAGAATCCTAACGGTTAAGAATTACGATGGAATTAAGAAGTAGAACAGTGACTCACGGGCCCGATCGAGCGGCGGCTAGAGCGATGTTACGGGCGGCAGGGATGAGCGATTCGGACTTTGACAAGCCGTTGGTCGCCATCGCTAATACTTGGACCGAAGTCGGCCCTTGCAATATGCATCTCCGCCAGCAGGCCGAATTGATCAAAGCCAGCTTACGAGCCGCTGGCGCCGTTCCGTTGGAATTCAACACGATCGTAGTATCGGACGGAATTTCGATGGGCACCGAAGGCATGAGGCATTCGCTGGTCAGCCGCGAAACCATTTGCGACAGTATCGAACTGGTGGTCAACGGTCATCAATTTGACGCGGTAGTAGCGATCTCTGGCTGCGACAAGACTGTGGCTGGCACCCTTCAAGCGTTGGCCCGATTGAACTTACCGTCCATGATGGTCTACGGTGGGTCGATTCACCCGGGCAAACTGGATGGCAAGGACATCACCATCCAGGACGTATTTGAAGCGGTTGGCAGCTATGCCAGCGGCAAAATTGATGCGGCTCAGTTGCGATCAATCGAATGTGCTGCCTGCCCTGGGGCTGGAGCGTGCGGTGGCCAATTTACGGCTAATACCATGTCGACTGCCGGCGCAATGCTGGGAATTTCGCCCATGTTCAACAGCCTGCCAGCGACCAGTCAAGAGCGACTGGATGCCATGAGTCTGGTGGGACCGATGCTGATGAACATGATCAAATCGGGCATCACCGCTCGTGACATCATCACACGGCAGTCCCTGGAAAACGCGTTCTACGGCGTGGTTCTTACCGGCGGTTCCACGAACGCGGTACTGCACTTGATGGCAATCGCAAGTGAAGCTGAAATTGAATTCTCGATCGATGACATTGACGCCTTAAGTCGATCCACCCCAGTGTTGGCGGACTTAAAACCGACCGGCAGGTTCACTGCAGTGGATATGAATGCCGCCGGTGGAATGCGTTTGATCGCCAGTCGTCTGAAAACCTTGGGCCAGCTGCACGACTGCCCCACGGTGTCAGGCAATTCCATGCACGAAGAGGCGGACGCATGTGTAGAGACTGAAAATCAAGAAGTGATTTTACCTGCGGATCAGCCCATTTTGAAAACGGGACACCTGGCAATTCTACGCGGGTCGTTGGCTCCCGAGGGTTGCGTGATGAAATTGCCGAAGAAACCGCCACAGATGTTCAAAGGTCCTGCTCAGGTTTTCGAGAGCGAAGAAACCTGCTTCGCAGCCGTAAAATCGGGAGCGATCAAGCCTGGAAGCGTAGTTATCATTCGATACGAAGGGCCGGCCGGTGGACCAGGCATGCGAGAAATGTTAGGCGTCACCGCGGCCATCATTGGTGCTGGCCTGGGTGACAAGGTGGTGCTAGTGACCGACGGTCGATTTAGCGGTGCCACGCACGGAATGATGATTGGACATGTCTCGCCCGAGGCCGTTCATGGTGGCCCGATCGCTTTTGTTCAGGACGGCGACCCGATCGAAATTGATATCGAAAACCGTCAATTAAACGTATTGGCGGACCTTGCGCCGCGGAAGGTCAACTGGGTGCCACCTGCGCCAAAGTACACCACAGGCGTCTTAGCAAAGTACGCCGCCTTGGTTTCGTCTGCGTCGTTAGGCGCAGTAACAGTTCCCGCGTTGGCCAAACGAAAAGCTTAGTTCCTGACCTCAGCGGCGGTATCAGCCCCGCCAAACCTATTGAAAACCAACGTTGCAAGTTGGAATTGAATCCATTCTTGCAGCGACAACGGAATCACAACGAGTACTGGACCCAGATGCCCGTCAACTGACTTTGAAGGCATTCCCACGAAGAACTTCGAAACGATAAGGACCCTGATTAAATGAGCAAGACATCACAAACAACGGTCGCAGACCTAGCGGCTTTGGAAGGCAAACGAATTGCTGTCATTGGCTACGGAAGCCAAGGCCGCGGACAAAGTTTGAACTTGCGAGACAGCGGCTTGGAAGTGGTTCTGGGTTTGCGTCCCAATGGACCTACCTGGAAGCAGGCTCAGCAGGATGGCTGGAGTCCGATGACCGTGGAAGATGCAGTTGCAGACGCCGATTTGGTCTGTCTGTTGCTTCCTGACATGCAACAACCCAAAGTTTACAGCGAACAGATTGGACCCAACCTAAAGCCGGGTGCCGCGGTCTTGTTCTCGCACGGCTTCAATGTTCTTTACGGTTCGATCAAGGTCGACGCCGATCACGATGTGATCATGTGTGCCCCTAAGGGACCAGGCGCTATTGTTCGTCGCGAATACGAAAACGGATTTGGTGTCCCTTGTTTGATCGCGATTGAACAAGACGCCACTGGCACTTCAGACGCCTTGTGCATGGCATACGCTCAAGGAACAGGCTGCGGACGGGCAGGCGTGCTTCGCACCACATTCAAGGAAGAGACCGAAACGGATCTGTTCGGTGAACAAGCGGTGTTGTGTGGCGGATTGGGCGATTTGATCAAGGCCGGCTGGGAAACGCTGGTCGAAGCAGGTTACTCGCCCGAAGTTGCCTATTTTGAATGCCTACACGAAACCAAATTGATCGTCGACTTGATCTATGAAGGTGGATTGGCTGGCATGCACAAATTCATCAGTGATACCGCAGAATACGGAGCCTTGACCGCAGGGCCTCGAGTGATCACTGACGAAACCCGTCAACGCATGCGAGACATCTTGAAGGACATTCAGGACGGTAGCTTTGCCCGCATGTGGCAAAAGGAATTTGCTGACGGCGAGGTCAATTACCGTGCCATGCTAGATAAAGAATTGAATCACGATATCGAAGCGGTTGGCAAAGACATTCGCAGTCATTTCTCGTGGCTGGCTGCTAAGCAAGATTCGAATCCATCGCAACCCCAAACCATGGAGGCATCGTCCAAATGAACGGAGCACAACTGTTAATCAAATGTCTGGAAAATGAAGGCGTCAAAGTAATCTGGGGCTATCCTGGCGGCGCAATCATGCCAGTCTACGATGCTTTGCTGGATAGTTCGATCAAACATTATCTGACCCGTCATGAGCAAGGCGCAGGCTTTGCTGCCCAAGGTGCTTCGCGCAGCACGGGTCAGACAGCGGTATGCATGGCGACCAGTGGTCCTGGTGCTACCAATTTGATCACTGCGATCGGCGATGCGTACATGGATTCGATTCCCCTGGTGGCAATCACGGGACAGGTGCCATCCAATTTGATGGGAACCGACGCCTTCCAAGAACTGGATGTTTTCGGCTTGACCTTGCCGATCACCAAGCATAGCTACGTGGTTTACAACGCTGACGACATTCCAAAAATTGTTAGCGAAGCATTCCAGTTGGCGGGAAGTGGAAAGCTGGGCCCGGTGGTGATCGATTTTCCAAAAGATATCGCCAACGCCTTGACCGATGCTCAGCCGATCACCGCGACACAGCCTTTGCCTGCAATTAGCGAGTGTAACCCCGAAGCACTGCAAATCGCAATTGAACTGCTGAAGAATTCAAGTTCGCCATTGATTTATGCGGGTGGCGGTGTCGAAAAGGCGAACGCAGTTCAAGAGTTTCGTGATTTTGTCGAAACCACAGGCATCCCAGTTGTGCACACTTTGCACGGCTTAGGATGCTTGCCGGGCGATCACCCCCAATTCTTGGGAATGGTCGGAATGCACGGCAGTGAAGCGGCGAACCGAGCGGTCCAGGGTTGCGATCTGTTGCTGGCGATTGGTTCACGGTTTGACGACCGAGCGACGGGTAAGCTGGCCGAATTTGCTCCCAAAGCCAAGGCGATTCACATCAATTTGGATCCGGCCGAGTTCGGTAAGTTGCGAATTGTTCAATCGGCATTGGGTGGTGATTTAGGA
Organism: Mariniblastus sp.; assembly: GCA_041688615.1. Classification (GTDB taxonomy): domain Bacteria; phylum Planctomycetota; class Planctomycetia; order Pirellulales; family Pirellulaceae; genus M30B19. The sequence goes on along the minus strand of JBDNHU010000664.1, from coordinate 4,595 downwards.
ACCAACCTAAAATCACTTACAGCCGAGTTGTCGATCGACGCATGGACCGAAGAGACTCAGACATGGAAGCGAGAGTTAGCGTGCAAATACGACGCTCCGTTTGAGAGCGTCTTTGCTCCCCGTCTGCTGAACGAATTGTCCAAGGAATTGACGGACAAGGATACTTTTATCTGTTGTGATGTGGGACAGCATCAAATGTGGGTTGCCCAACACTATGAATTTTCGCACCCCAAGTTCCATCTAACCAGCGGCGGTGCCGGCACCATGGGCTTTGGCCTACCTGCTGCACTGGGTGTTCAACAAGCGAATCCCAATGCCAGAACGATCGTCGTTTCAGGTGATGGATCGATCATGATGAACATCCAAGAGTTGGCGACGATCAAACGTTACAACATCCCGGTCAAGATCTTGCTATTTGACAACCAAGCCCTGGGTATGGTTCGACAATGGCAGCAACTGTTCTTCAATAACCGCGAAAGCGAAATTGACTTGAGTGACAATCCAGACTTCTGCCGCTTGGCCGAAGCGTTTGGAATTCCGTCCATGCGTGTGGTTCATCGCGATCAAGAGAACGATGTCATTGCTGCGCTGCGTGATACCGAAGGTCCGTTATTTATTCACGCCATTATTGACCGTACTGCAAATGTTTGGCCTCTGGTTCCTCCAGGCGCTAACAATTTGCAGATGATGACCCAAAGCGATGCAACGACTTAAGCATTTGGCAGTCGTCGCTTTCGTTCTGTTATCGCTCATTGTCTTCCAGCCAAGCCACTGCAGATCCCCCTCCTTCCCAGGAAGTGACTTTCTGCAATTGGCCTGGTGGTGGACGTGTTTGGCCCAGCTAAAACTGACCTAATGGTTGCTTGGTACCGGAAGGTCGTTGTTCGCCGAGTCTGAGTACCAAACCATTCAAATCAGTCCTTCGGGCAAACGGTAACCGTGCCAGATGCTTGCGAATTGCATTTTGAAATGGAAACCCTCGCCGGACATTTTTTCCGAACCTAATTGTTAAAACCATTCCCGCTTGATTGTTGTATTTTCAGCAGTTCGCCTTAACCGCGACCTGCTTCTGCTTAGGAATATCGTCATGAACCCAGTTCAATCTGCCCAGTTGGTTATCCACATGAGTCGCGCGTACGGCAGCCTTAACCGATTGATCGGTATCGTTCGCCAACGTTCTTACGAAATTGAAAGCATGTCTGTTCAATCGGTTTCCCCAACCGACTATCGAATTGAAATGGTCGTGGTCAGCGAACGTCCGCTGGTCCACTTGATCAAAAAGATCAGCCAAATGCACGATGTCAACAGCGTGTCGGCGGGACAGTTGACCGCGTTGACTGAAGTATCTTAGGAACAGCCCTGAAACCATTTTTGGCTTTGAATTTTCCCGTTGGGTCGGCCGTCCTACGGTTATGGCCAACCGTTCGGCAGGCGTTGACACGAATGCCGCTGGCACGAATGGTGATTGCCTAAATGGCGTTGTCGCGTCTTGCTCGGGAAGCTTCTTCGGGATAAACGGGCGGTGCGTACGGTCGAGCGGGTGCCAATATTTGGGTGGTGGATTCACCGAGTAATCCACTGCCCTCAACCTGAAGCCTGAAGCCTGAAGCCTGACCAGCGGCCTTAGTTATCGCCCAATCCGCCTACGCAAACCCAGTCGTTGGGTTTGAATCCCAGGTTTCCTCGGCGGCTGGGGGTCATGGGCCTTTTGGGCTGTGCTTGAGTTTATTTGTGTGCAAACCAGTCATCCATCGAGCGATTAGGTACGGTCGATTCGCTTCAGATCGTGAATGGTTCCACTGATCTACGTTTTTAAAACCCGCGACTACATCTCAAGCAGTCTCACAACCAACCGTCCTCCCGACAAGCTGGCCGATCAGGAAATCTTAACATGTCAAACTCGCTGGGTTCCGATCCATCCCCACAGCTTTCGCCTCCACCTGTGGACGGCTCGGTTGAAACGTTACTTGCGAACCTTTGGCACGAAATCCCCCAAGCACAGGCTCGCATCTATCAATTAGATGCACCCACTGCTTGCCAGGAAACTCAACTGCCCAGCGGACGAACGTTGTGGTTGAAGCGAGAAGATCAATCCATCGTCCACAGCTACAAGTGGCGTGGTGCCTACAACAAAATGGCGTCACTGATTGAAGATGGGTTTAAGGGAGAGATGGTTGCAGCATCAGCCGGCAATCACGCGCAAGGCGTCGCATTGTCAGCATCACGACTGGGTGTCAACGCCACGATCTTCATGCCGCGAACCACTCCGCTTCTGAAACAGCATTCGGTCCGAAAACTGGGCGGACACTGCGTGGACGTTCGCTTGGCAGGGGACAACTACGACCAGGCAGCCGCGGCAGCCAAAGAATACTTGCAGCAATCGGACGCGAAATACTTACACCCCTTTGACGACCTGAAGGTGATCGCTGGACAAGCAACCATTGGCATGGAATTGGATTCGGAGGTCGCGCCGGATCTAGTGCTACTAGAAATCGGCGGGGGAGGGATGGCCAGTGGCGTGGCCGCTGCCATCAAACAGCGTTTTCCCACAGCGAAACTGATCGGCGTTGAAGCCGAGGGTCAGAACAGTATGCAACAATCGATTCGCAGCGGAAAGCGAATGACATTGCCCAAAGTTAATCGCTTTTGCGATGGAACCGCCGTGGCCCTTCCAGGCGAATTGACATTCCAACTGTGTTCGCATTTATTGGGCGACGTCTGGGTCGTGGATGACCACGATGTTTGTACCGCAATCGAATGGCTATGGGACGAGATTCGGGCCGTCGTTGAACCCTCGGCCGGGATCGGCGTCGCGGCGGCTTTGGCAGCGGACCAATCGGGTGTGATCGATCGCCCCGAGATCGCCGCAGCCTTCACGGCATTGGGCCTGGGCAAAGATGCCACGATCCTGACCGTTCTTAGCGGCGCCAATGTCGACTTTTTGACTTTGCCTTCCATCGCTCGCAAGGGACGTCTTTCTTTACAAGAACGCCGGTACTACCGTTTCGAAATACCGGAACGTTCGGGCACGTTGATTGGACTGCTGGACCAGTTTCTTTCGGACATGAACATTATTGACTTTCAATATGGAAAGACAAAATCAGATCGAGCATTCCCGGTGATTGGTATCGAGGGTCCCAAAGCTGAGCTCAATGAATTTGAAAAGCGAATGGAATTGATGCCATTGCATTTCAAACCAGTCACCGACACCATTACCGTGGAATATCGCCTGGTACCTTTCAATTTAGAATTAGCCAGCCACCCGTTGTTTGCAACGATTGAATTTCCAGACCGCCCCGGTGCTCTTGGTGAATTCATGCGTCAAGTGGTCGGACAGGCCAACGTTTGCTACTTCAACTATACTGAAACAAGGCAAAGCGTTGGGCAAGCGTTGATGGGCTTTGAATTCCAGACACTGCCGCAGCGGAAGAACTTCCTAGACAGTGTTGAAGCTTGGAATATTGGTTTCCGCGAAATTGAAACCTCAAGCATCTCGGGCTTGTAGTTAAGGAAACATTCGCGCAACCCGTCCAAGCTTTCAACCCTTCTAGGATAACCACTGACGACTGCACAATCGGCTCCCTCTAAGCAGCCACAGCTGACTAATAGTGAACGCGAATCACGTCGTGAATGTCTTCGATCAACAAATCTACTTGTTGCCCGTCACGTTGGATGGATGTGGATTCGTTGAAAGACGTCACCTTTTCAAAATCGCCGTTGATATGCAATTGGACTCGGTAAATTGGTGCATCTTCAATCAAGCATGGCAAAATTAAAGGCCGATCTTTGGCCGGGGTCGTCTGCGGCGTTGGATTGTAGGCGATCAAGTGAATGCGTAACGTCCGATTCTTGGGATCATCCGAAATCACAGCCTCCACGTTCGCGGGTGCCTTCACTTCAACTCTTGGCGACGGATTCAAGTACCGCACTGCATTACGTAGCTGCCGCCTGGCCTCGACACATGGTGCTTATTAGCTGTTGCGAAATCAGGCGATGATGCAAACGTCAACACCCTGCCCTTGCCCACCTGATTCAACAAGATGCCTGGCCCCACTGCCACATCGTTCGATCCTCCTTGCCCAACGAATCTTTCTCGTAACTTGATGGCAAAGTCAAAGGCGACAAGAACCGATCGCGACGATGGCTGATTACGCGTGAATGCACCGAACCTCGCGTATTCGTCTTTCTTTGTACTCGGTCTTTCTTGGTTCGCTTCCTGCTTGCCTGATCCTGCTTGCCTGATCCTGCTTGCCTGATCCTGCTTGGCTGTTCCTGCTTGGCTTGCCGAGTCGCAATCCGTTCGTAAGCCGAAGTGAAGTGACTTTCTTCGGGCGACGCAGCTATGTTTGCTCGCACGGGGTTCAAGTCCACATAGACGCTGCACGCCAAAATCGCCTCGTTATCCAGCAGTTTTTGCGTCTTGAAACGCCCCTCCCAAAACGCGCCAGTCACTTTATCTTCCTTGTTGGCTCGCTTGGCGATGTTCTCGCACAGTGCCTTCATCAACCAGCTGACGTTCTGCCAGCGGCGACGAAGTTCAGCAATTCGTTTGGCCGGATCCCCTTCGCTTCGATGAGTCATGATCTCATCGAGTT
>JBDNHU010000102.1:0-7173 GCA_041688615.1 Mariniblastus sp. | reverse complement strand
TACCGAGTATTCATTGATGGCCAAATCGTATACGACACAAAAGGTTATTGAGCCGCCGAACAAAACGCTGAACCCGAGTTGCCGATCACGGCTTTTTGAAATGGATGCTCGCTCGCGGCAACCGGGTTAGCGTAGTCGTTATTTGGCAAAGCAGCATCTACCGCGTACGGAGACACACAATGCGACGCATGCAAAAACACTTGCTCCTAATCTCTTTGACTTTATGTGCCGCGATTTCCGTTGCCTACGCCGCAACTCCGGAGCCTAGTACCAAAAGCAACTCGTACTATCTCTTCACCAAGGCTTTACCCACGACTGACGCCGGTGTCGTCGCTGTTCCGTCGAGATTCAAATGGAGCATCGAAACAAGTTGGAGCGGCATCGACGCTCAGGGTAAAGACTTGCCAGACACTCGCGTGATGATGCGTCTCTATGACCCCGATCAAAACTTCACCGCGCTCACGGCTCAAATGGATTTGGAAACCGCCGAAACACGACAGCGAGAACTCGCAGACATCATCGCGAAGAAACGTGAGAACGCCGACTATCAATATAGGCCGCAACTCTACGATTCGAGCCTCATTCCCGCGGGCGAAATCAAAGGCTTTGGCCGCAATGGCGAGTTGATCATCGAGCTCCAGCCCCAAAAAGCCAAATAACAATCGCATGCAACGGAGCCGGCGGTCGAGTCGGTTTTGAAGTCAACGCGTCTCGCGCCGGCCCGCTGATGCGTGTCGTTCGTCCTTCAGAGTTGATCAAAGCCCATGACCGATGATGACGACAACGAGCTAGCGCAGAAATGGTACGAGACCAAAACGGACATGATGGTCGCTATACTCGGCGCCGAACACGACATCGTAATGCACGCTCTCATTCCCTACTGCGTGGGTGGTGGTCTTGACTTATACTACTTTCCCAACGGTGCTACTGGTACCGCAATTGCTACCAAAGAACTCTGCGAACTTCCAGGTGAAGGGTCGGCTAACGATGACTTCGACAACTACGAGCTTGTCATGTTTACACGTCACCGGATTTCACTCGACGACGCAAATGATCGAAACACGCTTTTTGGTGCCGCACATTACTCGATCAATGCGATATTGAGTTGTATTGCGCCATATAGTTCACAGGCAAAACTTAACCCAAAAGAAACCTGCGAGTTTCCAAAAGATACGGAGGAACTTGGTGGAAGGTGCATTGTTTTTGATGCGTTCAAACCCTTGAAAGGACACAATCGATTCGGACTGCTTTTAATTTTGGAGATATACCGGTCAGAAATGAATTTCGCACGAGAGAATGGCGGGCAACAGCTTATTGATAAATTGTCAGCATCCGGATACTATCCATATTCAGACCTAGATCGTCCACCGGTCGCGTAAACCGGACGAACAAAGAAATGCACGGGAGTTGCGGATCGCGAGTTTTCTGATGGTCACGTTCATCGCCGCAACCCCGTGATTTCAAACGTTATTTGCACAGATCACGGAGCCCGAGCCTTGTTACCATTTGAATCTCCTGCCTTCCGACTCGACGGCTTCAACTGCCCTCACTGCAATGCATTCGCGAAACAAACGTGGCGAGATGTTCTGTACCAAGCTGGACGCGGCGGCTTCACTTCGAACAATGACTTGCTGTGCTTTTGTGACCGTTGCTCAAAACATTCATATTGGGTCGCTAAACGAATGGTATACCCTTTGACGTCCAATGCTCCGCTACCAAATCCCGACTTACCATCCGATATCGCTGGCGATTTCGACGAAGCGCGCACTATCGTTATGCTGTCACCAAAGGGAGCCGCAGCCTTGCTTCGACTGTGTATTCAAAAGCTGTGCGTTGAGCTTGGCGAACCCGGCAAAAACATAAACGATGACATCAAGGCATTGGTGAAAAACGGACTGCCGGTGAAAGTCCAGCAAGCACTTGATATTGTGCGTGTAGTGGGGAACAACGCGGTTCATCCAGGCCAAATTGACTTAGACGACGATCCTGTAATTGCGTCTCAATTGTTCGGACTCGTAAATCTGATCACGGAGATAATGATTTCTCAGCCCAAACATGTTGCCCAACTCTACCAAAACGTCGTTCCGCAGTCTCAGCGTGATGCCATCGACAAACGTGATAGCAAATAACCATGCCGTGAACCGGAGCGGCCGACGACGTCTGTTTTGAAATCAATGTCCTTTGCGGCCGCCCGGTTACGGCCGATGTTATTTGATTGAAATGACGGACTCCGAACCCTCCACTACCGAATCGCACTACATTGCCTGTCCTTGCTGCGGATATGCAACGCTTGACGAACGTGGTGGATGGGACATCTGTCGCATCTGCTGGTGGGAAGACGATGGGCAAGACAATCACAACGCGACTGCCGTTGCTGGTGGACCTAACTCGAATATTTCACTTGGCCGTGCGCGACTCAACTTCATTCAGCACGGCATTTTTCACCCTGACCGCGACGACCTCCGCGATGACCAAGACTCGGTCGACGGCGTCAGGCGGCTACGCACGTTCCTTTATTCAGCGAGCGAGCAAACGCTTTCCGAGCCTGATTCTGGGTGGCGTGTATCGATAGCTCAACTCGACGATGATTCCGATCGTGCGTATTTCGCGATCGGCGACGTCATTCTGTACCGTCGTCGCTACCTTGATGACGCAACGCTTGTCGGCATGGTGCAAACCGTTCGCTGGGACGTTAAGATGAATTATTGGACCTATCGCCTCGTTGACCTCGAATCGGATCCGGTCACCAAAACCTTCACCGCCGCTGACCTCGATATACATGCGGTCCAAGGCGGCAAATAACAAAGCCGTGCACGGGAGCGGCGAAGTCGCGTTTTTTGATAATGCAAAATCTGTCATCGCCGCCCCGTGACGGCTGACGTTCGCTGGGATTAAAGGACCAACGGAAAGCATACATCAATGGGACAAAGACTGACTCGCTGCTTCACCGTTCCGCATGCCCGCCTGGGTTGGGTGCTTGTCATAATTGGCCTATTCGCCTGGTACCTTTTCGGGCGACATGCTGACTGGAACTCGCTAGCATTCCAATTCGCGCAAACGCTACAAACTGATGGCGTCGTTGTGTCGTCCGCTGCGACCGACTATACGCTCGGAGACGAATTTCACGGAAGTCCTATTTACGCGGTAAGGTTCTCTTTCACCGATGCTGGCGGCATTCAACGCTGGGCTACGTCGTGGACCGAAGAATCAACTGGGCCACCCGACAGTAAAGTTTGGATTGAATTCGTCGAATCCGATCCGGGCAACGCCAGAATCCGCAATCAACGTTCAGGTATGCTTCCTCTGTGGGTTGGATCGGTGCTTCTGTTTCCAATTTTCGGAACTAGCTGTATATTGAAGGTTTTACTAGGTCAGACTTCTGCGAAACCGTCCTGTGATGGAGCGCCCGAGACTCAATCAGTGTGAAGAAATCCAGTGAACCAAGCGGTGAACCGAAGCCGCCGATGGCGCGTTTTTTGAAATCAACGTTTTTTGGCGGCGGCTCGGTTACCGCCGCCGTTACCCCACTGAAATCAAACTCCGAAAAATGCCTGACTGCACTGCTGTTGCGACGCTGGAGACTCATCCGGTCGATGACATCCATCGAATCGAGTACCGTTTTCCTGCAAATGGAAATCGCCAACTCGTCGTGACGATGGACGCAATTGACGGTAAACCAATGCTGGACGTTATCTTCAACGCTCCCGTTGCTTTTCGCGTCATCGACGAATTGCATCTTACGGAGTTTTGGAACGAATATAGCCTGCCGAACGGTTGGCTTTGGCGGGTCCATGCTGGCGGCTATTTCGATCTCGAGTGCTCACGAAAAACCTTTATTTCCGACTTTTACTCGACTACCTCGCCGCTTGAAGAATACTTGATCGTCGCTGACCAATGCGTTAGCGTAATTGCCGTCGGTCCGCCCGTGCTGATGCCATGCTCGATCCAGGACGGCGGATAACAAAAAATTGCAACGGAGCGACGGGCTACGGTTTTTCGGTAGGCTATGTCTACTGGCCGTCGCCCGCTGAATTTAGACGTTCGGCAGCGAAGGCAACATTAGCACGAAAGACCAGTATGCAACGATTCACAATCATCCTCATCATCTGTGTCGCAGGATGCAGCAGCCAATCGACAACACCGTCACCTTCAGAGACTCAGAGCCGCGATACCGCTGGTCGTGCTGACGGAGGAATCTCCCTTTTGGAGACAACGGTCGGCGGAATTCTTCTTCAGCCCAAAACCGTGATCGACGAAAAACTTACACTCCTCATCCCGCAGGACTTTTCCCTCATGGACGAGGAAACACTGAGCCTTAAGTATCCCAGCGAGAGAAGACCCACCCTAGTTTATACCAACGAATCGGGATCAATTAACGTCGCGATCAATCATACAAAAGATCGCATGCCGCAAAGCGAAATCGGAGCCTTTCACAAACAAATGGATGGGATGTTCCGAAACCTCTACCCGTCCGCAACTTGGTTCAAAAGTGGTGTAATTGACATCAATGGACGCGAATGGCTAACTCTTAATCTTCGCACGCCCGCAATCGACACGGAAATCCGCAACATCATAGTCGCAACATCCGTGGAGGGACATATGTTGTTGGTATCGTTCAACGTCACCAAGGAACAGGAGGACAAATGGCTTGAGCCAGCCGAGGCCATTGTTCAGTCCCTTCGTGTCGAAGATTGAGCAAGACCGAATGCTGCCGAACAAATCGGTGAACCGGAGTTGGCTCGCCTTTCGGTTTTTCAAACTCGTTTCCTTCCTTCAAGTTTCCGGCGAGTCAAAGTGGATACCGTTGGTCCGCCAACCTGGTTACCTCAAACGTTATTTACAAACCCAAGGATTCGCTTGATGAGTCGCAAACAACATCACATCACCTTTAACGATTTGATGATTCACTTTCAAAACCACGCGAAAGACAAGCCGATAGCCTTTGGCTGCCCTGAGCTTGAATTTTCTCGCGTGAAAGACCGTGGAGACTTCATACAAATCGAATTCAACCAGAATGTCTATGAGACTTCACCCGGACACATCGTCGTTGATTCAGTCACTGAATGACAAAACAAAATCGGCAAACCTTCCATTGCTTCACTCAGGCTCACTGCCCTGTATGACTCTTTGAAAACACCCGCCTTTACAACCTGAATAATCACCTTTCCGTTATGCCAGTCCAGGTGAATTGAATCACCAGTAGAATCCACCACGCAATTGTCCTTTTTGTGCTCAAGTAGCTCTCTTAACGTCATGTCGCCCACCAATCGTAAATAACAAAATGATGCAGCCGAGTCCTCAGCCGCACGTAAATTTTCAGTTCAACTCAACCGTTCGGCCCGGCTGATCTTGAACGTTCGCAAGTAAAAGGAATACTCGTATGAAACATCACGTTTGCTACTCGTTTGCTGAAACCACTGTCTATGAAGGGCCTGCCCAACAAAACGGCGATGTTGAATTTGACACCTTCGAAGAGGCAAAAGCGTCAGCCATTGACGACCTTCAAAAGTTTATCGATGAAGCAATGGCGAACCTTCAACGTATCAAGAACGCCAAATCTGCATCAGATATTCATCCCCACTAACTTCCAGTTTCCGACTTTGCATCTCGATCAAGCCAAGCGGAAAATCGCATGACCTGCCTGCTGATCAACTTTTTCTGCTTATCGGACTCCTGATCAAACATCTCCCGCACCGGCATCAGCAAATGTTCTAACTTCATGGTCTGCGATGGAAGAGTAGGGCCCGTCTTCATTCCCATTGGGACATTACTTGTCATTTCATGCTCTCAGTCTCGCCAAAAAAACTGGCGAACAAAACGATGCACCCGAGTTGCGGTGGATGCACCTGAAACATTGAAAGTCACCCGCCGCAACTCGGGTGATCTTGGTCGTTACACGGCTTAGCCGTACGTAGGTGCCGGTAAAGGTCAGGAAATCTGTTTCGCGATTCCAAGATTGACCCAGTATCGCCGAATACCGACTGTACCGTGCGATCCACACGCCAAATTCTTTGCGACAACGTCAACTGAAATACAGGGAGGAACGCCATGTGGGGTTGGAAAAGTGTTGAGCGACTCATCGAGCCAAGTGTATCGCTTGCCCAAGGCAAAGAGATACTTCAGGCGCAAGGATTTCAAATACATACCTCTAATCCGCATCACGCGGTCTTTAAGAGCGCAGGCACCGAAAACCCTTGGACGACGCTCGCACCCAGCGGTGAAAACGTCCCAATCGAACTCGCATTATCAGAGTCACACGGTGGCCTGCATCTACACCTACGCTATGAAACGTTTGTTCTGTTTGACACGGGAGACCTTGAACGATTTGCGAACGAACTTGCGGCGTCCTTGGAAAAACAAGATAACGCCGTGTAACAAATCGGTGAACCGGAGTTGGCTCGTCTTACGACTTTCAAAGCTGTTTCCTTCGTTCACGGTATTTGGTTTTCAACGTCCACTGGTGTTGGCCCGCCAACCCGGTTACCTCGAACGTTAGATGGCCAAGAACCTCAATGCTCTAAAGCCTACATATCGGTTCCTGCAAAGTCCTTCAAGCCCCGACGAAAACCCAGATTCATCGGGATGAAATACGCGACGTTTGGCTGGGCGTGTGATTGCAAAGTGGGTGCGTTGGACCAGAATTCCACAGCAACGTTACTTTGATGATCGGGAGAAAATAGATGACAGGCGAATTGATGGCCCTTGCAGCAATGTTAATTGGGTTAAGCGGCGTGCTCTTGGGTGCGTCTGCGATAAAGAGAATCAAAACCCTGGAAGACCGTGTGCGCGAACTTGAGGAACCAGCGAAGACGGACTAATGAATGACGAATTTGCACGACTTTGTAGGCCACTGCTAAATCCAACCACGAATATGGCAAACCGCCATCTAACAATTGCGTGAACCGGAGCGGCGAATTCGGCGGCATTTGAAATCAACGCGTAACGTCGCCGCCCGGTTACGCTGGTCGTTATTTAAGAGGAGAATAAGGGGACATTCTACTTTAAGGAAAAGTACAATGTCCCCTTTTTGCGCTCTGGTAACGGCGACGATCTCGATGGCGACACTCTGACCGACGGCAACCATCAGGATCTTATTGATCTCATCAACCAGAAACTCGAAGAAGATGCAACGATCTACATTCTCGGTTGTACCCAATTCGACCAAGATGACGC
>JBDNHU010000101.1:0-7633 GCA_041688615.1 Mariniblastus sp. | reverse complement strand
CGGCTTGGGGCCGCCTGTTTGGGCGGCGGCCGATTTTTCGTTCGATCCTTGAGTCATCGACCGAGGCCCATGCTTTTCGCGGCAAGTAGCGCATGGGCAGGCAGCCCGCAGCGATTTTGCCTTGATCTTCTGCGTCAGACCATCGCTCCAATCAATTTGAAGCAGCTTGCCGCCGTCCAGTTTTGCCAGCCCGATTGGTAGGTGTTCCATGGTTATGCCGTCATATTCAGTGGTGAGGGTCCGATTTTGACCCTATTTTGACGGTTTTGGGCTGCGGTCGAAAGGCGGCAGGTCAAATGTTGACCAACCTGCCCCGCTGGTCCGACAATGGGTTATCAGCAAGCCAGCTCATGCGGTTGCCCTCGATACCAACTCAAGCCGTGGACAGTCCTTCTCAATTGACTTAAACTCCGACTGAGCTTGCGATCTGCTGCTGATGGCGAATATCGTTGCCAGCTTGCGGAGCGATCCGTTGTTGGGCCGGTTACTTGCACCGCTTGGCCGCAACATTTGGCGGTGCAGAGGGTAGAAGTTTGTGGCCTCGGGCAGTTGCCTAGAACGGGTCAATGGTTGTTCATTTCAGCTTTCAATATTTTAGTTTCAAAGAGTCAAAAGAGATGTTGTACACTGTAAATCCAAAATTAAAGCCGATTCGGGACAAAGTGGAAGCCGGGGAACGGTTGTCGTTGGACGATGGGATCTTCATGTATCAAGATGACATTGATGTGAACGAATTGGGGCAATTGGCCAATTTGGTTCGAGAACGCATTAATGGAAACCGAGCATATTACAACATCAATACCCACTTGAATGCGACGAACGTTTGCGTTTATCGGTGCGTTTTTTGTGCATTTCGGTCAGACTTACGTAGTTCGAAAAGTTACGTCATGGACGAGGACGCCGTTTTGGGACGCGGCCGTGAGGCTGTTGAGAACGGCTGCACAGAAATGCACATTGTGGGAGGCCTGCACCACAAACGTGACTTTGGTTGGTACAAGGGAATTCTGGAAACGCTGCATGGGGTGTATCCGCAGTTGCATTTGAAGGCTTGGACCGCGGTTGAGATTAATTGGTTTGAATTTCTGACCAAGAGAAGCACTGAAAGTATCCTCAAGGAGTTGGTCGAAGCGGGTTTAGGGAGTATTCCTGGCGGCGGCGCCGAGATTTTTCACCCAGAAGTTCGGGACAAAATTTGCGAGCACAAAGCAGATTCGCGAAATTGGATCGATATCCATCGTACGGCTCATCAACTAGGAATCAAGAGCAACTGTACGATGCTTTACGGGCATGTTGAGAAACCATTTCATCGGATCGACCACTTAATTCGCCTGCGTGATTTGCAAGACGAAACGGGCGGCTTCCAAACGTTTATTCCTTTGGCGTTTCACCCTGATAATACGGGGCTTGATCATATCAAGAAGCCGTCGGTAATGATGGATTTGCGAACGATGGCGATCAGTCGCTTAATGCTTGACAATGTGCCGCATATCAAAGCCTATTGGATCATGTTGGGCATCGAAACCGCTCAAACAGCCCTTGCCTATGGCGCGGATGATTTGGATGGCACGGTGCGTCACGAATTGATTTACCATGACGCGGGCGCAACGACCCCGGAACTACTGAGTGTTGAACGGATCCAAGAATTGATTCGCGAAGCGGGCCGTGAGCCAGTTGAGCGGGACACTATCTATCGAGAAGTGATTCGCGATTCCAACGATTTCTCGAAATGGTCGGTCGGTCAGGAAGTCGCAATCGGAAGCTAGACGGCGATGAAACCAAAGACACCGTTGATAAAGAGTGAAATTGACCAACAGTGAAATTGACCCACAGTGAAATTGACCCACAGTGAAATTGACCCACAGTGAAATTGGGGCTGCCGGCTTGGTTTATCCGTTCTAGAGGATTTTGCTTCACGACCCGCAAGTTTGTCACGGTGTCCCGAGCATTATCTGAGTTCCAGGCGTTTGCCAGACGGTAGTGCCTGCGGACAGCGACTTTTTTCACCGCTGCGGCGGGGCTGTAACGCCGCTTTGGTTTCTTCCCACTGCGCTTTGATTGCCATTCGGGCAATGCCTGCGATTTACTGTTGGTTGAGATTCCAATCGTAATCTAGGAATGAAAGGCTGACCGCATTATTAGTTGCAGCTTTGGTGGCCTCGGGTGTCGGCAGGAATTTAGCGATCGTTTTTAGTTGCGAGGCCTGATCTTTTCCGAAGTCTTCTGCAAACCAGCTTAAAATTGAAGACAGGTAGAATCGCTGGCTTGAGACGTCGTAACGAAAATTGTTGGTGTTGGCAAAAAAGTTTTTAGCGTTTTCATCGAGTTGTTGGTCCACTTTTTCTTTGGTGTACGCTTGGTTTAACAGGCTGGGGCAACCTTTGGAGGCGCACACGATTGCGAAGTGAATTCTTGGCTCGCCCATCTTTCGCAGGATTTGGTGTTCGATGTCGTCGAGTGAGACCGGCGCGGCTCCAACAGGCAACAATAAATTCTTCCAAATGTTGTAGCCGAAGAATTTAGCAGTATGGTTGCGGATGCTGGTGGTGGGGTATTCGCGAAGGATGCCCTTTATGGTCACCGCATTGTACGCGTTGATCCAAAACGCCAGTTTGCTTTGCTTGGAACTGCCTTTGGTGCGACTTGCCTTCGAAAGTGTCGCCAAGTAGCTATCCAACGATGCGACATCGGTTTTGGACGCCTTCCACGTTTTGTAATTGACCTGCCCCTCTTGGTCGACATACTTCTTGAGCAAGTGGTTCCAAGCAGAGTGATCAATGGATTCCATCGAAACTTGCTGCTCTGCCGCAATTGATTTTCCAAGGACCACCGTTTGCCCGGCGACCCGAGTGGGCACAATCAGGGCTAAGCCAATGGCAACCAGAATCACATTTAGGACTTTAGAGAATGGCATAATTCTGGTTCGGTTGGGGGCAATTGACCAAGTCATGGGGAATGTTGTTTCGTCTATTTGCTGAGGGATTCAAGCATGTTCAGGATTCTGGACAAACGAAGCTTAGATTCGTCGCCAGGTAAGGTTCATTCTTACAGATGTTTTATTTGGAATGCCAAGGCGTCGCTTACACGTAATTACACTACGTTGAAAATCAAGAAGGAAGTTGCCAAGAGGCTAGATCCCCCGGTTCTTAAAACTTCAAGCATTTTGTTAAGCGACCAATGGTGGCGTATCCGTTGGAAAAATATTAGAATAGACGGTTGGCAATGGTCAAAAGTCGTAGGCTGACCAATTTGCGGCATAATGTGTAGCCCCCCAGAAGGTTGGTGTTGAAATGGCGAAGAAGAAGGCGGCCGTGAAGGCTGAAGTTACTGCAGAAGGAACTGAAGCACCAAAGAAAAAGAAGAAAGCTACCAAGCGCAAGACCAAGAAAGCCGCGGAAGCGGATGCCAGAGTGAAACTGTTCTGGGGTGTATTCTCGCCCACCATGAAACGTGTTGCTGTTTTTCACTACCATGAGAAGAAATTAGCCGCCAAGAAGGCGAAAGATCTAAGTGACAGCAAATCGCCTCACTTTGTGGCCAAGATCAAAGAGGCTGTCGAAGAGACCCCTTAAAATCCTTGCTCCAGCGGATTTGATAGCCTTCGCCCGTGATTGGTGAAACACTTCCCAGTCCGGCCCGACAGCAGGCATGTTGGGTTCGCAGGCATGTTGGGTTCGCAGGCATGTTGGGTTCGCAGGCATGTCAGGGTCGCAGGCATGTTGGGGCCGCTCGCGAGTTTATTGCCGCTTCAGGGTTTGAGTCAAAACGGCTTGAACCAAAATCACTGATAGCCGCGGTTGCTTCAATCTCGGCTATTTTCGTTGATTGCCTATTTCCCCAAGCTGGCCTGCCAGCCGGATTTGCGGTCTTTAGAGGTCGAGCGAAGTCGGGAGAGGTTTCAAGCGGGCTATTGATTTGTGATTTCCCAGGTCTCTTTGTTCAGTATTGGTAGGTTGTCAAATCGATCGATCAGGGCGGCGAATTCCAAGTCGCTGCTGCGATCTTGGGCGATCAAGTTGCTGCCGCCCAAGGATTGTTCAAACACCTGATGGATTTGCTTTGTGGTTGGGCATGTCTGATTTTCTTTGCAGTGAAGTTGTCGCCAGTAGGAAATGGCTAATCTTGCTTGGTCGTTGGCGGCGAAGGCTTGGTTGTTGACCAGGTCATCCGGGGCTAGGTAATTGCCAAGGGCTCCGGCGAATAAAACGTCTTCGCAAGTTACATGTCGATTTGTGCCCGAGCAAACCAGCGAGACCTTTTCACAGTTGGCCAAGTACTTTGCCACCGCGCTAAAGTTTGCGAAGCTGCCGATTATGATTTGCTCTGCATCTCGGCACATATCCATGGCTCGGGTGCCATTGGTTGTGGTCATTACAATCGTGTTGCCGGCAACTACTTCTGGAGAATAAGTTGGCGGTGAGTTTCCAAGATCGAAGCCGGGAAGCGGTTTCCCTTGTCTTTCGCCACCTAGAAGGATTCGCTGTTTCCCGGTAATCTGCCCTAACAGTCTAGCCTTTGTCAGGTGGGCTTGGTCGATGTCGACACATGGCACGATCCGTTGGGCACCGTTGGCCAGTGCGGTTGTGATCGTGGTTGTCGCTCTTAAGATATCAATCACTACCGCGTGACCGCCCAATAAGGCCCCATCGGAAACCAGGTCGGGTAGGAAAAAAACGTTAAGCAATTGTGTTTTAACCGCAGGCATGTTGCGTCGCTGTCTTTCGTTTCAAGCAGTCTAATGTTGATTGGCCACGGATGTCGCTGGTCCGTTCCAACTGGTACTTTCGCCCAAAATCGTTGATCCGACAAGAGACCTAACCTGGGTTCGATTTTCTGGCACGCGAAAGTATGAAACAATGTTGCCGTTAGTGGCCAATTACGGGTCCTAAAGCTGATCGGTTTGCTAAACTATTTCTCATCCGTCGGGCGGTTGTTAACCTGGCGATCAATCATGTGACCAACTTGCGGTCGGTGGGCCGTTGATTCATTGGAATCCTCTTTGTTGAAGGTGATTTTGTGACCGTTGATAAATCGGGTAACCGAGTCCAGCAGATGTTTGCTGAGATCGCGCCTAAGTACGATTTGATGAATCACCTTCTCTCGCTAAATGTCGACAAGTGGTGGCGTAGTCGCACGGTGAATCGTCTTGCACCAACCAGCAATCATCGCGTTTTGGATGTGTGCACCGGGACGGGAGACTTAGCAATTGCCATGTGGCAGCGGATGCTGAAAAGTCAAGGCAATGGTGTGGAGTCTGAGCAAAACCCTGGGTTTGAAGTGATTGCGTCCGATTTTTGCAGGCCAATGCTAGAGATCGGTGTCAAGAAAGCTGAAAAGTTAAAATGTGACCGTTTGCAATTCGTGGAAGCGGATTCAATGCAGTTGCCCTTTGGTGACAACCAATTCGATTTAGTAACGGTCGCGTTCGGCTTGAGAAACGTGTCAAAAACGGAAGTCGGATTAAGCGAAATGGTGCGGGTTTGCTCGTCGGGCGGACGCATTGGGATTCTGGAGTTCACGATGCCTAGGATCTGGCCACTAAGCTCGCTGTATCGTTTCTACTTTCTCAAGGTTCTACCTAAAGTGGGGCAATGGTTCGCCAAGAATCGTAGCGACGCGTATTCTTATTTGCCGGAAAGCGTGGGCGAGTTTCCGCAGTATGAAGTGTTGGCAGAAATGATGCGAATTTCTGGGATGAAGGACATCCAGTTTTATCCCATGACCGTTGGCCTGGCTACTTTATATGTTGGGACCAAAGTATGAAACCCGCTGATAACTTAGATCCAAGTGGCCGATCTCCAAAAGATTTGACAGGGTTTGAATCGGCCAGTCCGAATGCGTCTGTTGATCTAGGAAATTTGCCGGTTGTAGTTGCAATTAGCGGCGGTAGCGGTGCCGCGTATGCTAAACGATTGTTGCAAGTACTTGGGCGTTCCAAACGCGACGTGCATCTGGTAATCAGTTCAGCCGGCGCCCAGGTTGTGGCTCAGGAATTTGGCATCGCTTTGGATCTGAAGAAACCTGACTTGGCGACCTTCTTAGAGTTGTCCGCTGACCAGCTTTCCCGGATTCATTACCACGCTTCGGACAATTACTTCTGTCCAATCGCCAGCGGAAGTTTTCGGACGGCTGGAATGGTGATTTGCCCTTGTTCGGGAAGCACGCTTTCGGCGGTGGCCCATGGGAACAGTGCCAATTTGATTCAGCGAGCAGCCGAGGTTCACTTGAAGGAGAGGCGGAAGCTTGTGTTGGTGCCTCGCGAAACTCCGTTAAGCCGCGTGGCATTGAAAAATATGTTGGAAGCTCATGATGCAGGCGCGACGATCCTTCCAGCCAGTCCCGGGTGGTACCATGGCGTCCAAACGTTCGATGATTTATTCGACTTTGTCGTTGGGCGGATCTTAGATCAGTTGCAAATCGACAACGGTCTGATCAATCGTTGGGGCGAATAACAGCGGTGGGAATCTAATTCGCTTCGGCTGCTACTTCTTTCTGGGTTTCGGCCTGTAATGGCAAGATGTTGATGCGCCAATCATCGCAGTTTCGTCCTTCACTGTTCTGGACCCCTGAATCGTTCCTTTTATTTTCGCCCACCGAGTAGATTCGAACGGTTCGGTCAGCTTGAACCACTAACTTCAACTGGCCTTTGGTGAATGGATCGATGAATACTTCGGCGGGTGCCAAGTCTTGGATCTCTTGAAGGTCGGTAGGCATGCGATTGTTTGCAATTTGAAAACGCCGCACCGCGACACCCAGTTGTAATAGATTTTCTAGCGCTTGCGTCTGTCTATTTAAATGTTCTGCCTGTCGAAACCCCGGAACAAATAGTCCGAACAAGATTTTCGACGTCGCCTCGGTAATTTCGGCTTTGGGGGCCATGCCTCCCAGGATTTTGGCCATACCTGTAGCCAATTGCCTGCCATCGAAGCTGTCTTGCAACAAACGGTTTTCCGCTTGAGCGAACGCCGCTTCGCTTGAGTCAAGGTTCTTTTCTTGGGCGGCTGCGATAATTTCGTCGATCAGGGCATTGGCTTCGTCTGCCAAAGCAACGCTATCGATCCACCCTGCCGGCATTCTTAAGTCGGAGTTGCCGCCCACTAAATCTTCGATCGCCTTCATTTTTTGACTAACTACTTGGTCGATGGTATTAAGCATCAATGCCCGCTCGCCATTGTCCAGCGATTTGGTCCAGTCCACTACGCCTAATAGCTCTGGCAGTTGTTGGGCGATCAATTTCGCTTGTTCTTGGTTTAAGTCCGATGAGTTTAGGATTTGAACGGTTTGTCTGACAGCAAATTGTCTGATGATAATGCTTGCGAAATATTCAACCGAAGTAGAGCCTTGCGAGCAACGTTCTGCCAGTTGAAAAGTCGCCCGTACATCTCGCCATGCAGCCAGCATGTTAGCATCGGCAACGCCTTGGCTCGACCTAGCAAGTAATTGCCTCGCCAGATCCCGAGAGTAATCTGCGTGAGGCAATTTGACAGCGAGCAACGATTCGGGTTCCAAAATGTCGGGGACCACTGGAACAAAATATTTCTTTCTTAAGTCTAATTGTTGAACAAGGTAGTCAAGGCATTTGCTTTGTTGAGCTACGTATTTTACTAAGGCCTCTTGTTGCTCTTGTTGCTCTTGT
>JBDNHU010000663.1:0-2722 GCA_041688615.1 Mariniblastus sp. | reverse complement strand
GTCCAAGAATCATTAACCTATACAATATTCAGAGATCACCATCAGTTTCAACAATAAAACGGACATCCCCTATCAGCAGGGCAGTGGCAATTTAAGTCACGACGTCAGTGAATTCGAAATTAATTGACGATTAACGGAGCGGATGATTAAAACTCTTTGCGTTGATGGTCGATCGAACATCAGGCGTTGATTGTGTGGAGCCGGCACTGAATCAAATCGCGTCATAGATGAAACCGGTAACTTTGAATTGGCGATACTCCACCAACTCTTGCCCGCGATTATTTGAAGAAAATAAGGCCAGAATTGCCAGTCCAAGGAAATTTTGGACTTTTTCCGCTCGTGAAGGAAATCCCAGACCGTCATTTTACGACTTACTTATAGATTAGGTGTTCCTTAGGAATCCAGGAGTTGAAGTGTCTAGTTGGCAAAAGATTGTAAAAGAGCATGGTTTAAGCGCTTACACGGCTGCCTGGCGAATCCTTGGTCAGGCGCAAGATTGTGAGGACGTTCTCCAAGATGCATTTATGGAGTTCTATAAGTTTTTTTCCGCCGGAAAGATCAAGCACCCTAAGGCTTTTCTTTTTCGACTAGTAACTTACCGAGCATTGGATGCACTGCGAAGACGGAAACCGCACGGTGACGTTGATTCTTCGATCTTGTTGGATGATTCGCTTGGACCGTTGGAGCAACTTATCGAAAGGGAAGAACTAATCCGATTGAGAACTTTCGTTGCCCAACTTCCCGCGCGACAGGCAGCTGTTTTTTGTCTTTCACATTTTGAAGAACTTACTCATGAAGAAATTGCAACCGCTCTAGATATCACCATGAACGCTGTCGCTTTGGCACTTCATAAGGCCCGAGCCAAGTTACGCGAATCCATGACCATCACAATGTCGGAGAACGATCAATGAACCAAAATCAACGCGATTGGGAAAACGAAATGCCTGAGAGTTTCAAGTCCATAATGAATCATGTTCGCACGCGTTCCATTCCAGGAGAATCGATGCAGCGATTTTTGCAAGCCACAGAGGATGTCGAAAAGACGACCGCCAAATGGCGTCGTTCTAATAACAATCTAATGCTATCCGCTATGGCCATTAGTGTGTTGATTGCCATTGGAACGTTTGCCCTTCTCGCCTTTTCACAAGTTCACTTTTTGATCTCATCTATGGTTATCGCATACCTCTTTTCAACGATTGGTTTTGCTTACGTTCTCTATCGTGCGATTCGAGATCTTCGAAACGCGGGACCCGTATTGATGGATTGCGGCAAGCTTAAAACTGGTGCGTTCCTGACGTTTTTCATTTCGGTTTTGACGTTCGCAGGTATCATCTTCCTGAGCAACGGCACCACGGACATTAAGCTGATCTACGTCATTGCCGCAATCGCGATATTCCTGCCGAATTCTCTCTATTTCTTCGCGATTTCTCGAGGACACCTGCAAGTAAGAGTCAATGGAATTTGGCACTACATCGGGTTTCTTCCGTGGCACGAAATTGAATCCTGGGGTTGGACAGGAACCGCCAACACAACGCTCTTAATTCAAAAGAGTGGAAGGTGGTCGTTCCTCAAACGGGGTGTTTTTCTCGTTCCAACTGAAATGAAAGGACAGTTTGAAGACTATTTGCAGCAGAACTGCTTGGCTCAAGAGCCAGTGAACGGAGAGTTAAGCAAAGCCAGATCAGAGAAACTATAGGCAATGGTACGTGTCCTGACTTATCTCTTGCCAGACCATAAGCGTCTTGTCACTAACGGAATGACGGCGTTCAATATTCGTTGCGCCAAACATAGTTGAGCCTAGCAAGCCACCAACAATCCATCTTTAACGATAAGTTCCACAATTTGTTCCTTAGCTTGCGGTCTTGCAACCTTTGAAGGGCCGAGATACCGGCAAGTAACTCAGCATAATCTGGCGGTGCACACGGAGTTGGACCGCTGGTAGTTTCAGCGTTGGATACCCAATTAAGATTTTCAAGGTACAGCCGAAAGACGACCAAAATCGGCCACGTTGTTTTGCTAAGGTAACTTAAACCATCCGATCGCCGAACCGTCGGCATTGGCAATCGGCTTGTCGCTCTTTACTACATTTATTGAGCCCGCTATCTCGGAAGTTTCTGGGGTGTCGACTGTCTCTACTGGCGAGGACTCACGTACAACAAATGTAAGTATTGATGACGCCAAACCCAGAACGGATGCCACAGCAAAGATCGCTCGGTAGACCCAGGCGGGTGTATCGACGGTGGATTTCAACGCTTCCTCTGTACCGGTGACCCGGGGCGCACCGGTTAGCCACCAAATTAGGAACGCAGCCGGCAATACACCAACGAGAGCCCCTGCCGTGTCGAAAGCTCGATGAAGCCCAAATGCTCTCCCACGTTGATCTTCACTTACAGCATCTGCAATCAATGCATCGCGAGGCGCTCCCCGCAACCCCTTGCCAAATCGATCAAGAGAACCCAAAGGGGTCAGGCCTCTTTGGTGTCGATTCTCGGCTTCGGCTGGCGTCCTCGGGGGCGGATCGTTGACTCAAGCCGAAGGCGTTTGACAAGTGATTCAACCCATTCATCAGTGCCCAGCGGGCGTCCTCGCTGGGCACATAGTCGTACTGCGTCAAGTTCGCGTTTCGTAAGTGGATCGTTGACTCGCTGGGTCCAGTGTGGCAGTCTGCGTAGTGGCCAAGGCGAGAGCAGTTTGGGATCGGGTTCAGGGTTCTGTAGCCATC
>JBDNHU010000662.1:0-8856 GCA_041688615.1 Mariniblastus sp. | reverse complement strand
GGCGAGAAAAAGCCTGCCGGGTCATTTGGACCCAAGTAGGCGTACGTGTGATAGCCATCCAGCATTTCTGCCGTTAGCGTGATGGTACCCTTATCGCCAGGTTTTAAGACCTGTGGGCTAAGTGTACCGGTAAGGATCGCATGACCGGCTTCGAAAGTCTGCGGGCCCTGAGGCAATTTCGCCGTTTGCTTAACGGGGGCAGTGGTTTCTTTTTGAGCAAGTAGTTTTTCATCGATAAGATCAATCTTTTTTCCCAACTTGGCCGTGGTTGCCAAGTCGTTGACGGGTATGCAACTACCACTTTCTTCGCAGACCAAGCCATTGTAAGTGATCTTGATCTTCTGCTTGGCAACGTCGACACCTGCCGAGAATTCAATCGCAACCTGCCAAGTCACCGTCCCTTCGAATTCTTCGGTCCGAAAGCCAAGCTCCTTGTGAGGGTCATGCACGATAGGTTTTTCTATCGCATGAAAGGATCCCAGTAGACGATATTGATCGTTCTTGGCAACAACCAACTTACTGGGGCGTCCGTCCTTTTGAGTGGTTGAATAAGTGTGTGAACCCGGAGCAATCGTTCCGACTACTTCCAAAATCGCCTGCTGCGAATCGTTCAACTGGCGAATGCTAGATTCTAGTGTGATTGGTTCGGAGGAGGCACCAAAACCAAAATTGCCAAATTGCTGCGGCGACGCTTGGACCGTCGCGGTCAAAGCGAATGCATTCAGACAAACCGCCAGCAAAATCAACCAACGATAAGGCAAGCAGCAGCGTGTCCCAAACTGAACCGAGTTGGCCATCAGTTCGTCAAAGGTAGGATTGAATTGATTGGAAATTATCATCATCATTTTTTTCTTACTTAAGCAATCGACGTAAATTACGGCTGTTAAAGAATTGTTGATCGATGTTCAACGAATTTCTGTCCAACCCAAAATGTGAGGAGTCTCGTTTGAGGAGAGGAGTCATGTTTTACGAAAATACGAGTCGTTCAAGCGAGCTTTGCCAGAAAATTCTGGGCAAATCCACTTCCCAGCAAATCCAAGTTTAGTCCGGTGTTTCCCAGCACCAAGTGCCGTTGGCCTCTTGAGTGTATCGGAATTCAAAAGCCAAAAACCGAAAGGAGGTCGGCGAAGTGGGAGATTCTAACGGAAAAATTCATTTCAAAACCACGCAAATAGCCTCGATTCACCAAACGCGTCCAACTTTTCGCTAGCTTCGAACGAAGTCACTCGCCCAAGCCATTGTGAACGGGTCGCCATCGGAAATCTTGAAATTCTTCGCAAGCAACCGAAGTATGGGCTTGCATCGCCTAGGTAAACGAATCGCTTTGCAGCCATTCGAATCACGGCCCTGCAACGGAACCCCGCATTCTCTTGAAAAGCCAGACCTCCGCTTTGCTGCACTATTGTGTCCGCGTTCGACAGTTTCTTACATAAAACTTTGCTGAATGGGAGGCAAGCCAGATGTCGAAAAAATGGGCATTCTTGGCTTGGTGTTCATTCCTAAGAAGCCAGTCGGCGACTGGCCGGCGGTCGTGGATATTGTAACTGTCGTGTCAGATGGGCTTGTTCGATTCCGAGGACCACGGCACCAAATCGTCCAGGATTTGAGGCCGCGATAAGCCATCAGGGTCCCGGAGACTGCATCCCATGTCAGTCACTTGTCAGGAATGTCAGATCCGTGCGTGCAGTTGAGGTTCCGACCGGCAAGTGTGGTCAGTTTGCCATAATCGAATCGGATTTTGTCTTCGGAACCGATTGCACTGCCAGCAGAACAACACATGCCAGAAAATCTTAGTCACTCAACTGGAAAAGTCGTTTCAGCGATTCGACCAATTTGTGGGGTGATCCCTTCTTAGCTTCATCTCGCAGGGATTCCATTGGTCGGTGGAGCATTTTGTTCACCAAGCGGTCGAAAGAAATTTCGATCTCGCGTTTGGTCTCCGGGCTTAAGTCTTGCAGTTTTCGGAATAATCGATTGAGTTCCTCGGCTTTGATTTCATCAGTTCGATCGCGAAGTTGCCTAATCGCAGGCGCCGAAAATCGCATATTCCATTGGTGTAAGAATTGATCCACTTGCCGCTGGACAATAGCTTCGGCTTTGGGTAATTCATTTTCGCGAAGGCGATGATTGCGTTCGCATTGGGCTTTCAAATCATCAACCGAATACAAGTAAACGTTGGTCATTTGATCGATTGCGGGATCAAAGTCACGAGGGATCGCCAAGTCCAGAATCAGCAAAGGCCGCTGCCTGCGGATGTAATGGATTTCCTGAAATTCGTCCAAGGAAACGATAAACTGATGGGCGCCAGTTGCACTAACGACCAAATCCGCTAATTGAATCTGTTTATGCAAATCCTGCCACGGATGCGCGGTGCCTGCAAACTGCTTAGCCAGGTTGGTGCCATTTTCAAGGCTTCGGTTGACGACATGAATTTGCCCCACACCAAAGTCGCTGAGATAGACCAAAGTTTCAATTGCAATTTCGCCGGCCCCGATTACCAAAATTCGCTTGTCTTGCAGCGTTTCAAAAATGTCAGACGCGAATCCACTGATGGCGACACTGGCAACGCTGATTCGGTGACGGTTAATGTCCGTTTCTCCTGCAATCGTCTTGGCAACGTTGGTTGCTTTCTGAAAAACTGAGTGCAGTATTGGCAATTGAGGTTGCAACTGGCAAGCGGTGTCATACGCTGAACGAACTTGGCTAACAATCTGTGTCTCGCCCAAAACCATGCTCTCCAAACTGGAGGTGACTCGGAACAGGTGTTCGATGGCTTGCCGATCGGCATGCCGAAACAAATGCTTCTCCAACGTCGGTAAATCTATGCCCGATTGACTGGCAAAGAAGTCCAATACCCACCCTTCGGTAAAGACTTCTTTTTCCGTGCTTGCCGCCAAATACAATTCGGTTCGATTGCAAGTGCTTAACAGGACACTTTCGACTTCGGGTAAGGCTTCTAAAATTTGTTGCAACGTTGGCAATAATTGCTCTTTGGAGAACGCTAATTTTTCGCGCAATGCCAAAGGCGTTGAATGATGACTGGCTCCCACCACAAGAATTTGCATCAGCCGATCACCTTCCCGGCAATCACGTTGATCGTTGTGCCATCACAAACTAAGTTAGGCTGGCTGGCTGGCGTGGGTTGTCGACCGTTTTCTAAGCGACTAGTGTACGGAGTTGGTACTTGTAATGCAGCTTCGTACCAGACCTGTTCGCAGTCGAGGGGTAATACTAGATTCAACGCTTCTTTTGGGTTGGAGTTTGCGGCACCATGCCCCGAAATTAAGACGATTGCCAGTTCTAACGCCAAAAATAAACCACTGGCAATCGTTAGGTAGGCGACTTTGCGACCATACCTGGCCGGTTGATAAAAAACATTAAACAGCGTGGCCACGACCAGCCAACAAAGCAAAATCGAAGAGGTCCAAACCACCGGATGAGACCAATTGATAATCGGTGTTCCCGACTGGGACATCAAGTTCATAATGATCCCTGAAACTAACCCTAGGGCCAGTGCTAATGACGAAGCCAGCAAGCATCTTTCGCCATACGCCTGTAACTTCTCTAAGCTAGGAAGCCTGATCCCTACCGATCCACGCTTATTTTTCAAGCGATTTGATTGAATCATATAGAGGGCGCCCGAGGTGAATGCGAAAACGACGGTGACTGTTCCCATCAGTAGGCTGCCCGAGTGAATCCAGCGCCAAAACGGTTGACTGATTCCGGCCTGCGGTTGTTCGGGGCTTCCGGCAAAATAGCCGACTCCAAATAACAGGACCGCGATCGGCAGAACAAACAAACCGAAGACGTGCATTCTGCGATGATTTAGCTGAAGCACCAACGCAGCCACCAATGCCCATGAACCCAGCACGCCCCAGACGAACCAGCCGGAAGGGACTTTGAACTGGGCCAACGTGTTCTGGATTTCTGTGATCATGAAGATCGACTGGCAGATCAAGCCCATCAAGACACAGATACTGATCCCAACCGCAAGTCGGCCGCTGCCGAATAAGTTCCCAACACTGGTTTCGCTATCATTCAGTGTTGGCGCACCGTTTTGCATTCGCCACCAACCCAAAACCCAGGCGACACCGAAGAAACAAAGCATCAAAATCGCAAATGTCGGTCCCAAGGCTAACGTTCCTGTTCGTAGTTTCGGTTGCCAACCGACGGTTGACTAAAGTTTGACTGTGTTGTCAGGTGGGTGACCTGTTGTCATCCCCGGCTGGGTCAAAAAGTACGACATGTGCAGTTTGAGCGTACTTGTAAGGTGTGTTTTTTGGCGAGTGGTTGGGTCAGGGTCATTCGTGACTTGTCTTCAACAAAGGTTAGCTTGTGGGTTCAGAATTGTTGCCATCAGGTTGGTCCAAGCCAAATTGTTTAATCTTCTTATAAAGCGTGTTTCGATTGATACCCAACATCGAAGCTGCTTTGGTTTGAACCCCTTGGCACCGTTTCAAAACTTGGTCCAGCAATTCTTTTTCAAATTGGTCAACCACTTGTGAGTGTAACTCCTCATCGGCTGGTTCTGCGATCGTCAAACCGCGTTGAACAACATGTTGCAGCAAATCGTCTAACGAAATGTCAGGTAAACTTAGAGTGGCCGGTTGCAACACAGGTGCTGCCATTTCCAAGGCCGCGTCGGCATCAAAGATGTGATTGGGAAAGTGATGGACATCCATCGTATCATCTTCCGACATCACGATCGCTCGTTCGATATAATTTTGTAATTCACGAACGTTCCCCGGCCAATCATAGTTTTCTAACGCGACCAATGCCGGTTCGGAAATCCGATTGATGGTTACTTGATTGGCGCGGCTATAATAATCCGAAAAGAAACCGATCAATTGGCGGACGTCTTCTGGTCGGTAACGCAACGGAGGGATCATTATCGGAATTACGTTCAGTCGCCAATATAGATCCTCGCGAAAGTCCCCTTTCTTGACCAAGGTCCATAGATCTCGGTTACTGGCCGCGATCACTCGGACATCAACTTGCACGGTTTGGGTGTCACCCACGCGTTCGAATTCACGTTCCTGGAGCACGCGAAGCAATTTCACCTGCAGCGACAAACCGGTCGAATTGATTTCGTCCAAGAAAATCGAGCCCGTGTGTGCGGCTTCGAATCGACCGGTTCGATTGGCGACGGCCCCAGTGAACGAACCGCGGACGTGCCCAAATAGTTCACTCTCCAGCAGATTTTCACTCAGTGCGCCGCAGTTGACCTTGACCATCGGGCCGCTGGCTCGGGAACTCATTCGGTGCAATGCCCTAGCGATCAATTCCTTCCCGGTCCCTGTTTCGCCGATCAAGAGAATCGACGCTTGGCTTGCTGCGGCCTTGCGAGTCATTCGATAGACAACCTGCATCGCCGCGCTAACGCCTATCAACCCAGGGATTAGGGCCTGGTTGTTTTCGGTTTGCAGTTGGTCGGTAAGAATCCAATTCATAACCTGACAGTTTATACCCCTGGCTGTGGTAGGCTAGTCCCAGCGAATTCCGACCATTTTTTGTTCGGGAAGCGTCAGCAAGTCAGTTTCCATCGATGCGATCGGGAACGAGCAATAATCCGCCGCGAAGTAGCCGCTGGGGCGATGATTTCCACTAAACCCGCAACCTCCAAAGGGTAACTTGCCACTGGCCCCGGTGGTTTGGCGGTTTAGGTTGACCACACCTGCCCGAATCTGCCCGACAAATTCATTCCAATCGTCTGCAGACTGACTAAGCAGACCCGCGCTTAGGCCATATTTTGTGTCATTGGCTTCGTCAATTGCTGCCTGAAGTGATTGGACACGGTAGATTTGCAACAGCGGCCCGAACCACTCTTTGTCTTCTTTTTCACTCACGTCAGTCATATCGATCAAGCCTGGCGTCAACAGCGAAGCGAATCCAGCTTTGGTTTCCATTTCTAATAACGGTACCCCGCCTCGCTGTTTCATTCCATTCCAAGCACCCAGGATTTGTCTGCCTGATTCGGCCGAGACCACACCACCCATGAAGGGTTCTGGATCCTGATCAAACAGCCCAACACGAATGCCGCCCAAGCGTTGAAGCAAAGTTTGCACAAGAGTTTGAGTCTGGTTGTTTTCAACCAGGATCAAACGCCGCGCACAGGTGCAGCGTTGACCGGACGTTAGATAGGCCGAAAGAATGATTTGGTAAACGGCCGCATCGATGTCGTCGACTTGGGTAACCACCAGCGGATTGTTTCCGCCCATTTCCAAGGCCAGAATTTTCTGTGGTTGGCCCGCCATTAATTCGTGAAAGTGTTTTCCTGCGTTGCTGCTGCCAGTAAACAACAGGCCATCAATTTTTGGATGGCTGACCAACGCAGCCCCGGTCGGTCGCCCCCCCTGGACCAAGTTTAAAACGCCAGGCGGCAAGCCGGCAAGTTCCCACGCGGCAACCATCCATTGGCCTACCGCCGGAGTCACTTCACTGGGCTTAAAGACAACCGAATTGCCGGCCAAAATTGCCGGGATGATGTGACCATTTGGCAAGTGAGCCGGAAAATTGAAAGGGCCTAGGACTGCCAAAACGCCGTGCGATTTATATCGAGTGACAATTCGATCGTTGCCCGAAGGTTCAACCAAGGTGTCACGTCGCGTTCGCAAAGCCGAAATCGACAGATCGACCTTACCCGCCACTGCCGCCGCCTCGGTTTTGGATTCCCAAAGGGGTTTGCCTGTCTCACGCGAAATTAACAATGCCAGTTCGTCCGCCGTTTGCTTGACGATTTCCTGATACTTGATAACGACCGCGATTCGCTGTTCCAAATCGGTCCGCTGCCAAGATTTCCACGCGACTTGGGCACACACAACCGCTGCGTCCACCTGTTTGGCGGATGCGACAGTGCCCGCCCATATCTTAAATCGTTCACATGGCGATGTTGAAACCAGTTGATTGGACTCGGCATCGGCAGGGTCGAAACCTTCCCCGTCAACCCATTGGCCATCGATCCAACATTGCCCCAGAACTAACCTGTTCGCATTTTGTGCTGGGACGCTAAACGGTGAAGCAGACATGCAAATTGCTCGTGGTTTGAAGATTTCGATCAGGGTATTCCGAAGTCAGCGCCAGTTCTAAGACGCATGATAACGGTAATTTTGTGCTTCTGCCAAGATCGCTCAACGACGCTTGTTCGACTCGCGTCTGCCTAGCAAATTGGCTCGTCTACAGATCAATCCTGTGTTGCGAATCAGCATTAGGTAGCCTAGCGTCTATCAACCCAACGGCGCGATACGCAATCGATCGCCTGGTCCTACGTTCAAGGTCTGGGCAATTGCTGGGTGAATCGTTACCGACTTCGCATTGACTTGGATGGTGGAGACAACCACCTTGAAATCCAGGCCACTCTTGGCAATTAATTGTAATGGTTTATCGACGGTGTCAAAATCCTTGACATCACCCACCAAAAAACCATTGCTTAATGCGACCGTGGCGATCTCTTTTGTCTTGGCGTGAACGACTGGGCCGCCGTCGAAAATGTCAACAAGCCCTTGGTGTCGAAAACCTTGCTTCTTCAACATCGCCAACGCCGGTTCGGTATTCCGGTGAACCTGACCCACTACATTTCTGGCTTCTTCGGGAAGCAATGGCAAGTAAATTGGATGTTGGGGCATCAGGTCCGCAATAAATGTCTTTGATACCGACATTTGCATCACTGCCCTGGGAAAATCAATTTGAAAAAAATGGCTACCTAAGGCATCCCACAGGGGCGAGCGTCCTTCGGTATCAATCACACCTCGCATTTCTGCAATGGTATTTACATCAAATCGATCCGGGAATTCCGCCATGTACATAAATCGCGAAAGAGACAAGAGTTTACCGTTGCCCTTGCCCCAATACTCGGGAGACAAAAACAAGCTGCCAATTTCGGTCGGACCGTCATGTTCCTTATTCAAATGTAGCGTATCGATTTCGCGATAGACGTTGAGTTCACTAGATTCATGAATCGATTTTTCAATTCGATAGGCGTAAAACGGTTCATAACCCCCTACTTTCGAATAAACCGAACTGGTGCCTACCACTTGGCCCGAAGTAAGATCTTCCATCACAAAGACGTAGGGCAGTCCGCTTAGTTTTTGCGAGGTACGGCCAAACGCAAAGACCGACGTCTCAAGCCGATCTTGCAATTGTTCCCGAGTGATCTTCAGCGAAGTCAGGCCCTCTTCGGAACGCAGAATCAACTGGTACAACTGATCTAAGTCAGATATTGCGGCAGGGCGAACAACTAACATGGCATTGGACCTGTCGAAGTGGACGGATGAACAAGGGAATTACAGTCGATTACGTTTTCAAGGCAGCCGCAAAGTTAGTCGCCCGACTCCTGCCACAAGGTTTGGCCCTAAAAAGCGACTTCTCATGCCACGGTAGTCCATTCGCATAACCGTCGGTCGCGGTTTTGATCGCCATCTGTGCCAAGCACCCTGAGACCCATTTGAATGGTTTTCAACGCGATCAAAAAGCCCGCGGGGCTTTAGACTCGACTTGCCACCATTTCGCCCACGACTTTGTCCAGAATTTCGCAAGCTAGATCAATGTGCTTGGTTTGGGTCGCACCCAGTGGCATCAAGAATCGCACTCGGTATGGCGAACCACCGGCAATGAAAGACATTAGTCCGGCATGGTACAATCGCATGGCCAAATCTTTAGCGACTTCCGCAGATCCATCGAATGGCGTCAAGGCAACCATGCCACCGAGTCCGTGAGGCCCACTCAGACTTCCCGGATATTTGTCGGCAACCTTCTGGATGCCATCGACAAAAATCTGGTGCAGCTTCATGTTTTTGCTTTGGGAAGGATCTGAATGGAAATGCCCTCGTTCTATCAGGCCCTTGACGATTTTCAGTCCCG
>JBDNHU010000661.1:0-10586 GCA_041688615.1 Mariniblastus sp. | reverse complement strand
TGGAACTGCAAGATCACGGTCCGCCCGATTCTTGGTCAGCGTGACAAGGAAGGGCTGATGTTGATCTTATTCCACGCTCAAACCCCTAACACAGTGCATGACACGTCAAAGCCTACGACCAACCAAGACCTTGGAAATCGCACTCTCGAATCCGACGCGGCGATGGTGGACCTGCTTGAATATGAACTCAAGACAGCTCACGACGAACTGCAAAACAGTATCGAACGAATGAGCCTGTTCAACGAAGAACTTCAATCGTCCAATGAAGAACTGGAATCTTCGAAACAAGAATTGCAGTCGCTGAACGAAGAATTGAATACGGTCAATTGCGAGCTGCTTGAAAAAGTAGCAGAATTGGACCAATCCAATAGCGAAATCACGAACTTGATGATTAGTACCGAGATCGCCACCTTGTTCTTAGACAAACAGCTGCATGTCAAACGATTCACCACTCCCGCGATCGAACTGTTCCAGCCCACGTCCCTGGTCATCAATCGCATTTTGCAAAACATCGAATCGCCACTGGTTGATCCACAGTTAGTGGCCGATTGCCAACGCGTTTTGGTCGACGCCAAGAAATTCGAATCCGAGGTTACCACGGTCGATGGCCGATGTTTTCTTCGAAGAACGTTACCCTTTCGTGCGGTCGATAACGTGACTGATGGCATTGTGATCACCTATCACGATGTAACCCAGCGCAAACGCAACGAAGCCAAAATTCATGAAACGAACATGCGATTAAGCGCAATCCTTAGTACCGCATCCGATGCCATCATTATGATTGACGAACGCGGAATTATTGATAGCGCTAATCAAGCGGCACAAACCATTTTCGGCTACTCCAAAGCGGAACTGGTGGGCCAGAATGTCAGCATGCTCATGCCTCCGCCTTTTAGAGACGAGCATGATGGTTATATCCAAAGATATTTGGACACGGGTGAAGCGCGGATCATTGGCGTCGGTCGTGAAGTTCTATGTCGAAGAAAAGATGGGAGCACGTTTCCCGCCGACTTATCCGTTAGCCAAGTCGATCATCTTGGGTTTTTCATGGGTGTTCTACGTGACATCTCAAGTCGCAAAGCGATGCAAAAGCATGCGTTGGAAATCGCCGCCGACGAACAACGTCGCATTGGCTTAGAACTGCACGACGGTACGCAACAAGAGTTGACCGGCTTGACACTATTCGCCAACGTTTTGCTGGAAACGATCGAACAAGGCCCTTACCAAGTGCATAGCGATTTCGATAGTGAACCCACATGGCAATTCAAGGATGTCGACTACCAACGGCTACGAAAAACAACTTCTTTGATGGCCAAGAGATTAAGCGAAGCCAACGGACATGTCCGCGACCTGGCACACGGAATCATGCCTGTTCAGATTGATGCCGAGGGTCTACGTTCGGCCCTGAGTGAATTGGCGACCGATACGACCACAGATCAAGTAAGATGTCGGGTTAACGTGTCAAAAAATTTCGCCCTACTGCAAAATACCACCGCAACCCATCTGTACCGTATCGCTCAAGAAGCGGTTAGCAATGCCTTGCGGCACGGGAAGGCGAGTCGCATTGGGATCACGCTAGCGCAGCACAAAGACAGTCTCATGTTGGAAATCGCGGACAACGGAAACGGTTTCAATCCGGCGGACGTCAACGGCATCAACACTCCCGCCAGTGGCTTGGGACTTAGAACAATGGAATATCGCGCCAACTTGATCGGCGGCTCGATTCGAATTACTGAAAATCCAGAGGGTGGTACTCTGGTTAGATGTTTGGTTTTGCATGAGGTGTTCGACAATGACTGATAATTTCTCACGGGCGAAAATTCTGATTGTGGATGATCATGCCTTGGTCCGAGAAGGTCTACAATTGCGAATTTCTGCGTTCTCCGACTTGGAAGTATGCGGTGAAGCGGCGACTGAAGATGAAGCCGTTGGCTTGGTCAAAGAGATGAAACCTGATCTGGTGGTCGTCGATATTTCACTCAAAAGTGGGCACGGAATTGAACTGATCAAGCGGATTAAATCCATCGCCCCCAAAGTCAAAATGTTAGTTTGTTCAGGGTTTAAGGAATCGCTGTACGCAGAACGGGCGTTACGCGCCGGGGCCTCTGGCTACCTGAATAAGCAGGATTCTGGTGGACGAGTAATCGATGCGATCCGAACCGTGCTCCGCGGAGAACTTTACGTTAGCGACGAAATCTCCGGACGTCTGATGGCCCATGCCTTAGGAAATAAAGGAACCTCGGGCGAACCGATGGATGCCCTAACCGATCGTGAATTAGAAATTTTCCGGATGATCGGCAACGGAAAAACCAGTGGGACGATCGCCACCGAACTGTTCCTTAGCACTCATACCATCGATACGCACCGCGAAAATATCAAAAGGAAACTGGGGGCGAAATCCGCCGCAGAACTGAGCTGCCTGGCCGTCCAAGCAATTCTGGAAGATGGCTAGACCCCAAACAATGCTGACGCCTTAAAGATTATCCACAGCCAACCACGCAGTTGATGTCAAATCACTGCGCGCAGGCATGGTCGACAATCCAATTCTATTGCGCCCCCGCACACTACCACTACCACACTACCACTACCACTACCACCACTCGCACACTACCACC
Organism: Mariniblastus sp.; assembly: GCA_041688615.1. Classification (GTDB taxonomy): domain Bacteria; phylum Planctomycetota; class Planctomycetia; order Pirellulales; family Pirellulaceae; genus M30B19. The sequence goes on along the minus strand of JBDNHU010000661.1, from coordinate 7,971 downwards.
ACCACTCGCACACTACCACTCGCACACTACCACTCGCACACTACCACTCGCACACTACCACTACCACGCGCACACTACCACCACTACTCGCACACTACCACTATCACACTATCACACTACCACTCGCCGCTACCGCTACCGCTACCACTACCGGCCGCCGCTCACCCAGCGAAACCGCAGATTGAACCTGCGGCCCACTCCGCTTCAACTTCTATTGCCAGTTGACGCTTGAAACATTCTTGCAGCCCAAAATTATCTTCCTGCATTTGATCACGGACAAACTTAAGTCCAGTCCTTTACAAATTCTTACAAGTCGGCCGTCGGTTCCGCCCGAGAACCCTTTCCTAATTTTGTGGCTGCGGCAAACGCTTGCTCGGCTTGCCTGCGCATGCGATAAGGCCAGCGGCACCTATGAAAATGCCAGCACGCACCGCAGGCAAGTGGAAATTGGCTTCTTTTGCTGTCGCTACGTGCTTGAATTGAAGTAAATTTTCTGCTGCCACACGCCTTAAAACAATCAATTCCACCCTTGTGCGACGCCCTAGATGAATCCACCACGTCCGATTGGCAGCGGTCTCGATTTGCAATCGAAGCGTCAATTGTGAAACTGTCAAGCATCACCAACCTCTGAGCAAAAATAGCTCATTACTCGCACTTCAACCAAAGGAATAAAACCATGAACACTAAAACTATCAATCAACAAGATAAGAAGATCCAATTGTACGCAACGGCAAACGACATGTCGCAAGGCAATCGCTTGGAATTATGTCCCTTAATAAACAATCACTTGTCTAATGCGATTGACCTTCAAATGCAACTCAAACATGCACACTGGAACGTCAAGGGATCAAATTTCATTGCGTTGCATGAACTATTCGACAACATCCACGAAGTGATGGAAGACTACGTTGACAAGATCGCCGAACGGATTGTCCAACTTGGTGGTATAGCGCATGGAACGGTACAGTCGGTCGCTTTAAGTTCCAGACTAGATGAATACCCGTACGCAATTGCTGACGGCACATTGCACGTGGCAGCGGTCACCGTCGCGCTATCGACTTTTGGCAGTCAGATCCGATCCATGATTAACGAAGCCGTTGAACTGGATGATCCCGCAACTGTCGACCTGTTTACCGAAGTCCTACGAGGGGTCGACAAGTCGCTGTGGTTTGTTGAAGCCCACCAACAATCCAACTCCGTCGAACACACGATCTAAGCGAATCGCATTTCTGGAATTCCCAGACAGAGCCAGTCACAACCAAGAGCTCTTTTCGCATTGCCCCCTTTTTTTAACCAAGCGATTTACTGGGCATGCACGAAAATATTTACATTAACGGAGTAATCCAATGCGTGAAAATCAAAATCTTTGGGTCGATGAAACCCGTTCGCGTTGCAAGGCAGTTCAAGATCAATGGAGCGATACCGAACGTCGCCAGCGATTAGCGTTAGGGGCCATCCGACGCAAACAAATCATCGCGATGTTGGCCGTAGCTACTACCAGCAACCGGAAGTCGAAAAACCCATCTCTAACAAAATTAACCGCGTGGCAAGTCTGAAATAGACAACTTACCCGAAATGCAATTTCATCTAACTAAGTCACTGTGTTCATATCGAAACGTCTGATTTTGTACATTCACCGGAAGACAGTTGGTCGATTCCGCCATGTGCCTTTCAGGAAGCATTCGATTTTGTCTTGCTTGCCTTTGTAAGACCATTTCAATGGCGTTGAATCTTCGCTCATCACACAACAGTTTCATGCAATGCATGGAATTCTTTTTTGTCCAACTCTTGATTCCTTGGCTGATCCTACTTTGGAAAAGCATTTCCAATCACACCACAACACTAAAGTACAAAAACACAAAAAAATGAAAAGAATAACAGAACCTACCGGCAGCAAGATTCTTGATCAATCCATCCGATCGACGTTTGGAAAACTGGACGATGCGGACATCACAGCCATTGCGGGAGACCGCGAATTGTTGGCCGCCAAGTTGTCACAACTGTACGGATGTTCGAAAACGACAGCGATGGACCGAATCGATCGAATCAGCGAACTGCCGTCGCAAGCGACATGATCCCATTTTCAAATACCATTCCCAATTCCCTGACCCACCCTGAAGGATCAGTCCAATGCCTGCCATTCGGCCCGTTTTTCTTTCGACGTACCCACCCGAGGAATGTGGATTGGCTTCTTTTACAAGAGACACAGCCGATGCGGTAGATCTTGCTGCCGGTCGCCCAGTGTCGTCCGTTGTCGCAATCCAGAAAACACGTTTGTTGGTTGGGACGGATTCGCGTGTCAAGCATGTGATCGACAACGATTCCCCAAATGCGTACCAAAAGGCGGCCGGGGAAGTCAATCGAGGCCGATTTGATGTGGTCAGTCTGCAACATGAATTTGGCTTGTATCCTGGGAACTGGGGCAGCGGCATTTTGCACTTCCTGAATGAGTGTTCAAAGCCGATCGTCACCACCTTTCATACGTTGCAAAAACAACCCGATTCGTTGCCTCGTCGATTGATCCAGGAAATTTCCGAACGCAGCAAAGCTGTCATTGTGATGACCCATACCGCGGCTGATCTGTTGCGGGATGTTTACGGCGTTTGCACTTCGTCGATCAATGTGATTCCGCATGGGGTCCCTAGTGTTCTTTTTCATCGCAAACCGGTGCACCGAAAAGTATTGGGACTTGAAGGTCGCAAGGTCATTTGCACCTTTGGCTTAATTAACCCTGGCAAGGGATTGGAAGCCATGATCAAAGCCATGCCTAAGATCGTCAACCAATGTCCCGAAGCCATTTACTCGATCGTCGGTGTCACTCACCCGCAAGTCAAACGAGACTCGGGCGAGGTCTATCGCAACGATCTGGTTAAATTGGCCAAGTCCCTGGGCGTTAGCGACAACGTTCGGTTTGTTGATCAATACCTAAATTTGCCTCAGTTGTTATCACACTTACAAGCCAGCGACGTTTTCGTGACACCCTATCCTGGAAAAGATCAGATAGCCAGCGGAACGATGGCTTATGCGATGGCGACAGTGGGAGCGGTGGTGAGCACTCCCTATTTGTACGCTCGTGAAGTTCTGGCCGACGGTCGAGGACTGCTGGTTCCCTTTGGAGACAGTGAAGCGATGGCCGATTCGACATTGCGATTCTTGTGTAATGAAAGTTTTTCCACGCAAACGCGACGTCGAGCTTACGCCTACGCTCGTCCTATGTTTTGGCCAATCGTTGGGCGGAAATATTCGGATCTGTTCTCGAGTGTTTTCAACCAACAATTTGAAAATCGAAATGTCGCCGCCCACATGGCTGCGTTCGGAAAATGACTTCTCTAGGAATTCAATGATGCTTGGAAATCGAGTACCGTCGCTACGTCACCTGGATCGCATGACCGATTCGACTGGATTGATTCAACATGGAATCTACAGTTTGCCGCGTCGAGAGAGTGGCTACACGACTGACGACCATGCCCGAGCGCTGCGTCTAGCGGCTCGGATTTGGGAACTTCAACCCAATGAAGTCAATCTATCACGGGTGATCTGTTACCTAAGTTTCCTGGAACATGCTCGATCCCCCGTCCGAGGTTTTCACAATTTCATGGGCTATCAACGGGATTGGCTGGACAGTGGCGGAACTGACGATTGCCAGGGCCAAGTGATTTTGGCATTGGCCGAAGTGTTAGCCAGTGAGCTACCGATCGGGATTCGAGCCTTAGCGATGGAAATGGTCGAGGGGGCCATTGCTTCACTAAGCCAACTAAGAAGTATCCGGGCCCAAGCGTATGTGATTCAAGCTTGGATGCTTTTGAAACAGCATGAAATTGTTGCCCCAGAAAAACTCGGAGCGATTGCAAAAGCCGCGGCCATTGACATTTCCGAATGTTATGGAAGATCAAGGCGACTGGATTGGCATTGGTTTGAATCGCGAATGACTTACGCCAATGCGGTGCTGCCACATGCAATGTTCGACGCCGCTGTGCTTTGGCCAGAAAAAGACTTTCTATCGATTGCCCAAGAGTCGTTTGCTTTTTTGGATTCGGTCTGCACATCCGCAGGAATCTTTTGGCCTGTTGGCAATCATGATTGGTATTCCCATGGGGAAGATAAGTCGCTGTACGATCAACAGCCAGTCGAAGCATCCACCATGGCCGCGGCAGCGGTCGCAGCGTTTGAGTGTACCAAGCAGACCAAATATCTGACGATCTTCGACCGAGCCTACGATTGGTTCCTTGGCAAGAACAGTTTGGACTTACCGATGGTCAACTTGCAAGACGGCGGTTGTTTTGATGGTCTAATGTCCGACGGAGTGAATCGAAACCAAGGCGCAGAATCAACTTTGGCGCTGCTGTGGACCCAGTTGCTAAAGAATGACTTGCAAACCACTTCGCGCAACAGTCGGCATATCAAATCAGCCGGGGTTTGACCGATGACTTTGATCCGCATCCGAATTCCATCCCGTGGCGGGCATTCTGACTGGCGACCGCCGGCACGCTGCCAGAACGTCGCTGCCGATTCTCTGCCACCTTGAGGGTAACCACCCCGAAATCTTGTTGGGATGTTTCGGATGTCCCAGATTCTTTCACTTTTTTAATCGAAGAAACACGTGACAAAATCAATCCAGTGCTCCAATACCTACCTTGAACTCTTCCAGCGATCTGACAAAAATCCAATTTTAACCGCTGCTGACTGGCCCTATCCGGCACACACGGTTTTCAACGCGGGCGCTTGTCAATTTAATGGCGAAACTATTTTGCTAGTCCGTGTCGAAGACCGGCGCGGTCATTCGCACTTCACCGTCGCCAGAAGCAAAGACGGCGTATCGAATTGGAAGATCGACCCTACCCCTAGTTTCGCGTCCGAAGCGAACGATTTTCCAGAAGAACTGTGGGGAGTGGAAGACCCTAGATTAACCTGGGTTGAAGAACGTCAGGAATGGATTATTGCGTACACGGCTTTCTCGCCCAGTGGCCCCTCGGTTTCGTTGGCCGCGACCAAAGATTTCGTTGCGTTCAATCGGATCGGACCGGTCATGCCACCCGACGATAAAGATGCCGCCGTTTTCCCGCGTCGGTTTGGAGGTCGATACGCAATGATCCATCGCCCCGTGTCGTCTGGATCCGGCGGAGCTCATATTTGGCTTTCGTTTTCTCCCGATTTGACTCACTGGGGAGACCATCACGTCCTGTTGCGCGCACGACGTGGCGCCTGGTGGGATGCTAACAAGATCGGCTTGAGTCCACCACCTTTAGAGACACCCGAGGGCTGGCTTTTGCTGTATCATGGCGTAAGACACACGCCAGGTGGATGCATTTACCGACTGGGTTTGGCATTATTGGATTTGGATGAACCCTGGCGAGTGATTCGCCGCAGTGATGAGTGGATTTTCGCGCCTGAAAAGCCTTACGAAAGAAATGGTGACGTTAACGGAGTGGTCTTTCCATGCGGTTGGATACACGACCAACAGGCAGGTACCATTCGCATGTACTACGGTGGAGCGGATTCCTGTTTAGCCTTGGCGACCGCGAACGTATCAGAGGTCTTGGAATATATTCGCAATTGCCCGAAAACCAACCCCACAAAGCGACTTGGCATCAGTCAACCTGAATAACCGATTCCCAAAATGGGGCAGGATTTGAAAGGGTGATAAAACACATTCAAGCATTAGATTCTAATCGTGCAGGACAACAGAAATTGCTCCCGCTTGCGTGACACTCGTTTCACGCGCCTCTGCAAACAACGGAACAATCACCATCGATTGAACCGTTGCTTTTGCATTCTTATAAGCCGCGCCTGCGCCAAAATCATAGGCGACATCATTCCATCAATCGCATTTACATTGATGATTCAAGCGGTCGCTATTTAGCAACAAACGACACTCAGAATCACACAGGGACTCCCACAGTTTTGATGGCACGACCCAAACCCGCAAATGAGGCGGGGACACTGACCCTGCTTTGAATCGTGAGAATCTTCGGGCGACGATATTTCACAAGCCCGAAGATTACAATGCCTCCGAGCAGATCCTGGCTGAGGGCCTAGAGCGGTAAAATAACCAAAGACTAAATGCATAAAGCGCATCAGGCAGAGAATTCCACGAACCCACCCGACCATTTGTCAACAATGGCCGGGCTTTCTTATTTAGCGACCATGCTTCATCCGACACTTTGACTTCGATTAGCAATTCGACTTCGATTGGCAAGTCAACTTCGATTGACAAGTCAACTTCGATTGGCAAGTCGTCGCAGTTGAACTTGAATTCGGCAATCCACTGACGCTTCTTCACGATCACCTAATGATTGCCATGTCAGCCACTTCGCGGATTGACGGGTTGATCGCGGTTTGACTACCATAAAAACATGGACTACATCGAAATCCTGATGCCGACCAGCGCAGCGGTTCTATTGGGCGGCTTGATTGGAATGGAACGACAAGTCAGCGGTCATTCCGCAGGTCTGCGAACACACATGTTGGTCTGGCTGAGAGCGGCGATCTTTGTGCTCTTTTGCCGCAAATTGACCTCCCAGTCAACGGTCGAACCAACGCGAGTCGTGTAAGGGATCGCAGCCGGTGTCGGCTTCATAGCTACGGGTGCGATTCTCAAATCAAATTACGAACATGAAGTTTTTGGATTGACTTCGGCCGCACAATCGGGTTTTCGGCTACGGTTGGCACTGCCTGCGGATCGAGCGAATACGCTCTGGGTGTCACAAGCTGAGATCACTTCTTGAAACGGTAGAAGTTGATGCAGCCCAAAGCAACACACAAATCGGTTGACGACCAAGCGTGAAATAGCAAGAGACTTTACGATGTTCGTAAACTGGACACGAACTTCGCGATATACACTCGTTGGCAAGTCTTATGACCGGCAAACAAAAAGGGACATTCTCAAGACTGTTCGGCGCGAGATGATTTTCAGTATTGAATCAAGGTTTGGTCTCTCGAAAATACTTCCACAGCCACGATCTGGATTGTGGGAGTTCGTGGGTTTAAGGGTTTGGTTTTGATGATCGCATAGCAAAAGGTGCCACGCGATTAGGGCTTGAATGCCAACCCAGAAGTTGGCTTTTTGGCTCAGACCGTTGGCAGACCACAACGGCAAAGAAGCTGGAGCTTGAGTCAATAATGCGATCCCAAGGACGACCCAAGAAAGCAGGAAAAGAGAATGTTCCCTTTGCAAACCGCCATGATTCGTCTGACCTTGTACAAGATTGGCACAAGGCAGAGGTACGACGTTGATCGCAGGAATTAGAGGCCGATCTCTGAATTGTCTTAACACAAAACCCGGTGCGGAAACAAGTTGACGAAATTGATGACCTAACCTCTGAGCTTTCATTCATCTGCACCGTCTGACCTTACCAACGCGATATCCTGTTAAGAAAAAATTAGTCACAAACTTGCCAATCGTTTCCGTGATTCGTTCGACCTCCAATTTGATCGAATTGAAAATGATCCAGAGATATTCGCATTCGCATTTCAGGATATACGTTTAACACAAGCCTCCGGCTTTCACTATTTTGTACAGTATCGACTTAAGGACGGATTTTCATTCGATCGGGGCACAAACGTCTGGCTGTCCAGTCGCCGAGTTTGATACAGTTGCTTCTCCGATGGTTTGATCTTGTACGTGCCCCCCGTGTCATCCACCGAGACAATCCGGTTGTCGCTGATCGTGATTTTCGGGTAAAAGCGTCAAGCAAAAATCGGTCATTAAATCGGAATCCCAGAAATGGGTTCCCCCGGTCCTTGACCGGATTGCTTAAACTCGCCAGCCGAAATCCAAGAGAGACCGTCGACCAGCCTCAAGAGAGTCCCTGTTCGCTTGCGAAGAAAGTTGACTGCCCCGGTTTCGTGCGCTGTTCACTATGGGTGCCAACGTCACGTCACAACGACCCACGATTCCGCGCGTCGATGAATAGGGTTTCGGCGATGCGTTTTCGGAACGTGATTTCGTGAGCCGTTTGGGCGATAGCCCCG
>JBDNHU010000660.1:0-7156 GCA_041688615.1 Mariniblastus sp. | reverse complement strand
TTTAATCTCGACTCGATCCACAAACATGGAACTTCACTGACTATTAGATTGTGAGGGAACCAAACAAGTCACAATTGTAACCTAAAGAACTCAATTCACCACGAACCTGGAACGCCCTTGGGTAAAATCGCTTTTTCATGGCCACCCAGAATGCGATTTTACCGCCCATCGGTACGTTTCTTCGCGACTAACAATTGTACCGCTGTCAGCCTTTTTGTTCACGGGCTAATCTACTGGCAAACGAAGGATTCGTCATAATCCAGCCCGCTCCTGTCCAGCGTAGACGAAACCGCAACCACGCTTCACGCCGCTTCACCAAATAAAGTACAATCGGCAATCCAAAGAAGACGCCAAAGGCGAATACTGAAGTTTAAGCTTGGTTTACCAGGATTCCCCCAGTTAACCATTGGATCGGAAAATTCCATGACCCTATCCGTTCAAAATATCGACTCGGAATCCACCGTCCGTCCAAGACCGCTGACCACGCAAATCCACTTCTTCCAAAGCGAATTGCGCTGGATGTTTCTCGAATTCTGGAACGAAGCGGTCGCCGAATCCAATTCGGAAAACACTCTCGCGATAAAACGATTTTCTTTTGGCTACCACAGCCGCCAAGAGGCCCTAGCCAAATTCACCGATGAAAAGAAACCCTCGCCTTGGGTACAACCACAGGTGGTCCGCGACAATCAATTGCCCGAACAGGCGAAGTCTTGGAAAGAATTGTTACTCCAGTTCGCTACCGGAATACCAACGGATTTATCGACATTGCCGATCGACAAGGCCCATTTGACTGAATTCGGCCAACAAGTCTCGCAAGCCTGTCGTGAAATCGTCTGGGGTCAGACACGTAGTTATGGGCAACTTGCGGTCCTCGTGGGATCACCAAACGCGAGTCGAGCGGTGGGTGGAGTGATGGCACGCAATCGATTTCCGCTGATCGTGCCTTGCCATCGAGTCATGGCATCCAATGGTTCGCTGTGCGGATTTTCGGCGGCGGACGGATTAGAAATGAAAAAGCGATTGCTACAAAATGAAAGCAGCACCCTTTTCAAGATTTAGCCTGAAGCCCAGCAGCCAATCGCGCAGTTTGGATTCTTATTCAAACCGGTCTCTAGCTTCAAGAAAGATACGCCACAGGGAGGCTGCCAAATGTCCGGCACGATACAGCGGCCAAGAATGGGCCCGATGTCTGGGAATTAAGTCCCAGCAAGACAAGAAATAACAAGAGCAGCCTTATCCGGTGATCACAAGGCTGCTCTTGAAGTGAGCTACTGAGCACCGAAGTGGAGTGCACTTCGGTGCTCAATCGCAAGGCTATTTTGCGAGCGTTCATTGAACGGATTGACCCAGTAACCCGTAGCAACAAACTGTATGCTCATCCCAGGAGGGTGGATTGTGAACAGAAATCCCGCATTCTGATCACTGACAAAACAACCTTAATTGGATTAAACTTAATCGTTGAACTATTTGATTGAGCCTCGGCCCATTCGTCTGTGGCATGGTGCTTAATTACAAAGATTTCCAAAGTGACTCAATAGGAATTAGAACAAAATTCCAATTTTCTCATCGACTTGGCTATTCACTTCCATTTTCAGGCGGAAAATCGATGTTCTTACCCGAAACCCTCACTCGCAACTGGGTTCCCAACACTTTCTTAGGCTTTTTTGCCGCGATGATCTCACTTGCCTTCTGCCAGGGGATGAGTGCCCAGACAACGTCGAACTCCCAAGTCGTTTCATCTTCCCATTCTGGATCTCAAGTCCCTGCACCCAAGAATGTTCTGTTTATCTTTGCCGACGATCAACGACAAGACACTATTTCGGCATGGGGAAATCCCGGCATCGATACGCCGAACCTGGATCGCTTGGTGCGTCGCGGAGTCAGTTTTAGAAACACGCATTGCTTTGGTTCAATTCATGGCGCAGTTTGTCAACCAAGTCGAGCGATGCTGCATTCAGGCCGTTCACTCTTCAACATTTCTATGGATATGAGTAACGCTCCGTTGCTGGGCGAATTATTGGGCCAGGCAGGTTACCAAACGTTTGGAACCGGCAAATGGCATAACGGCCGCGATTCGTTTGCACGCTCTTTCCAAAAGGGGCGGAACATTATGTTCGGTGGAATGAGCGACCATACCAAAGTTCCGGTTGTGGATATGTTTTCCGCCCAGATGGAACAGGACTTGGAAGTTAACCCCAACAACCCAAAACTGAAGTCAAATCGATTTTCAAAAGTTCAATCAGCCAAGGAATTTTCTTCCGAAGCTTTTGTCGATTCTGCCATTGGTTTTTTAAGAAACGACCGAGTCCAAGACCAACCTTTCTTTTGCTACGTGGCACTTACGGCCCCTCATGACCCTCGGCAGCCTCCCGAAGATTATCGAAACAAATACTACCAACGCCTTCCCGAATTGCCGAAGAATTTCTTGCCCCAGCATCCGTTTGACAACGGCGAATTAGTCTTGCGAGATGAAGTCTTAGCCGCATGGCCAAGGGATCCTGAAACGATTCGTCAACAGTTGGCCGAATATTACGGATTGGTCGACCACATGGATCATCAAATCGGTCGCTTGCTTTCTACGTTGCAAGAGCTAAATCTCGAGGAATCGACTCTGGTTGTGTTCACTGCCGATCATGGACTTGCCGTCGGAAGCCATGGCTTGCTTGGCAAACAAAACTTATATCAACACAGCATGGGAACGCCGCTCATCATTTCCGGGCCAGGCATCTCCCAACAGACCGATCGTCAGCAATTAATCTACTTATTCGACCTGATGCCTACGGTTTTGGATTGGTGCGGGCTTGCGATTCCAGAGAAAGTGGAAGGCACCAGCGTGCTGCCAATGATCCAAGACGCTAAGACCGTGGGCCGAGAATATCTATTCACCGCCTACCGGCAATCCATGCGTTCGATTCGCGATCAACGCTGGAAACTGATTGTTTACCCTGAAGTCAATGTGCAACAACTGTTCGATCTTCAAGAGGACCCCAATGAGATGAACAATCTTGTCGCCGCGCCAATTCACCAAGCACTTGTTGAACGACTTTGGAAAGCAATGGAAACAGCCCAGGTTCAATATTCGGATAAGGCACCACTTTCTGTCGAAAACCCGAAATCGAAGGAAGTCGATTTGTCAAAAGTCAATCGCAAGCCCGATCAATGGCAACCCAAATGGATCGTTGAAAAATACTTTCCACCGCAACCCAAAGCTTCCAAAAAGTAAGAAGCCACACCAAAGAAAGTCAGCACGAAGTAACCTGTGCCTACGGCTTCTGAAATTACACAGATTGGGCTGTTAATGTTTTGTTTGCGACCAGGTTTCGCATTTGACGAAAGAGGTTATTGCCAAAATGACGGCGACAGACAGCCCAAAATTCACTCGCTGGGTTCAACAATTTTTTGCAGATACTCCGCGATGTGCGACTGTAAATCCAATAACAATTGCCAACTCTCGAAACTGAAAGTCGCCTTCTGGCCGTGATCACCAATTTCGGCCGCAGCGATCAATTGTCGCATGCGATAATGAAAAAATTCAAGCAGCTCGCTGACCTGGACCACCTGCCCGGCACTGAGCGTCTGAGGCAAAGGTGGCGGCTCTGATTCGTTCAGCAGCTTTTGCCCAAGAATACTTGGTGCAGCGTTTCCATAGCGTTCGATTAAATCACTAACCGCATCAGTAGAACTAAATAGATTTCCCTCGGTCAATTCCTTTAACTTCGAATACCTAGCATCAATCTGATCTCGAGACCCGAACAAAAAGCAGGTCCGACCCATTTGAATCATGTCACCGTAACGAAGTTTGCGAATCGTAACTCGTTCACCGTTGACTTTCGTTCCGTTGGTACTCCCCAAATCCGCCAGAACGATATTCCCACTCTCGACCTGAATCCGAACGTGGTAACGGCTCACTCGTTCGTCGTTTAGTTGAATCAGATTGCCTTCCTCGCGTCCAATCGTTAACGGTGGCGTTAGGTTCGAGTAAACTCGCCCCCTATCCGAACCATCAACAACGCGAAGAATCAAAGGATTCATAAAGAAAGCCGCTTTACTTCAAACCTGCCAAATGCTTATTCGTCTGACCAGTTCGATTGACAAGTTATCGATTGACAAATTATCGACCGCTGTGAAAAGAGTACCCCAACGTTGGCAAGAAACATAATAACCCCAGTTTCGGCGAAAAAACGTTTAAGCCGCAAGGTTAGACCAGTGCCTGCCCGAAGGACGGCAAGATAAGGCGAGGACGATAACGATTCCAACGATCAATCGGGATAGAAACCAACAAAGTTTTGAATGCCACCTACCTTGTTCAGTTTCCACCGTACCCGATTTCTGCGTCGCCCGATTTTACGGAAATTGCGATCAAGCCAACCAGAATTCATCCTATTTTCGCCAACGTGCCGCCTTGATCAAGGGAATTCTAGGCAATCGGTTCAAATTCTCAAGTTTTGTTTGGTTTGACACCTGAAAATCAAACGTTTTGGGCACGATATGCAAATTCAGCCAGAAAACCTGCCAAGGCTTCGGCGCCTTCCATTGGCATCGCATTGTACAACGAAGCTCGGATACCTCCGACACTTCGATGCCCCGCCAAGAACGCCAGACCAGCCGCCTCAGATTCGACCAACAATCGCTTTTCCGTTTCTGTGTCGGGTAGACGGAACGTCACATTCATCTGCGACCGACAATCTTCTTGGGCGTGAAGTTGATAAACGTCTGAATCCTTGGCAATTGCATCATAAATCAACTGCGATTTCTTACGATTAAATTCGCCGATCGTCTCCAAGTCACCAAAGACCTCTTCAAACCATTGCAAAACTAAGTTCGCTACATAAATGCAAAACGTTGGCGGCGTATTGTACATCGACTTCGCCGCAGCATGATTGCGAAGATTGCAATAGCCTGGCATTCGATCTTGGCTACGATTTAGCAACTCTCGCTTGGCGATGACCAGGGTCGCACCTGCGGGCCCAAGATTCTTTTGAATGCACGCATAAACCATATCATAATTTTGAATATCAATCGGTCGACTCAAGAAGTCAGATGACATATCGCAAATCACTGGCACCGACTTCACGAGTTGTGACTTCACGAGTTGTGACTTCAGATCGCCTTGGAATTGCACGCCTTCAATCGTCTCATTGGATGTGTAATGCAAGTACGCCGCGTCAGGCGACAGAAGCAAAGTCTTCACATCCGGCAGACATTTGTATCCCAAAGTCGCTCCATCCCAAACACAATGGCCACGTCCTGCATTGGATGCTTCGGCAAGCGCGCTGGCACCCCAGGTACCACTAACCAAATAATCACCAACCTGACTAGGCTGATCCGTCAAACAAAAATTCATTGGCAACACGGAAAAGATAAACCGCCCGCCACCCTGCACGAAGAACACTTCGTATTCGTCCGAAATTTTCAAGATCCGACGCAATCGCTCAATCGCTTCCGCCAATACGTTCGTAAACGCAGCGGTCCGATGCCCCAACTCTAAAATGGAAACACCCGTATCAGAGAAGCATGTCATCTCCTCTGAAATTCGTTCCAATACCGGCAAAGGCAATACACTTGGGCCGGCAGAAAAATTAAAAACTCGACGTGACATAATTCGTTGCTCGAAACTCAAAGGTGTTAATATTCAAACAATTCAAAACAACAAAACATCACCAAAGCCCACAACACCACCAAAGCTGTTGTCGTCCAATCAGTCTAGCGATTCCCAGGCAACCTAGGCAGGCACCAGATTCCATTCTCTAAATCTGCTCTGGCATTCAATCAGCTTCGCTCAACACGTGTCAAACCATCGGACCAGGGAAACCCAAGACTTTGTCCACTTGGTTCATCAGTGGCTGCCCCTTCATGAAACGTTGCAAATTCTGACAGAAAAAATCAACCGTATCCGAAACTCGCCGATGCGATTGTGCGCCCACATGAGGGGTAATCAATACGTTTTCCATCGTCCATAAAGGACTGTCGGCAGGCAGCGGTTCAACCTCCGTGACATCGACGCCAACGCCTTTGAGATGCCCCGATTCAATTGCCTGAACCAACGCAGTTTCATCCACAACGGGGCCACGCGCTACGTTGATCAAGTAACTTCCCGCCTTCATTAACCCTAACTCGGTCCGCCCAATCATGTGCCGGGTCTGATGATTCAATGGCATGCATAGGATCACCACATCACTTTCGACCAACAGCTGGGGCAAGCCCTCTGGCGTCCACAGTTGGTCCACATAAGCGGGGCGTTGCCTTGGCCAATAATCCGTTGCCAAAATCCTGTTACCAAATGGTGCCAACAATTGAGCAATCCGAGTACCGTTTCCGCCAAACCCGACAATTCCAATCGTCTTGCCATGCAGATCGTCGGTTGGACGCCGAACGAACTGAGCCTTTAAGCTTGCTCGAAAAAACGCCGGCAAACTGCGAAACAATCCGAACAGCAGTGCGAACGTTTGCTCGGCCACTTGGTTCGCAAATAATCCCGAAGCACTGGTCACAGGAATCTCCGATTCGATCACCGAAGGCACCAAGCAATGATCCAATCCCGCAGCGGACGATTGAATCCATTGCAAACGTCCTTGCTGAACAACTCTTGGCCAATCCAGTGACACTTTGGCATGACCACAAAAAATATCGGCCTGAACAATCGCGTCTGGGATACCTTCTTGGCCCGCATTAATCACGTTCGCCCCAGGACAGGCGGACTGAATCTGATCCAAGTGTCGATCTTCCACAGGAAAACAAAGGACAATATTTTTCGCGGCACTCACTCTATCAGGCCTCAGGCTTTCATGAAAATTGCGACGCTTGCAAGCGCTCTTAAAGGTAAGATGCTTTCTAATCCATGCACTAACCATTGCGAATAGGGCGAAGCTGATTTTGCCCAGCAAGATTCTTGCAAGCGTTACCAATTACCACCCAATGCCAAACTGCAACCCGCACGAAGATTCAATTCAAACAGACCATTGAACTTATTTTACCTAATCGGGCCAATTCGACATCTGGAATGCATAATTTTTTGCGGCAAACCCGATTCGGGTAAACATTTACACACCGGGTCGGTATTTACTCACTACAGGGACGTTTGAGTAAAGGCAAACCAACCGCGGAAATCACATGCCAATGCGGGGACCGCTGCCCGATGGATCCGCAAATTGGGCAC
>JBDNHU010000659.1:0-11664 GCA_041688615.1 Mariniblastus sp. | reverse complement strand
CAACATCCTTGACCTCAAACCTGCCCATTAAACAGGCAGATTCTACGGTCCAATACGGTGGGTCCGATTTACGCGCCGATCTATCTCCCGAAGTGGGTCCGATTTGCAAGCCGATCTCCACTCACGAGGGTCAGGCTTTCGGCATGATTCTAACGCCCGCTTGCAGTCAGACATCAGACTCGAAGGAAGAAAAGCGATTACTATCATTGCTGATGGTTGCACGACTGCGAAAAGTACGATTCGTCTTAACAAACGTGATTTCGAAATTATCGTTGCCAACATTGGGCTGAAGGAGTAGTAGGCACGAACGGGGCTGGGATTTTGGTGTGTTGGTAGGGTCGCCGGCGAGGTCGTTTCTCTCGCTTTTTCGAAAACTCGCCATTGTCAGGAGAGCACCGACCCTCGCCCAAGTAAGGAAATCGCTTCGGTAGGCTGAAAGTACCCAGAGCGAGTGTAGGCTTAAACAGTCTTGTCTGGGCCTAACACGTCGAGCCCGTTCACAGAGACTCTCCAGTCGTGGTGCAGCCGCACAATCTTTTCGATGTGATTGAGCTGTTTATCCACAATTATAATTGCAGCGGGGCATTGTCCTGCAAGAAATCGTCCATCCCCCATCTCAACTAAGCCTCGCAGCCAACCGTGCTCAATCGCCCACGAAGCGCTAAGGCCGCGAGGTCGGTCTGGGCAGACCCCTGGTTGCGACAGGTCAATCGAAACCCAACGATCTTGATCCCATTGAATCAACCTTCCGTGGGAAGTGTCGTTGACGATGATTCGGCCGTCGCTGAGGCGAATGTGATTGTGCGTCTTTCTAGCTTCGGCCTCCCTCGCATCATGCCATATCGACTCTCCGTCGATGTCCCAAAGAACCCCCTGGTTGTGCAATGCGACAAGAGTTGAATCTCTAGAGAATGAAATCGCATTCAGGTGAGTTGGGTTATCGCTTGGGTACATCGCTCTCCAATCGCACTCCCTGTCACGCAACATTCTCGGAATTTCCAAGCCTGCGGACAACAGCGATTCATCTTCAGTTGCACACCAAACGCGACTCACTGATCCACGAATGTCGCACCAAACCACTGCATCCATTCGAGTTGACGTTACCACGAATCCCGCCTTGACGACCGAAAACTCGTGAATGTCACAAAACCGGTCAGAAGTAACTTGCTCGACGCTTCGTAGATTAGCATCCAAAACGTGAATGGTGTCAAACGTGGCCACGTAAATCTTATCCTCAACGCAACGAACGCCTCTGGCTCCCCGTTGTCGGCCACCCCCCGTAGGACGATCGCCAAGGGTCAGATCAAACATCGGCGGTGGAAGCCAGCGTCGCTGTACAACATCGCCGGAATCGAGATCAACCAACAGAATTTCAGCCGACTGTTTCAGCGATGCGAATCGATAAGTCAGCGCTACGGCGACCAACACGACGTTTGTACTCGACGCCAATTCTTAAACTCCGATTCGCGTTGTTTTGGACCTAGGCATTTCTCGTTTCGTGAACCAACTACGGACAAGCCGACCGTAGTACAGTATTGGCCCGAAGCAATTCAAAACCAGCATCACGGGATACATCGCCAGTACCGCTAGGAACCGGTGATCCAACGGAGAGTGAACGACGTTCGCGAAACCATGGGCCTGACAAAGACGATCAAGTTCTCGGGCCGTCATAAAGACGGAGATGCCATGGAAGCCAAACGACGCAAGACAAAGTGCAACGATTCCAAAATGTCTTGTTGCAAGGGCAAACGGAAGCGAGAAGATCAGAAGCAAGGGGCCAACTGCCCAGATCATGTTCTCAACAAATCGTTTCATCATCATCACGATGTGACGAATCTCGATCCCGCCACTCAGTTGGCGAGCCAGATTGCAGTCTCGTTTGTAGAGTGCACATCCGGCGTACCAATTTGCTGATTGAAGCAGGAGCATGCGAGCGTTTGCTGGTGTCTCACCCAAGTCAAACGTGCTGAGCGGGATGATTGCATGTCCCAAAAACGACAACACCGTACCTAGCGAAGTGTCAGCGCTTGGCGGTGGGAATCCCCCAACAGATCGCAATGTCGAGCGGCGAACGAATTCCCCGTGGCCTAGAAAATGGTTCGGTGACGAAACGAGAGCCTTCCAAAGCCAAGATCGCGTCATATTTAGCCCTTTGCTACGAAGGAAGCCAGGTATTTCGCGGTACAGGCAAAAGCGAAAGTTATAGAGCGGGCGCGAACGAAGATAGTGACCGATGAAACCACCGGGAAGCTTGTCAAATCCGGCAATGTAAACCGCTGGCTGTTGAAACGCATGATCGTGAGGATGTTCGCGAACAGCACGATCGAGATCTTTCAGGCTGTTGATCTCGGGACGAGAGTCTGCATCGTAGACGCCGATCATCGAACTCTCTGTCCACCACCGTGGCGATTCTTTGTCGAGCCAACTGATCGCTTGGTTGAGCTGATCGGCCTTGCACGTGTCGGTGCCATCGGAAGCGTAATGTTTGACATTGCAGTGAGATGAAGACGCGAGATACTCAGAAACACGTTCGCTTGTCGTTTGATCGTCACTTTGTTCACGTCTCGTCGTGATGACAACAATCCGAACCAGATGTGACGGATAACTTAGCTTGATGAAATGGCGGATTGTCTCGACTGCGATTGCCGCCTCATCAAACATTGGAAGCATGATTGTAACGGATGTCTTTGGCTCCTCGTCGTACGTTCTCGATCGCTGTTGCGAGATCCACCGCTGTGCAAACCATAGATTGCCAATTGCCCACAGATTGTGGACCAATGCAAACATTGCAACCATCGATGCAAGGAGCGTCGGGACAATCATTCCTAATTCACCTGTCCCCGTTTTCGATACTTGCCACTTGATCTCGAAGAGATCGTTTGAAACTGGATTCTGATGGACGTTCCACAGTGACAATATCTGTCCAATTCGGCTCGACTGTGTGCGCCATTGCCGTCAAGCGAGAAATTCCGTTTCGCAATCCATAGCTTGCAAGATAGGCTGACCTCACGTTGCAGCGAACAAGTTCCCCAGCTTGATGGATCCCATCAAGAATGCTCTCAGGCGAAGCATTGACAATCACGCCCGTTTCGGACGAGATCGCTTCGAGTCCGCACATCAATTCTTCAACGGCGATTGCTGGCGTGCCACAAGCCATCGCTTCGGTTAATGAACGCGGCCATAGGTCGTTCACCGAAAGACAAAGAGACGTTTTACAGCGGTTTAGGAGATGGACGACCTGATCGCGTCTGAGATTCGAGTAGAACTGAATGCGAAATCCGCATTTAAGTGATCGCTCAACCATCTGATGCATCTTTGATTGCTTTTTTACCTCATCGTCAAATACGCCACCTCCCAAACTCCAACAGAGGGAAGATTCACGCTCGTTCCAAATTGGTTCGGCGTTTGGCCCGGGTAGGCCATGCTGAATGAAATGACTGTTAAGGGATGTTTCCATGCCCCAACGCTCGTAAGGGTCATATCCGCCAACCCAAGCCACTCGAAGGTCAGGAGCAATTTCTAGCAGACGAAAAAGAAGGTCAACTCGTTTTCTCGCGATATGAGCATCGGTGAACATGCAACTGAAGAAGACATCAAAGTTCGAGCTAAGCC
The DNA here is from genome assembly GCA_041688615.1 of Mariniblastus sp. Classification (GTDB taxonomy): domain Bacteria; phylum Planctomycetota; class Planctomycetia; order Pirellulales; family Pirellulaceae; genus M30B19. The sequence continues at coordinate 8,052 of JBDNHU010000659.1, read as the reverse complement.
CAAGGTTCCTGTAGACTGCTTCGTCTTGGAGCGATGTGGGCGGAAGAATCAACACCTCGTGCCCCAATTCCTCGACAATCCACTTCTGGTGATTCTTTGTGGTGACAAGGTGAAGTAAGGCAGGATCATGCTGTCGCGCAAACTCAAGTTCTTCGTTATCAAGCGGTTGGTCCATTCCCCGCAAAGCCGCTCGCCATGAGTGAAAGCAGAACAACCGACGCTTGGTGTTTTGCCGAATTGACGATGTTCTGCCGACAGCAACCTTCAGAAGCTCATTCGCAGCGGAAAACGCGGAAACATCGTTGTCGAAGTTTTGAAAGAGATTCATATTGCGTTTAAGTCCTCGGCATTGAATTGCATTAGAGCGTTTAAGATCATGTCAAAGGCGAGAGTTTTAATAGCTTCGGGACTGCGGTGGGTCGTGTCGATGTGCTGGCATGACGGAAACTGACGAAACCAACTCGCTGCTTTTGGCTCGAAGAAGTGTAGCCAACGCGAAAATGTTGGGCGTGGTTTGGCGTCAGCATCCGCTCTCGAAAAAAGCTGGTCAGGGGACGCGGTCAAGTAAAGCAACAAAGACGATCGGCATTCGCGCAGCGACCGAAGTTCGTCAGAAAGCAACTGCTCGGAATCGAAATTTGCTTCTTTGAACTCAGAATAGTGAAGCGTGAAGAACTCAGTCGTCTCTGGACCGCGATCCATAATGACAAGCTCCTTATCGTTGAAGGATCTCCACCGAGCAATCTCCGCAGAAATGAACATTCTCTGGTTTGCCGCAAAGACTTCCGCTTCCAGCAACTCGCCCTCCGGTTGTTTCTTGTTCTCCAGACGCTCTGCCGTTTCATCGCAGAACACTGCCTCAGGGAAGCAAGATCGGAGCTGATGCAACAGCGTTGACTTCCCAACCCCGTGCGGACCTTGGAGTGAAACAACGAATGGCTTGGTTGAGCTATGCACTGGCCACAGTCCTGTTCGCTTGGATGAATTGGCCGATTCCTCCACCGGCAATCGAAAAGCCGCTTTTCTGAAATTCATCGAAATCGAGCACTTGCTGGATTCGCCGCAAGCAGACCACTCGAGACATCGTCGACCAAAGGTCAGACTGAGTTGCATCATATTCCATTCTCGACCAAGAGCTGTAACGAATCCGTTGGCAACCTCGCCAGGTCTGTGAAACCTGACTTATGTCTTTCGCCCCAAGCTCCAGTTGCGTCCTGCGAGATTCGGATGACTGACTCTCCGGGAATCCACCATCGCTTTGCTGCAAACCAAAATTCCCCTCCAGGGCCTTAAGCAACGCTTGACGAGCTCGGTGCCGGACCGATTCTGAAAGCGCTGGCCAGAAGAAGCACAAGATGTCGATGGCGTCCATGTCTAGGCACGTATTCCCGCCACCGTTCGGAGCGAAACTGCCATCGGAATGCTGCAAAGCGATTGTGCTTTGCACAACGAGATCGGCAGGCGGCAAAGCACGACCTGCATCTGCAATAAATCCGAAGAAATGAAAAGCGCCCGCCATCCCACGAACAAGCGTTGCGCCCCGATCCGTGCCCCAAAAGCCGGTATCGGGATCCCAGTGATTAACAAGCCATGAAATCAGCTTGCCGTGTTCGGCTGCGTGACCTTTTGAAAGTAGTTCGAGTGCGAACATGATCCGGTTACTTTCCAGCCAAGGGTCGGTCCAGTCCAGACTTTCAATCCATCGAATCGGATTCGATAGGTCCATCTCCATTGGCAAAGCTACACGATCAACTACACTTCCACAGACGCGAAGGTATCTGATGGCAAAGTAATGAGATTGATCCGCAAGATACTCATAAGGATGCAAGCTGCTATTGACCTCATGCAACTTCAACTCCGCGTCCACGAAGCGCCCTGTAGGGTCGCATGATGAAAGCACGCTGTCCTTCGTTTCGTCGTCGCTACGTCCATCAAGTACCATTTGACACAACCCGCCGAAGCACGTTGACATTAAGGTAGGCGGACTGTCATGTTGAAGTGAGTATCGACCATCGCGGTGTTTCTGTCGGCAAAGATAACGCCTAGCCTCGTTGAACGATTTTTCAAAGTGTCCGGCATTCTTCATTCCGTGACCTCTCTTTGACCGGGACTCACAAAGTTAACATCCGTCTGGCTGCCAGTGAGCAACCGTCGCCAATCAGCATAGTCGAGTCCGGGGATCGACCGCCGCCAAGCGGCAATGGTCAAGGCGTTTTCTTCGATTCCTGCTTGACGCATTTCGATCAAACTCCGCCATGCATCACGAAATTCGGCGATAAACTCGGGAAATGCATCTCGCCTGAATGACCACAGGACTGCGGTATAAAGGGATCGTAGCAGCAGATCTGTCTCTTCACCACGAACGCGCACTGCGTGTCGTCGCATCCAAGCCAACGGCATGTGGAAACGCTTTCGATTCGGTCGGCTTAAGGTTCCAAATACCGGGAACCGATCAGCGTGTAATCGAAGTAACCGATCAAGCGACCGACCGTTTGCTTCTTTGGGACCTTGATGGTCATCGTATCTCTGCAGATCGTGCTGCGCACCATGCGAAACCCAATGTCCGGAATCGTGCCACAAGACAAGATCACAGTCGTTGGATTCAAACGCAATTTCAACAAGCCGAAGTTTGCACAGGTAAACCGCAATCAGTCTTTTGAATCTTGCCTGATAGGATTGGCAGTGTGTCGGATTTGATTGAAGCAAACATTGGTAGGTTGCCGACCAATCTTCGTCTGGCCAGATATTCCATACATGATCTTCTGGTTCGTCAACAATTGCGATGTCGATGTGTTTCCGAAATTCCGGTATGAGCGACCACGATTCCTCGTTGGCGTGTATAAGCAGCAAAGCTTCACCGCCGGTTTGGCGATATCGACCAAGAAAGTCATTCAACGGACGATGGTAGTACTCGATCGGACGGTCGCTCCGAATGCCAGCATAAGCTGCCGTTACAAATGCAATTCGAGTATGTTTGTTGCTCACGTTACCGCCCCTCAGTTCTCGGTTTTAACTAGGTGCAAAGCCATATTGATTGTGTTGCAAACGACTGCGGGTGCCAATACCTTCCGGCTCCATCTAGGTTCGCATCCAACGATGCGTGCCATCTCAAACCAATCGACTCCCCCACGGTAAAGTTGGTAAGCCAAACCCAACGGAACAACTCGACTTTAAAAACGGCTGGCGATCGCGTGAGCCGAATAGCTTCGCTTGAAGTACACGTCGACACCTTCGGCGATTGGCTCGTCGATATTCCGACTGTCGTGAACATCAAAATGGATTGCAAGTTGCCCGTCAATCGTGACTCGCGAATAGGCGTCTTTCCTAGGATGGCTTCGGTTAGGCGACGAACCTTCACCAGTCGTTTTTGCGGCGATGCTTTGCGAGAGCGAAATCTCGCGACTATCGTTCACGAGAGAAAAACCGGCATCCAAATAAGCGAGTAGTGGCGGTTGCTATAGCAATAAAAGTGACAATGGACTTTCCTTGGTAGTTTTGTGCAGACGGGTTATTCAAGAGAGATCATTTTTCAACTGCTTCCTCCGTCATTTTGTCGGGCGTGGACCAGACGTGCTGGATATCCCCATCGTTGAACGTTGCATTCAGGAATCGCTCGAAGACTTTTTTCCCGTGTTCCTGCATTATGTCGCGGTCGGCGTTTTGCAGGGTTGCACCATCGCCGATTAGAATCAGCTTGTGCCTAGCCCTTGAAAACGCAACGTTCAGTCGTCGCAGGTCTTCCAGAAATTGCAGGTTTGTCTTCGCGCTTCTTGCTGTTCTCACGCACGAAAAGATAACAATATCCCGCTCTTTACCTTGGTACGAGTCGATCGTGGCGACCGAGTCAGACTCGATATGCAAAAGCCCCCAGTCGCGAATTTGACCAATCGCCGCGCGAATCTGAAAGACTTGCTCGCGATAAGGAGTGATGATTGCGAACGATATTTTTTGGGCATGCTCACCCCCGTTCGACTGGAGTCGCCCAAGCGTTTCTCCATCGGCTTGCTTGGATGCTGCTGCGAGCTTCTTGATCACTTCGACAACGAGCGAAACCTCAAGCGGGTTGCTAAGACTCCGGCTGGTTTCAGGACGGTCACCTCGCTGCTCTTGGTTCAACGGCCACTCGCACAGCTTGTGCCTGCCCTGACGCGGCCAATCGCGAGTGTCCACCACGCAAATCGGTGATTCGAAGGGGGCGAAAGGCAAACCGCGATGGAGTGCGTCTCCGTCGGATTTGATGAGTTCCGGATCGTCGTAGAACACAGCACTCACAAATCTCGCGATTGCTGGGTGCATCCGGTACTGCGTCGTCAGAATTGCTCGATCCCTCGAATTCACCTTGAAAAGGTTTTTAAAGTTTGAGTCTTTGATTTCCACGCCCTGAAGCAATTCGAACAGGCTGATCGAACCATGCAGGGGACTTACGCCTGCGGCAAGGAGGCGATCTTTGACTTCGGGGAACATCGTCGGTGGCAATTGTTTGTGGTCGCCGACCAATACCCAGCGTCGTCCAAGTCGTAGCGGTATCATGGCTTCGGTCTGGGTTGCCCGGCTTGCTTCGTCAATGATCACGACATCGTAAGTCAGATCCCCAAATGGCATGGCTCGCCCGGTACCGATCCCGACGCATGTTGCACAAACCAAATCAACGTGTGACGCTAGATTTTCCCATTCCTTTTGTTCTGCCGCCGCTGCCTCGCGAGCCATCATTTCATTCTTGGCCAAGCTCAGTAGCCCGCCGACATCCCACGGACGCAGGATGATGGAGATGCCTTTGGCCGTTAGACGCTCCCTTAGCCTAGCCTTCGCATCCATATCTCGCGAATCATAGTGAAGATGCTTTACTGAGTCTGATATCTTGTTGTAGTCACCGATGCGAACGGCAAGAATGCGATCGGTAGCCGCGGAAACGCGTTCGAGAGCTTCATCCACGGCGAGGTTGCCTTGGGATACCAGCAACACTTTCTTGTGTTGATTCAATACGAGTTGATGAATCAGTTCGACGATGAAAGTTGTCTTCCCCGTGCCAGGCGGTCCTTGAACCATCGCCACCCGGCTCGATTCACGCAGGCTCCGTTCAAGTGCCGCCACGGCTGAAGCATTGCTTTCGATACGTTTGTTGTAAAGAGAGATGTTGCGCCGACCAAGCCTTAACAGACCACCGAACCACCCGCCACACGATCGTAAGTTGCCGCTCACATAATTGTTGAGGGACGAATCAGCACGTACTTGCGTGAGCGATTCACGCTGAACTCGTGTCGGGATGTCCTCCGACGTCATCATGATGTGTTTGGCATACCCCACATTTCCCCGGACGAGATTGAGCCAAAGTTTCTTTCCGCTGGAACAAGCGACAACCGCTCCCGCAACCGATGCCTGGTTGGAGTCGTACAGAACAACCGAGTCCCCCTTATCCCAGTCTCGCTTTCCAACGAACCGCACGATAACGGTTCCGTCGCGACCTGCGTCTTCAACCGCAACCCCAAACAACTTTTCTTCATCCGCTGTTTCTCGCGAGATGGACTCTAGGACAGCGAGGTAGTCCTCTAACTGGCTCGTGTGATTGTCCAACTGTTCCAGCGTTACATGTCCCATCAGAGAGGCTGCGATACGATTCCAGACTTGAATGTATCGCTTCGGCTCGGTTCGTTTCCGCCACCAAGCCGTCGCGACATTTTGAAAGCACGTCGGTTCTTTCTTGGACCAAGAGCTTACCCAACGATATTCCTCGCCGTTCTTGTTTGTAAATGACTTCGCGCTCGCTTGCAGATGTGTCACCGAACCGGTCGAAGCACCTTTGTGCTGAAGTTTTGCGTCGCTGTGGGTGAACGCCCAGAAGTCCTGTGGATTATCGTTGTCAAAATTCTCTAGGGTGGCAAAACGAATCAGGCTGTCCCCCGTCACCACAGTCTCTTGTTGGCGAAGCTGCTTGAAGAGGTTTCGATGGGTCCGTCGGTTTGACCAGAGGACATTCAACGTCGCAAACAATGAAGCAAACGCCACAAAGACAGCGAATTCTTTGGGACGTTGCCATTCGGGATACACAGGAAAACTACTGGGCACCGGGCCGCATGTCGGAGCGGCGGGGGCGTCCAGGCCGATCAACATGAAGTCTTTTGCTTGAAGTGGACGTCCGTTGCGGACGACCAAGCGGTGGAGCGTTTGCTGCGACCGCGGCATGTGAGATCGACTCGGCAAGCGAATCTCTTCGACACGAAGCACCTGAGTTCCAAATGCGTCGACGATTCCCAGCTCCATGTAAACCCAAGGGGACGCAACAACCATGAATTTGCGACGGGATGTTTGGCTGGTCACCTTCTCTAGAAGTGAAGACCACGAACGTTCGGCCAGTGATGCGACACACGTGCGCCCTCGGGACTCGGTAACTTCGACCAACACTGATTCACCAACATCGACGGTTGGCTTCATCTTTCCGTTGTCAGCAGTTTCACGCAATTCACAGCGAACCCCCGAAAGTTCACCGATTGAAACGATGCCTCGGTCGCCACGTTCTTCCCGGTCGACGATCTTAACAACCGCTCTGCTGCCTTTGGGAAAATAGTCCTGGTCAAACACCATCCAAGAAGATCCTCGCTGCCGAAGCACGAACTGTAGCCAAAAATTGGGGTTGTTCGTCGGCGGGCAGATGGCTTCGCCCGCCTCGGGGCGACGATATCGACTACGGCGTATGACAGCCCACCAGGACCGTGAGTCATTCGCGAAGACCTCTGGCAACAACTCGGCCGCTTGATTGCCTTCATCCATCGCCTCCTGAGAAGCCTCAAAGACTTCTCGAAACTGTCTTCTTCTCCACAATGGAATCCAGAGAAAGACCAGTTTGGTTCGCCCACCCGTCCAGACGAAATAGCCCAGCTTTACCAACATCGCAATCAGAAACGAGACCGCGCATATGAACGGCACGAGTACGATACGCACTGCGATCACGATCGTCATATTCAGCATGGAGAACAAGTCGGCCAATCAGGTATCCTCTAATGGAGTTATTGTCAAAAGTTGTGTTTGGGTTTCAAAAAAGTTGCGAGCACTAAACTCTTGGTGCAGTTGATAGGCGATGGTGTTCAATTGGGCGGGATGGTATCCACGTGTCGTAAAAAGTACGCCCGATGCTCAGCTAACAATGGATGGCACACAGATTCGGCGGTCACCTCAATTATTATTCAACTGCAAAAGATCGATTTGCAGATCGTCCGTCAGAGTGATGTTTGTCGACCGCAGAGCATTGCTATTCTCACGGTAACAACGAGATTCTGCCAACTACTCCACACCATTTCAAGCAGCGAGCACTCCCATGGAACGCGGCATCTCCGAGCAATCCAAACACCTCCGCCGTCATCTGCTGAATCACAACGGCCCGGATGTGGTGGACCGCATGCAGCAGTCTGGCATGGCTGATCCGGTCGGCATGATCATCGAAATGACCGACGACATTGGCAAGCAACTGACCTACGCGGCGCTTGAGAAGCAAGGCATGCCTCGGCACGAGATCCCGGAACTCATTGCGTCCTACTGCAAGAACGCCATTCCAACGTTCAAGTGCGTCGTCTCGTTTGAGACCGCCCTGAAGCTCCTTCCGCTGACATCCGACACTGCCGAACAAAACCTCAAAGGCCCGAGACGCCCCGGAACGCACTGGATCGTCGTCGTCGCTGGCGGTGGCAACAGTTATGCGCAGGTGCCAGTTCGTGTTAAGTGAGCAAGCGTTGGGAGGCTAACCCTTTTCGAATCGCTTCCGAGACGATCGAAAAAGGGTAACTTCTCAGGCGACATGGAATGTGGTGATTTTGCCCCTTATGCAAATGGAGGCTGCCACCTCGATTTACGTCAAGGATTGAATGAAACCCGTCTTTGCATTCAGCAAGGCTGAGGCAGTCATACATGCCTCCACCCGGATGTGTTTCAATGAGTGCATAACGATCAGGGAAACGTTGCCAGAACTCTGTCAGCAGCCGCCAGGAGAGCGTTTCAGCGAGTTGGGTCATGCTTTTCACTGTCCTTTTTATGATGGGAGCTTCGCTATGCGAACAGAAACTT
>JBDNHU010000658.1:0-21548 GCA_041688615.1 Mariniblastus sp. | reverse complement strand
TTGCCACTCCATTAACATGATTTCAAAGATCTACTGCTCGGCGCCTAAAAATTGTCCCCAAAGATCCCACAACCACCATGCAGTGACCTTGGGACAAACGCTCTAACCGAAAACGAAACTCTAGAACCTTGGCTTCGCCCATGATCGCCATCAACGATCGATCGGGTTCACCACCAGCAAGGGTCCGACAGCGACGTCGATACCCTGAAGGCGTTTCCGAATCCTAATTGCCCAACGGCGAATCTGCCCGTGCCGAATCTGCCCGTGCCGAATCTGGAAATCGATCCCTCAACCACTGCGATACTATGGCCGATTGCGGATCGTTAAGACTGTTTAGCGTAAGGTATGCACCATCCAAACCCAATAGTACTAACGAGTGTTGCTGGGGGTAGGATGTGCTAACCTCCAAGAAAAGCAGAACGGCCTTTCGATCCTGCCGCGCCAAACGGCACTGCCGCGCCAATACCAACAACGGCCCCGCTCGAATTTCTCTGTCCATTTCACCCAACTTTGCCTGCATCTTATCTAGAGAAGCCTGTGTTGGCTGGTTTTCCAATCGCCACAACTGAGCGATTACCAGATCCTGAACAAATCCCTCCTGAGTCTGCGATAGCTTTTCCAGCACCGCTTGACTGGCCGCTGAGAACTTGGGATTTTGCAAGCCGTAACTGGCCCCGAATAAATTCTCCAACACATCATCACTCTTTAGCCAAATAACGGTCTGCTGATCCAGTAATTCACTGGAAAGCACTGAAGTCCAGATTAGCGGAGCTGCGTCCCACGGTACTTGTTGCGGATCGGATTTTGCCAAAGTCAGGAAGGACAGGCACGCTTGCCGATATTGCCCCAAAGCCATTTGAGCCTGAACCCGCCCAGCCGCAGCATATCGTCTTAGCCACAATGATTTCTTCGATTGAATAATCGGCTGGTAAACGGCAATCGCCTTTTCAAATTGACCTACATTCGCCAAGCCATCCGCCTCAGCCAAGACACGATCATGTTCCAGTCGCACTGAAATAACTTGCGCACGTTCCAATTTGCGCAGGACCCCCGATTCCAGCTGAAGTTCAAGCTGCCGCTGATTCAAATCAGCGACCACGCCCAAAATACTCTTCTTCAAGCCGCTAGAATCAACTCGATATTCCACAACATCCCAGTACTGCGGCAAGCCAGATTGCTTCTCTTGCATCGAAGTACTAGCAACGCTAATCGCAGCCAAATTGACACAACAAAACCACACGGAAAGGCATTTTGCTGACCGTAAATCAAAAACGGGACCAAACATGTTAGAACTCAAACCCAAAGCCTGAAGGACACAACGCATCCTCAGCATTGCCAACGCGACAAAATAAAACAAACCATTCACCAGTGGAAACTCCAAACTTACCAGACAGCCAGGGATCACTTCAAATCGCGATCGCCGCAACTTCACATTGTTAAGGTCTACGGATCGCGGTCAAAGGTTTATACACGAATTGTCCACGGTTTTCTTTAGTCAAACGGTTAAAAGACAAGTTAGCGGCAGTGGGCTGAGCGGTAGGGCCAAACACAATAACGTTGATGCTTGCTGCTGCACGATTGGCGCGATCAATGGCCGCCAGTTCATCTCGGGTCAGCCCATCATCCGCATCGGTTAATAGAAAAACCACATCGGCTCCCAGACCTAGCGCTTGCTCCAAGGCTTCAAGATGAACGGTTGCTCCGTCGGGCGTTGTCCGTTCGACAAAATCTAATGCCAAGGCAATGTTCTCTTCCGTACCAAAAAACAACTTGGGCGGACCGCCGTTTGGATTGAAGGCCAGTGGATGGTCGTTGTAAAAAACAACTTGAAACTGCTGTAATTCAGTCAGGCTGCTCAGGCTTTCTTTCAATTCGGCCTTGGCCGCTTTCATCAGTCCTTTTTCATTCATACTGGCTGACCGATCAACCACATAAACAAACCGACTACCGACGCCTTTGACTCCGCTGAACCCAACAGGCTTCTGGCCGATCTTTCCGCCGCCATTCTGAGTGGTTGGGACGGCTAAATCGCCAGCCCCCGGCACGGCCTGCTGTGCTTGGGTCGCCTTGGCCTTGGCATCATCGGCGGCATCCAAGCCAGGCAGATCCGGCAAATCATCCAAAGACATGGTCTGTTCCGTGGCGGCGACGGCACCTGCAGCAGCGGCCGCGGCGGCATCGGTTGCGTCAGGACTCTCGACATCATCCTTCTCCAAATACGGCTTCTCGTTGGCTTCCAAATCGGCATTTACCAACACGATACCGCCAGTAGCGATATCATCCCGCGCGGCTCCCTTGGGGATTTGATAAAGCAAGATCGCAATGACCGCCAAAATGAGGCCGTGAAACAAGAACGACGTCAACCAACTTTGCCAGCCCTTACTGCGGCTGGCAAATCGGTAATATCCTATCTCGCTTTGATCCATAGGCTGCGACATTGCGATGTCCTTGCGATGATTCGTGCTGACCACAATTGGTCAGCATAATTAAAGAGAATGAGGGCAAATCCAGGCCCGAACAACAGAAACTTGCTAACTGGCGACTGGCAATTCATTCCAAATTATAGTTCAACACGCGTTTGAACGCACCGGGAATCCATGGGGGCGCTGGGGCGACCAAACCTGCCACAGTTTAGCCTTTTCCTGCGTCAATTAAGGATTTTTCTCGCCCGATCTGTGCCGACCTAAAACAATTTTGCCGGCTCTGGCAGAAAGTCTACACTTGCCTAAGACACCAGGCAGCGTAATATTTCACCCCGTCGCTCAGGTGGACCTAGTAGAAACAGGCAAGGCCTCGACGTTCTTATACCCGAACTGGTTCCCACAATCGTCTGGACTGATTCGTGTTGGGCATGAATTTTCGTGCCACATTAATTATCCAGGTCACCATTGGGTTGCTTTTTTCGATGCAATTGTTGGGCCATAAGAATCTCTAACCCCCTCCTGTCTCAAAGGAAACAAGATGAAATTTCTAACAAGATCGATCGCCGCCGCAGCGTTCTTGATCGGGTGCATTATGCTGCTGCCTATTGGCTGGGGCGAAGCGAACCCTGCCAAAGTGGAAACGGGCGTTAATCGCCGCATCGCGTGGTACGGAGTTTTGGAAGATGGATTGGCCGAGGCAAAGCGAACGGGTAAACCGATTATGCTACTTTCGGCGGCCCCGCAATGCGCTGGCGTTTCGGGAATGTGGTGACCCGGCAAGCAAAACATGGACAGGAGTTTCCTGTCTAACGACACCTTGATCAAAGCCTCCCAAAAATTCGTTTGCATTCGCCTAGCAACCTACGAAGACAAAAAAGAAACGGCCTTCCTAACAAAAATTTACACCGGACGATCTGGCGAATTGGAAAACACCGTATTTTGCTTATTGACGCCCGACGGAAAGCAACCGCTAAGTCGCGCTGGTCGAAGCCCTAACTTCAGCTTTCACTCGCCCAGCAATTTGGCCGATGAAATCGTCGCATTGTCGGCCAAGTATCCTGCGAAACCAGTGAAAGCAAACTCCAGTCCCGTCTTCCCCAAAATAAAAAACTTTCGCTTGGGATTGAATGTCGCGTCTTGTGACAATCTACCCTGCGTGGTTATCATTGGAAAAGACAAGCAAGAAGTCGAAAAGACACAAGCGAAATTGAACGAAGTGATTTGGTCCGATGAAATTGCAGGCCGATTCGTTTTCTGCTCAACGACTAAAATCGACGACCTGAAAGACATCCAAGACGCGGAGGGGAAAACCATCCAAATTACGGCAGGCATTTTGGCAATTCAACCAGGAACCTACGGAATTGACGGCACTGTTCTAGAAGCAATTAAACTAGACCTAGACGCCAAGGAATTGGGGGGGAAACTAATTTCGATCGCAAAAGCGTTCGAGTTCAAAGGCAAGAATCACTCTCAGCACGTTCGCAGTGGGAATCGACAAGGAATTAAATGGGAAACTGAAGTACCCGTCACGGATCCTGATTCCATCCGAGCGATGGAAAGAAACCAAGCCAATCGCAAGAGATAGCGATTAACCAACTGGCATTGATGCAACCTGATCGGCAGCATGAAGAACGGCCCAGCCAGAAATTCAAATTTCTGGCTGGGCCGTTTGTATTTAAGTTTTAGATAGCTTGCTTTTGGCTGACCTGTTTGATGACTTTTGCAATTCGATTCAACTTCCAGGCAAGACCTGCAAGAAGCCGCAAATACGCCAGACCACCAAAGCCTGATGACACCTAACACGATCGGCGACGGAGCGCGTGACAGCCAACTAAGCGTGCTACTTGTCGGAAGCTTCTTCTGCTGACTCTTCGGCGTCCTTGACGTCAGGAAATTCCTTGGCAAGCAATTGATTCAAGGATTTGCCTCGAGCCTTTGTCGAAATGACTTTTCCGTCACGTCCGACCAAAATCATAGTCGGAATGCTCATCACAGCGTAATATTCAGCAGATTGGCTGGTACCACCGTCTTCATGAAGGTTAACCCAAGACACTTCGTGTTCTTCCAGGTAAGAATCCAATGCATCTCGGTCGCGATCCAAACTGATGCCTACAATTTCGAATCCATGCGCAGCGTACTTGGCGTAATTCTTTTGTAAATTGGGATGCTCGGCCACACAAGGGCCGCACCAAGTCGCCCAGAAATCAATCAATACTACTTTTCCACGAAATGCCTTGACATCAAACGCCTCGCCGTCGACTTTGGTTCCGGTCAAAACGACTTCATTGCCTTCCAATTCGGCAAACCGCACTGAACCTTCCATCCGGGCAACGGTTTGGCTTACTGCTTCGTCGCTAAATCGATTCTTAATGTCAGCCAAGGTCGCAATCATGACCTGAGTGACTTCCTTGCGTTTGCCCTCTGGGGCCGACATGGCAAGACGCTGGACAATACTTAAATCCATCGCATCCACGTTGTCCTTATCCTTCAAGTAACTAACCACTTCATTGAAGACCTTTTCATTGAAGCTGCCCATCCGTGACACTAACAACTGTTGAGTTGCGAAGAAGTAGTCATCGCCCTTGGATTCTTTTGTCAATTCGACGATTTTCGTCAGCGTTTGGACAACGGCGACTTTTCGCTTATCAAATTCTTCGCGTGACGAAATCTTGCGAGTCATCGAGGCGGTCGCAAACAACCTAAGAACCGCCACGTCATCGGTCTCCGGCACCGCAAATTCATCCACCTCTTTGGCGTCAACTTCCGATTTTTGCTTCTCTTGCTTCTCTTGCTTTTCCTGTTCCTGAGGATTGGCAACGCTTGCTGCCGAGTCTAAATTCGACGCCTTCACCCATGAGGTTGGAGCAGCGATTGCACCGACAAGAAAGCAAGCAAACAACATTGTTAATTTTTTTGACACGAGAATCTCGACTACAGAATGTTCAATTCTACCCAGATCTGGTTTCAGACGACCAACAACAGACGCAAACAAGTCCGGCAAATTGAAGTTAAAGTAAATAATTAGCCACCTTGGAAAAACACCCGCTCACATCAAAGCCTCAGCCACCTTAAAGCCTCAGCCACCTTAAAGCCTCAGCCACCTTAAAGCCTCAGCCACCTTAAAGCCTCAGCCACTTCAAAGTCTCAGCCACTTCCAAGCATCACTGCCGCTAAACAACCGGAAAACCGCTCTAGGTTCTAGCCGAAGTTTATTGGGCTGAAAATTTCTCACCGATTAGGCATGGGGAAAAACCAAACAACACGGCAAGCCAACGGCGGATCCGCTAGGGGCACAATTACTGTAAATCCTACACCAAACCACACTTCCAGTGCGCGGCCTAGGCATTGTTTTTTTCATTCGCGGTTTTTAGCATTCGCCGGTGGCGTCAGACACGATTTGCCTAACTTCACAACAGCCAATGGCCGCCGGCGAAATTTCTGCAGCAATCTGCCAGCGAAGCTGGACAGGGCAATCGCGATCCCTTGTGCTTGTTTCCGACCCAAGAACGATCTTGCTAGGTTTTTATGCCACAGGACAGCCTTACGTTTTGTCACAACCTTGCAATAGGGGGCCGACCTGACCCTCGATGGTCTATACTGCGAAGTAAGGGTTGACGTCTGCTTTTACCTACTGGCGATTGGCGATTGCTGACATCTACTTGGCGATTACCTTGCCGATAGCCCATAATTGGAATCCGAATCTCTCCCAACTCGCAATGCGAAAACCTTGCTATGTTACTTCTAGAAAATATCAAAAAAGCGTACAGCCAAGGGGATGGTCAATCGGTTGCCGTATTGGACTTGCCTTACTATCACGTAGCACCTGGCGAGCAGGTGGTTCTGCTTGGACCCAGCGGTTGCGGCAAGACAACGACCTTGCACATCATCGCTGGCATTATTCGCCCCGACCAAGGACGTGTGGCACTGGACGATGTTGATTTGACTCATTATTCACAATCGGGTCGTGACCGAATTCGGGCCGACAAGATCGGCTACGTCTTTCAAACTTTCAACTTGCTTAAAGGCTTCACGGCGTTAGAGAATGTGATGCTAGGCATGTCATTTGCACGAGGCAAATTCGATCGCCAACGCGCAATCGACCTACTGGAACAAGTTGGCCTAGCGCATCGAATGCATCACAAACCGGCCAAAATGAGCGTTGGGGAACAGCAACGAACAGCGGTTGCCCGAGCCCTAGCGAATCGTCCAAAATTGATCCTTGCCGACGAACCCACGGCGAATGTAGACCCGAAGAACCAACAAATGATCGTCGATTTGATTCGCAAGTCGTGCCAAGCGGAAAATGTTTCTCTCTTGATGGTGACTCACAACATGGACGTTGCTGATCAATTCGAACGGGTCGACAATTTGGCGCAGTTGAATCTCGTCGTCGCTCAAAGCAAGGCTCATGCCTTCTAGGCCTCCCTAGTCCCCTGTTCATGGGTTCCCCTTTTTCAGTTTGCTTTTTCGGAGCACAGATTGTTATGAGCTGGTGGAAGATCGCTTGGCGAAGTGTTCAACAACGCGGCTTAGCTTCGATGCTAACAGCGTTCTCAATGGCCTTAGGCGTGATGCTAGTCGTCTTGGTTTTGACGATCCATGGAGTCGTCGCTGAAAATTTTCGAACCGGCTCAAGCGTCGGCTACAACATGATCATTGGTGCCAAGGGCGGTAGCCTGCAATTGGTTCTAAATACGGTTTTTTATCTTAGCAAACCGGTGGAAACGATCCCTTACGATTACTATCTGGCGTTTACCGAAAAAGGCGTTCGACAGGATCAATTGCGACATTCTTTTGCTTTCCAGTCGGAAGTTTGCGTCAACCAAACCCAGCAACTGAACAATCAATTGATGGGCGGATCTCCTGCCGCAGCGGGACTTGCGCTGCTGGATCAGATGACTGCTGGGGCGCGGAACGACTATGCTTTGGAAGGGATGCGAATCCAAGAAGACGGATCCTATTCCCTGTACTCGAAGATGATTATCCCCATTTGCATGGGCGATACCTTTGGAAAAGATAGTCGCTTCCGAGTCGTCGCAACGACACCAGCTTTCTTCAATGAATTGGAGATCAATGTTGACACCCAAGCCCACCTTGAATTCTCTGCCGGCCGCGCGTTCGACGCCTGGAACGAAGAAAATGGTGTGTTCGAAGCAGTCGTGGGTGGCCAAGTGGCGGAAGCCGAGAATTTGAAAATCGGTGACATCGTGCGACCGATTCATGGTGACATCAACACCAACGGTCACGTCCACTCCACAGGCTTCAAGTTAGTCGGCATTCTGAAATATAGCGGCACTCGAAATGATGCCGGCGTCTTCGTGAATATCGAAGGCTTTTATCTAATGAATGACCACGTCAAACCGCTTGAAGACGAGAGCTTCAACGTGACCAATTTTGACGACGCGGAACCGATTAGCGACAGCGAATTTTCTCGCTTGCTGGAACAACGACAGCAGGAAATCAATAGCGGCCAAATCACTCTAGTCGAACCGTCGCAAAACGACACGACGCTACCTGCGACTGAAGCCCAAAGCGGTCCCGATCCAGCACCTGGGGGCGTGAATGATTCCCCTCGAACGAATCAAGAGATTTCGACGATCTTGTTCGATAACCAAACCGAAAATTCCATTGCCGAACTTTTAGGATCCAACGCAGAAGAGACCTTAGATTTTGGCTCTGGGGATCCGGCGGACACCCAAGGGATCGATTCAGCACCTCCTGAAATCCCAGCAGACACTGCTTCAAGCCAAGGTCATGCTTCAAGCCAAGGTCATGCTTCAAGCCAAGGTCATGCGTCAAACCAAGGTCAAACGACCAAGAATGAAACGCTACCGCTGGATTCGCCAGCGGCGGACCCGCTCGCGCCAGTGAACCCTGTCTATATGGCTCCTTTGCCGTTGGAACAACGCGAATTGACAGCGCTGCTGCTGCGTTCTCACGATGAAACCGGAGCCAGTTTGAATGGGCTAAGAACCAACATCAATGGCGGCAAGGGGCTTGAGAGCGAGATGGACTGGACGTCGTTCAGCCCAAAATCTGCCCAAAAATCGGCTCAAGCCGTCTTGCCAATCGAAGAAATTTATACAGTTCTCGAGATGTTCGTAGCACCAGTGCAAAAGATTTTACTGGTACTGACATTCATGATTTGTGTCGTTTCAGGAATTGGTATCTTGGTCAGCATTTACAATTCCATGAGCGAACGCAAGCAGGAAATCGCGGTAATGCGCGCTTTAGGTGCCAGTCAAACCACCGTAATGGGGGTAATTCTGGCAGAATCTCTAATTTTGGCCTTGGGTGGCGGCTGCGTGGGTTGGTTCCTTGCCCATCTTGCCAATGGAATCGTTGGGCCGCAAATTCGGGAAAGCACTGGCGTGGTCCTAGATCCGTTTAGTTTTGCGCCAGGCATTTCAATTGGTTGGCTTAATGGCTTAGAATTATCTTCCGAGCTGTTGCTGGTCCCAGCAATCATCATCTTGGCGATGGTGGTTGGCTTGTTGCCCGCAATTTCCGCCTATCGAACAGATGTTTCCGAAAACTTGTAACCCGATATTGATTTCGCCCAATTCGCCTTCAATGCGCTAAGTCGCCTTCAAGTCGAAGGCACTAAGGAGTTACCGGTCGCATGGTAAAGTCAATTGCACCGACTTTTCCGCTTGCTAGGGAATCGGCTGTCTGGCGAAGGCTTTGGCTTGCTGGCCGATTCTACGAAATCGATCAACAAGCGGCGGGGCGAACCTACGGCCCGTTTGTTTCGTAGTACGACCGATCGCATTCTTAAGAAAATAGATCGACTCCCCCACGCGTTGCTAACCTAAGTTGCTAACCTAAGTTGCTAATCCAAGCTCAACCGTCGTCACTGAACGCTTGCCTTAGCTGCTTGAATTAAAGGTACGCTCAAATGAACAACTTAAAATCAAGAACAAAGATTGTGCAGATCGATATGATTGCCCGCCTATTTGTCGTTGCCCAAGGTCTTTCAGCATGCAAGGTTCTTTCAGCATGCAAGGTAGCGACCTGCGTAAGCGTGCCGCTAATAGCTTTGGCAATGGTAGCGTCATGCGGCAATTTGACCTGGGGCAGCATCGCTTGGACCGCTGTGAATCGGTCGGCAGCTCACTCGGCACCGAATTGGGCCGGTGTGCCTTCATCCAGTGCGTCCTACAAGAATTTAACCATGGCGCTTTGCCCGTTCTGCAGCGCGGTCAAGCAAACACTTAGCGAGGAAATGTTTTCAACCGACGCGGTTGTGATCGCCAAAGTAGTCGGCCCGGGAACTTCATCCGTAGAAGGCTTTGACCTGAGGATGAAGTTGGAAGTGACACAGGTACTAAAAGGCAAGGGATTGATTGAAGACAAAGAGACGTTTGAGACAATCGTGCCCGCCAGTTTTCAGGCCGGCCAAGAGTGCCTGGTGATGGGCGTGGTCACAGACTCGATGTCCTGGAGCACTCCGATGAAGTTGACCCCTCGCTCCAAAACTTATGTGCTGGACATCCAGAAGTTGCCAGCCGAAGGTCCGATGAGACTGAGATTTTTCGTCAGCTACTTGGAAGATGAAGAGAGTCTGCTGGCATACGATGCTTACGATGAATTCGCGCGGGCCCCTTACGAGGACGTTATCGCGATCAAGGCGGACATCAATCACGAAAATCTTTTGAAATGGATCACCGATCCAGAGGTTACGATTAATCGCAAACGCCTTTATTACACACTATTGGGAGTCTGCGGTTCCAAAGCTGACTTGAAGCTGCTGGAAAAACTGATCACCAGCGATAATAAAAAGGAACGTGCGGCCCTGGACGCGTTAGCTGCCTGCTATTTGACCTTGGCCGGAGAGGATGGCGTCGCTTTGATCGAAGACAAATTCTTACGGAATAAAGAAGCGGATTACGTTGACACCTACGCCGCCGTTGCCGCCCTGCGTTTTCACGGCACCGAAAGCAAAGTGATTCCACTGCCGCGAATTCTGCAAGCCATACGCTTGATGCTGGACCGCCCCGAAGTTGCCGATCTTGTCATTCCAGATCTGGCTCGCTGGAAGGACTGGTCAGCCATGGACAAGTTGGTGGACATGTTCAAAAACGCCAATGAGAAAACCAACTGGGTTCGAGTCCCGATTATCAACTACTTAAGAGTTTGTCCGAAGCCCGAAGCCAAAGAAAAAATTGAAGAACTGCGGAAAGTCGATGCCCAAGCCGTCCGACGCGCACTCGCCTTTTTCGACCTCGAAGAGGGCATCGAAGAGGATACCCAAGACGATGACTCCACCTTTGAACAAGAGCTGAAGAAATTGAAGAACGACGACGATCAAGATAAATCGAAATCCGACGGTGGCAATGGCGGAGGAACGAATGAATCGCAGGTTTCCGACAGCGCCGTCAGCCTACCAGTTACGGCCTCTCAGGTTTCATCCAAAAGTCGTCTTGTGACCTTGAAACCAACGCTACCCGAGAACCAACTGGACGTTGTACCCAATCAGCCGCCCGCACAACTAAACTCGGATCAATTAGATGATATTGCGGACATCGATGTTCAACCGATTTCAACTTCATTCCAAGATCTTTCGACTCCTGGAATGACGCTCGAGTATGTCCAGGCCGAGGAAACTCAAGACGCGGAACCTAAGATTCAGTTGATCAATAATCAAGACGACATCGAAAATCTGATCCCCGTCAAACCAGAACCAGTGAAGACGCCTAGCACTAACAAAGCGTTGCCGGTTGACGCGGCGAACGCTGGCTTGGAACGAACCGCATCCTCTAGACCGCTGCCTTCTAACCCGCCGGAACCGCCTGCATTACGCAAAAGTTACTTTTGGTGGATCCTGGGGATTCCCGTCGCAGCCAATGTTTTACTGCTGATTTTGGCGTGGTCTTTGTTCAGCGGCACCTTCAGTCGCCTCTTCTGTTAAGCCAAACTTCATTGAAAAATTCGCAAGGGATCCAGTATAATAAGGTAAGACAACTGAAGTCTAACACGTCTGGATTAGGATCCCTTATACGTAGCGATCGCTATGCGTCGCGATCTCTCCTACGACATTGGGTGACTTAACCAGCAGATGGGTTTGCGTAGTGGGGTGAGAAGGGTGGGAATTAGGCGTTTGAAAGTGAATGCTAGTTCAATACCTAATCTGACCTCGATAGATTGCAAAAACAGTTCGCCGGGGCAGTTTCGCCTGGTTAGTTTCTAAAGCGCTCCTTCGTTCCGCATTCTTTTCGCTCCGATGGTCGCATGCTTGACTTGGCTTCGGCGTACTTTGCTAGGCAAAGAATGATGGGGGCCATGGCAAGTTTAGATTGCAGGCTAATCGCTTCAGCTAGACAGTGTCGCCTGATTGCCGATTGCTGGCATAAGCGAAGTATGTTCGTTCTGCAGCAATTTGAATGACTCGGCAATAGCCATGAGACCAACAACAGCGTTGGGTTGACTTTGCTTGCATTTTTTTATTTGTTGCGAACACCCAAATCAACAACGCCAACTTCCAAAACCAGAGATCGAATCATGACTAGTCTGGACACTCAAAACTTGACAGAATCGCCCACTCAATCCCCGTACAAGTCACCTGATCAACAGGGGATGTCGGACGTCGATTCCTATAAGTCGCTAAGCAAAGCGGCAACCGTTTCGGTAGTGATCGGTTTGCTTTCTTTGACGGGTTTTATTTTCTCCGTCTTTGTAAGCTTGGGTCTGTTGGCCATTATCTTTGGCGTCATTGGTTTCCAGACCGCCACGAAATATTCGCACGAATTTACCGGCGCACCCGTGGCTATCTTCGGACTTATGTTAGGGTCCATCTCTTTATTTGGTGGCGTAGGGTACCACTACTACGTTTACCAAACCGAAATCCGCAAAGGATATGAACGGGTTTCGTTTGCTGCAGACTTGAAAGAAACGGCGCCCGGCAAACAAGTTTCAGACAAGGCCATTGAACTTGATGGCAAACCTATCTTTCTAAAAGGTTACGTTCGCCCAGGCCTTCGAACCGAAGGCATGACCGAATTTCTGATGGTTGGCGATTTCGGAGATTGCTGCTTCGGCGGCAATCCAAAAATCAGCGAATTGGTGATGGTCAAATTACCAGAAGGCGTGACGGCCAGATACGACTGGCAGCTAAAGAAGGTGCATGGCACTTTCAAGCTGAATCGCCGCCTGCAAAAGGGAGAGCGCATTGCCAAGGACATCACCGGTTATGTGTATGAAATCGAAGCCGATTCCTTTGAGTAAATCGTCGTCGACTAAGTAGTTCAAATTGATCAACGTTTAGAAGGGCGAGCGTTCATCATTCTCGCGCAGTCCGAGTGTTCAGAAGATTTCTACTCCAAGCCGCTTCCCGAAAAGGACGTAAGCATGATTTTCACTCCAAGCCGAAAGACTGATCTGGCTGTCTGCGTGACAACGCTGACCCTAGCAGCGTGGGCGGCCTGGGGCCCGCAAACCATCGCTGGGCAGCCAACTTCAAGGGTCGTCGCGGGCCTGCTGCAAGAGAAAGCGAAAGAAGACCCGGTCAATAAGTCCGAATTAGAAAAGGCCACGAAACAACAAGCAAACAATGGCAAACAGTCCGAGCCGCCCAAGTCCGAGCAAACCGAAAACGTCAAAGATTCCGTCGTCAAAAAAGTCGGTGAACAGGAGAAAGAAGAACCCCCTGTAGAATCTCCGCCAACGCCGATTGATTGGTCATTGGAAGGCACCTTGGAGTTGAATTTTGATCATCTTAAATTCAACATTAAACCCGATGAACCCTTTGAAGTCAGTCAGTTGACCGACGATTTGATCAAGCTTCGCGGTAGAAAAATTCGCATTCGTGGTTTTATCCGGCCCAGCTTTAGAGAACGCGATATCAAGAAGTTTGTTTTCGTTCGTGACAATCAAGAATGTTGCTTTGGTCCAGGAGCTGCACTTTTTGATTGCATGATCGTGAATATGGGAGAGGACCATTCGGCTAACTTTTCAACCCGGTCGATTACGGTCGAAGGCACGTTCGATCTTAAACCATTCCGAGGCCCCGACAAAAAGATTTGGGCCGTTTTCCAACTCAAAGATTCGATGGTCAAGTAACCATTGCTTGGGTGCAGCAAACGGTACTACGATCGATTCACGAATCCCTCTGGGTGACTCATCGACATATTCGAAATTGCCGGCGCAATCGTAACCGACTGCATCCGATTTAGCGGACCGCTAGAGGTGTACACCTACATGTCTCTGCAATGTGCAACCCTATCTCTGCAATGTGCAACCCTATCTCTGCAATGTGCAACCTAGACTTGGCGAACGCAATATGACCACGTTTAGCTTGCACATTCGTCCATGTTCACCCATTTTTGTTCGTCGCTTTATCTACTTTCATTAGATTCGCTGCTTCTGAACAGCCGTCTGCTGCGCCTGCTTTCAATCTCTGGCACGGCAGATCGTTATTTGAACTGGCTTCCAAACGGCACAGGTCCAATCGATCACGCGAACTTAATTATCCACCTGAAAAACCGGCTTGCTGTGTAAAGAAACCGCGTTTGATGATGCGATAGTAGGATGACGTACCACAATACTGCAAAATGAATAGGGATTCCCAAGAATCGGGAACCCCAAGGCTACCCGATCGCTCGAATTAGCAGCGGCGTTCCCAAACCGATCGCCAATTCAATAAATACTCGATCACCCTGTTTCGACCAACTGACCCCTGGCCACATGTGACGCATCCCAACAAAAATCATGATGCTCTTGAGCCAGATTCGCCCGTGCGAACTACGTTGCCTGCTGCGCCGACCTCGTCTCCCGTTCTGAACAAAACCCAAAATTCTGTTCCCAAGAAGACTCACCCCAAAGAACCATCGTCCAGGATTGCCATTCAAACCAACTCAGCTGCTAGAAAACAGCGGCGAGCTGGCAACGACCCAACACTTGCAACATTTCTTGGGCGACAAGCCAAGCCCGAATCGTCGGACGTTCTTTCGCTGTTGCCTCAACAACAACTAGGTCACTGGCATGATGCAACAGCCAGAACGACGGAACGCCAAAAAGCCAGAGATCCTGGCAGCCAAGAACAATTGCAGGCGGCATTAAGCGGCCTGGCCGACCTGAACGCCAATGCCAACCACGACCTTCACGCAGTCTGGTATCGCAAACGTGATTTGTTAGGCATGTCGTTCAGTCTTCTGATGCATTTGGCGTTACTATTAATACTGGCCCTGTGGGTGAAACAAGGTGTGCCTGGACAAGGGCCAATGTTATTCCTAGGCGTCGAAGATGGAGTTGAAATCCAGCAGGCGAACTTCAATACTCAAATTAGCAGCATCCAAGAATCGTTGAATCCGCTTTCGCTACTGAACAACAATCTAGATCTTCGGGACAACATTATTCCATCGCCAAAAGTGAACAAAACTACAAGTCCACAGCCAATCAAAATCGATTCCCCGAATCCAAGTCTGGAAGTCAGTAATTCGTCCCCAACTGGCGGCGGCCTTTCTGGTCGCAAAGCAGAGAATCGCCCAGAATTGCTGAAAAAGGGCGGTGGCAACGATGCCTCGGAGAACGCCGTCGACATGGGCCTTCAGTGGCTGGCCAAACATCAACAGCCTGATGGAAGTTGGAGCTTTAAGCATGGCCAAGACTGCACTTGCCCCAACTCGGGTAACTCCGCATCTAAGACAGCAGCAACAGGCCTGGCACTTTTATGCTTCTTGGCCCGCAATCACAACCATGTGGATGAGAGCGAGTATCAGTTTACTGTTTTAAAAGGCCTAAATTATCTGATCAAAGAATCACGTAACGGCGACCTAACTCAGTTGACCAGTTCTTCGATGTATGGCCAAGGAATTGCCACACTTGCGATGGCCGAAGCGTATGCCATTTCCAAAGACCCCGCGTTGCAAATTCCAACCCAGCAGGCGGTCGACTTTATAGTCAGTGCGCAGCATCCGCTAGGTGGTTGGCGCTACTTGCCCCGCCAAATGGGTGATCTGAATGTGACAGGCTGGCAATTGATGGCGTTAAAGACCGCAAAAATTTCAGGCTTAGCTGTCCCTGAAAAAACGTTGCAAAAAGCGACCGAGTTTGTCAATTCGCAAGAGGTGAGCCCAGGAGGCACGTTTTTCTATACTGGCGAAGACCCCAACAAAGCTAGAGCCGTCCCGACAGCGATTGGAACGTTACTTCGCTTCTATGACGGCTGGAATCGCAATGGCGATGAAATGCGAAACGGCATGAATTTTTTGCTCGATCATGGCGTCTCGGCCCAAAACATCTATTTTGACTACTACGCTACCATCGTGATGTTCCACTTTGGTGGCGATATCTGGAGAGATTGGAACCGCCAGATGCGCGATTTCCTAATCAACACGCAAGACATCAAAGGGCATCAGCGTGGCAGTTGGTACTTTGAAGACAGGAAGACGTCGGCCGAAGGCGGGCGGTTCTTCAATACGGCGATGTCCATTCTGATCTTAGAAGTCTATTATCGCCACCTACGTCTGTACGATGAAGACGCCCTTATTCGCGGGTTTTCACTAGAATAACAAATTTCCGAACCCATCTGTTTGCGGGATCCGTTCCCCAGTGGCGAAAGAACTGTTCGCTTATCCACACCGATGCCGGTACAATAGGTCTAGCAACCTTCGAATATCTTTAGCAAGGTAGTACTGTGCCGCGAAATCAAATTATTTTTTTGCAGTCCCGCAATTGCAACTGGAAAAATGCCATGCGAGGCCTTCAATGGTTTCTACCTGTCTTCTCATTGATAGCCACACTTGCGGGCGGCCAATCCGTCGTCGCGTATCAAATAGCAGAGGCGAAAGTCGCTCCAGCGGCACTGAAACAAGCGGTGCTGGGTCTGTTTGGAAAACAAGCCGCTGCCGGCGAAGCTACGGATGATTCTGCTCCGAATCCGATCCCTGAGGTTTCCATCGCGAAACTAAATAATGTGTTGGAACGTGTCGGCGCAGGGATTCCTTCGTTAGTGAAACTGGAACAGGATGACGGAAAACTAACGGTTGACATTCCGCACAGCTACCAAGAGGCAGATCAGCTAAGGAATTCGATTGGACAAGCCGCCAAAAGCTATGGTGGCCACTCTTCGGTGTCAGGCAACAATCGATACCAATGCCACTTGCAATCACCTGAACTTCGTGGCCAAATCCAACGCGATCAGGATGCGTCGTTGGTTTTGGAAGAAACCAAAGGGCAGAAACGCAAAATTGAAATCGTTGATGATGGCGATGGTATCCGTGTCAGTATCACAAATAATGAAGACTATTTTTTGTTGTTTCACGATCGTGGCAGCGCTGGACTAATCGTTCAAGAATCTGATGCCGATTTTTTCTTTAATGGACACTTTGCGAACTTTAATGACTTTTGTTTACGGAAGTCTGATTATTGCGAAGATCGCCTGTTCCCAATCTTTCGCCGCTTTGGAATCATCACACCTGAAACCGCATACGCGCCTTCGGTTCGCACTTTAGTGATTGATCTATTATCCGCGGCTCCTGATCAGGTCCAAAAAGTCGTTGATGAATTTTCCACAAAAATGACATCCGTTCACTTCAACGAACGCGTAGAAAGTGTTCGCAAACTGGAGGCCGATTATCCGGCAAAGCGTCTAGCGATGGTGAATTTAATTGTGGATCAACAACAGCCAGCCGAATTTCGGCACCAACTTTTAGAACTACTCGCTCGCAAGGAAAAACCACTTCACAAGACGGTCAAGTCCATCGTACTTCCGCAAGATTTGACGGCAAACTTGTCGTTTCTCGTTTGGGCACTGCGGACCGAAGAAGAAAAGGCCGACGACTCGAAAGACAGTGAGGCGGTAGAGGTACTAAGGAATCGGCTCGCTAGTCTAACTCAGAAGCCTACTTCGACTGCCATAAAAGAATGGACCGAACTGGCCCGCGGCCAGCAGCAGACCGTTGAAATCACCTTCGATACGGTCGATTCCAAGCAACTTTTTGAATCCGAAGGCGAATTCTCCAAAGTCAAAGGCCAACTCTCGACCTTGCTTCAGTTAACAAGCGATGGCAAATCTTTGGTGGTGGATCGAGCAAATTGGAAGCTACCCTTCGATGGCTTGACGCCTAGGCAGCACTTTGACGCGGTCAAGAAAGATATTGGCAATCGATCACTGCCAGAAAGCTGGTTGGTGCAACCCACAGATTTCAGTTTAGACGATGAATCGTACCCGTTGATCCTGTTTGATCGCTTCAGGGCCCAGTTTCCGGACGATCCAAGTGTTCGTCGTTCCAACAATGGCTACAACAATACGCCAAACAAGAATACGCTTAGCATCAACCATAAAGAAATCAGCGCTTCGATCGACATGGGTGCAGAGAAAGTAAGCGTCCAGAATTCGCCGATGTCTTTTTCGGTGGCCGAAACAGGCGGAAACAAACGAGTCTTACAAGTTGTGGATCGTCCCAATTCAGGTGTGACGATCACCTTGCATTCGTCGCCACTGGGAACTTATTTCCGCTTCCATGTCAGAAGCGATGGCAAAACATCCTTGCGAGAATTTCGCGGCAATCAGACGATTAACCTCAACAGTGATTCCTTTGCTGAATTCCAAAAACAGCATGAAGCGACATTGCAGACCACACTTATTCCATTGTTAAAACTGCTCGACTTCAAGATCGTGCAGAAAAACTAGCCAAAACTTAGAAATCGTCTGCAAACAGGTTACGGGTTTAGCCGAAGTGCGTCAGTCGCCTGGTGCCGCCAAACCAGAGGGATTGCGACCTTTTTGGGCTACGCTTAAATTCGAGCAATGATTTGGGAACAACTCCCTGAATCAGCCACTCCCTGAATCAGCCACTCACTGAATCAGCCACTCGCTAATTTCGCCAACGCCTACCTCAGCTAAGTATCTAATAAAAGCGCACTGTGTTGACCGAGCGATGTTGACCCTACATGTATTTTTGCAAAAGCTGTATGGTCTGTTTTGCCATCACCGCAGCACTCCGCTGCGCTGCCACCGCCTGCCTAGCTGCTGAGCCCATTTCCTGACAAACGCTCGGATCGGCACTCAATGCTGCCAAGACCGACACCAGGCTACCAATTCCCTCAGAAGGTACTTGTGCGATTCCAAATTGCGGGTTACTCGCAGGCTGACTGCCTGGCACTGCAGGCTGGCACAAACGGCCGCCACCCGTGGACGATAGCATTTCGGGGAACGCGCCATGGTTTGGAACCACAACAGGAATCCCTGCCGCCATGGCTTCCAACGCAAACAATCCTTTGGGTTCGTGGTATTCGGTTGGTACGCATAGCAAATCGATACTCGATAAAAAATCTACTTTTTGATGTCGATTGATCGTTCCTGCGAAATCTGCGAACGCCTCCAACCTGGCGTCGCTGATCTTCTGCCATTGTTGTGCGAACCACGCTTTTCGATGTTCTCCCAACCAACCGGCGACACTTAGGCGAACATTGGTTGTATTGGGTAATTGCTTTAACTGGACAAAAGCATCAATCAAATGCTGAACCCCTTTTTCAGGTGCGATTCTTGCCAGGTACCCGATCGTAAAATCATCTTCGGGCGATTTGGGTTGTCGTTGAATATGCAGCAATTCATTCAGTTCGATCCCCAATGGCGTCACGTTGATTCTGTCGATCGGAACGCCAAGATAGCCTGACATGAATTCAGCGTAGTAGTTTGAATGGCTAATCAAAGCGTCACATTGATTGGCGACTTTACCTGCCAACTGAATCGCCTGGCCCTTAAACGGCTCTGGCAGGCTTTCCAAGAAAATGTCATCTCCTTGAAGGGTTCCAATCACAGGGACTCCTAATTCCCGCTGCAAATCCTCGGCACAGCCTCCGATAAGCACGTTCGACAAGATGATAACGTCCGGCTTGATCTCTCGTTTCAACCAATCCAGTAGCCTGCGAACTTCCTTACGTTGAAAGCCGTGTTTACCTTTCAGCATCGACACCGCCAATTCACCCAGGAATTTAGGCGACGTATCTGCCGCTTTGGCGGTCACGCGGCGAATCAACCACGGTTGATCCAACCACCGATCCATAAACCCTGGCAGATGGCGAAACAACGGAATCTTTTGCTGGAGAAACACATTGATGCCCCCGAAAAATACATGGTCCACACTCTGGTCGTCTTCGTCCGTCCGAATCGGAGTGTAAGTTGGCACCAAGGTCACATCCCAACCTTCACTCAACATCGCCTTAGCCAACGTGTTGTCATGCATACAACTACCGCAAAACATGCCAGCTGCGCCCGCAGTCAAATAAACTAAATGAGGCATCCACACATCCTAAAACAATCTTTCGAACCAATACAACACCCTGGCCATTCCAGCGACACATTCAAGTCGTTCACAACTACCGTCAGGCCGACCTGACCTCTTGAACACTGGCGGAGGTCCTGTTTAGCCCTACTGAAATTCGTAGAAAGTGTCTGCCAGGCGCAAACTATCACGCAATTTTCGCAAAGTATTCACAGCTTCTAAACGTTCGCCTGGGAAAATAAGGGGGACTTGTCCGACATCCAAGTTGTTCGCGATCACAAACGGGTTTGCAATCCGTCGGTTGACGGTTCACAATAGCCAGTGGCTGCCCGCAGCCCATGCTGACAATAAGAATGCCGGCAGTAAACTGGCCGTCAATAAACTAGCCTGCACAACGCAAAAAATGGACAACAAAGCCCCGCTCCTGCCAGACGACAACCTTGCTTACAGACCCAGCCTAAATCAAAGATGTCACCAGGCAGGGTGACTCCACTCCGATTCACTCCACTCCGATTCACTCCAACCTTCCCCTGAAGGCGTTGAACCAGCGCCGGCCTGTTCAATCCCATTCATAAAGCGACCTCATCCATGCAAATGCTGAATCCCTCAAACCACTCCCGAATGCTTCATCGCTTGCTAAAAACACTTGCTGTTTGCTTTGTCGGAACTGGCTCGCTCATTTCAACCGCTTCCGCTTTGGCATGGCAAAACCCAGAAGTTTCTGACCGCGTTTTAACATCGACACCTGAAATTTCGGCAGACAGCCCGGTTCAAGGTAACCTTGATTCTAAGACCCAGCCGCGTTGGTATAAAGGTAACTTGCACACGCATTCTCTTTGGAGTGACGGTAATAACTTTCCCGAAACCATCATCGCATGGTATCGCGACAACGACTACCAATTTCTAGCTCTTACCGAACACAACCGAATTGCCGAAGGTGAACGCTGGATGAGTCAAAAGGAAATTGACCAACGAAGCCATTCCTTGGCGATTCCTGCCGCAAAGAAAAGGTTCGGCGAAGATTGGGTGGAACTGCGTGGCGATCAAGAGGCCGGCACTGCCGAAGTTCGTTTGAAAACACTGAGCGAAATTCGCCCCATGTTCGAATCCCTTGAAGAATTCTTGCTAATCCAAGCTGAAGAAATTACGGATAGTGTCGGTAAGAGCCCCGTTCATATGAACGCAACCAACCTGCAAAAACTGATTCTTCCTGCGGGCGGACGTACCGTCAAAGAGGCTATGTCTAATAACATGCGTGCCACCTTGGAACAAAGTGAAAAAACTGGCAAGCCCATTCTGCTCCACCTAAATCATCCCAACTTCGGCTGGGGAGTGACCGCTGATGACCTTGCATCGGTTTCACAAATCAGATTCTTCGAAGCCTTTAATGGTCATCCTGGCGTAAATCACACAGGAGATGCCAATCATCCAAGTATCGAAAAGCTTTGGGATATCGCAAATACTCTGCGGCTTAAGAAATATGGCGGAAAGCCGGTCTTTGGTTTAGGGACCGACGACAGCCACCATTACTTTGGGAAGGGAACCAGCCGATTCGGACGCGGCTGGGTCCACGTGCGGGCCACCAGCCTGTCCAGCGAAGCGTTACTAGAAGCGTTTGACAAAGGTGACTTCTACACTTCTTCAGGAGTAAGCTTGAAATCATTGACACTCAACGACAAAACAATTTCGGTCGCGATCGACGCTGACCCGCAAGCCCATTACGTCATCCAGCTGATTGCCACACCCAAAGATGTATCCACGCAAACCACGCCCATCGTCGATGACGAAGGTCAGCCGATCCAGAACTTAGTTCGACACTCAGATGAAATTGGCAAAGTGATGCGAACCATCGAGGGGACCGAAGCAACCTTTACCTGCCAAGACGATTGGTTGTACGCCA
>JBDNHU010000657.1:0-2670 GCA_041688615.1 Mariniblastus sp. | reverse complement strand
CTGGGTGAGTGAATGGTTCCACGAAACTGCCGCGATCTGGTTGCACAATCCATTTTCAATTTACCCAGAACCTAGCCAACCGAATCCTTCAATTGCTAGGTCTGAAGTGGATGTTAGCTTCACAGCAAGAATTTCCCAAGATGAATTTCTACTTAAAGCTGAACCCACTACAATCCGTATGCCAATTCAGATCTTGGGTTTTCTTTCTTGCACAAAACGTCATGAAGTCGGACAATTCGCCCTAAACTACCTAGATATCAAGAAACTTAAGATTTAAACGGGAATTTGTTGACTCGTAAATTCCGGGATTCTCTTTAAGAAGTCTCAACGCAAGCACTATTCTTATTCTAAAACGCAGGTAAAATTTTGGTACAGCCGCAGCAAAGTGCTGTCATCGGATCGGCAAAGAAATCTTTATTTATGGCACCAAGGGAAACACGAAATGCCAATGGATCAGTTCGAGGACAATTTCGAGAACTTTGATATCGAGGATTTCGACGAAGAGTTTGAAGAGGATTTCGAGCCCGAAGTTGCTGGAGAGTACGAACTTTCTAACAACGAGTATCGAGATTTTGACGACGTTAGCCAGATTCCCGTCATTGCTTTTTCAGGCGAAAAAGACTCTGACGACGATGATGAAAAAGAACCGACAGCCAAGGCTACTGGGGAAGAAAAGGAAGATCCCAAAGCCAAAGGCAAAGGCAAAAAGTAGCCTTTGAACGAAACAAACTGGCGGTACCGCGATGCATCGACTGAATTTTCAGCGACCGCTCACCCGGGTGAACCCTCAGACGCGGAAGGGTTTCCTGGCTCTTTTGAGTGAGACCTTTTGCCGGCCCAGCATTTTGTTGGCCCAGCATCCGGTGTGGATCGGAGATCTGTCCGCGAATCCGTTGTCGGTCGTCGAATCGGGAAATCCGGCAAACGCTTGGAAATTCAAGTGATTGGATGTTCTAAGGTCTTGCCTTAACGGAACCCAAATGAATTTCAATCTGATTCTCACACAACCGCACCGGGTTAAAACCAATGAACCTGGCGCGGTTTTTTTTGTTCTTTATCGCTATACTGTGCGACTTAGCAAGTAGAAGACCCTAGCGGAAACTGTTCAATCGGCATTTGCGACCGATGGAGGAAGTCGTCCTGAAATGTTTAGTAAAGTCTCAAATCAAGCATCGTTCCCTGAAATTGAAAAGCGAATTCTAAAATTCTGGAACGAAGAAAAAATCTACGATCGCACACTTGAAAAGCGAAAAGACGGTCCAAGATTCGTTTTCTTTGAAGGACCGCCGACCGCCAACGGCATGCCCCATCCCGGTCACTGCTTGACCCGCGCGATCAAAGATCTCTTCCCTCGCTATCGAACAATGCGCGGTGATTACTGCGAGCGGAAAGCGGGCTGGGACACACACGGTTTGCCTGTCGAAGTGGAAGTGTGCAAAGAATTGGGCATTCACTCCAAAGAGGAGATCGAACAATACGGCATCGAACCGTTTATCCAGAAATGCCAACAAAGTGTATGGCGTTACATGCGACGATGGGAAGAACTCACCGAACGCCTTGGCTTTTGGATTCACTTGGATGACGCCTACGTTACGTATCATCAGTCCTATGTAGAGAGTGTTTGGTGGTCGTTAAAAACGTTGTATAACCGTGGCGATTTGTATCAAGGCCACAAAATCGTTTGGTGGTGGGCCCAAGGCGGAACGGCGCTTTCAAGTGGCGAAGTTGGCGAAGGCTACAAACAAGTGGCCGATCCCAGCGTTTTTGTATTGTTCCCGTTGGTGGATCAACCTGATACCTCGCTATTGGTTTGGACCACAACACCTTGGACCTTACCTAGTAATCAATACGCGGCGGTCAATCCAGAGGTCGTGTACGCAACGGTCGTCGATGAAACCTCGGGACAGAAATTTATTGTCGCGCAAGACTTGGTCGATTCTTTGGGAGCCAAGAAAAAGACAACGCTCGTGGTCCAAGCGACCTACAAGGGCAGCGATCTGGTCGGTAAACGCTATCAGCCCCCCTTCGACTATTTCTACAAAGATCACGGCCAGGCCGTCGGTAACTTGAAAGATGGCGGCTCCGAAGCCCTGTATTGGAAGGTGGTCTCGGCCGATTTCGTCACCACGTCTAGCGGGACCGGCTTGGTGCACCAAGCGCCTGCGTTTGGTGAAGTGGATCACGAAGTCTTGGTCGAACAAAATCTGAAATATGAACCAGGCCAGGGCCCTATCTTCTTCTGCCCATTGAGTTCGGATGGAAAATTTACGGATGAAGTCCCGGACCTGAAAGGCGTTTGGGTAAAAGATGCCGACAAGACAATCATTCGCAACTTGAAAGAGAATGCTTCACTTTGG
The DNA here is from genome assembly GCA_041688615.1 of Mariniblastus sp. GTDB lineage: Bacteria > Planctomycetota > Planctomycetia > Pirellulales > Pirellulaceae > M30B19. The sequence continues at coordinate 313 of JBDNHU010000657.1, read as the reverse complement.
TTCCAAGAACAGTATCTTCACGACTACCCGTTTTGTTGGCGCGCCGACAAGGACCCTCTAATTCAGTACCCTCGGCGTAGTTGGTTCATTCGCACGACCAAGTATCGTGACCAAATGATGGCCAACAACCAGGCGATGAATTGGTTGCCCGACCATATTCAGAATGGTCGATTCGGTAACTTCTTGGAAGGAAACGTCGACTGGGCGCTGTCCCGTGAACGCTTCTGGGGAACTCCGTTGCCAATCTGGGTGTGTCAGGAAACGGGCGAAAAAGAGGCGATTGGAAACTACGATGAATTACTGGCTAAGCCTG
>JBDNHU010000656.1:0-15576 GCA_041688615.1 Mariniblastus sp. | reverse complement strand
CCGGTGTTGATGATTGGGCAAACGCTTCGGAAGCGAACGACGATTGTATCAAATACCCTGTCAACTTTGACCCTAGCTCCGGGGACTTAACGAGAAGATTTCAAAATAAGACGAACCCCAGCTCACAGCCAGCGAGCCATCACTGGAGCGAGACTGGAATTCACGTTGGGGCCGCAGCAATCTGGAAAAAGCCGCTCAGCCATTTCCGACTCAGCAGCTTCGATGGTTCACAAATCGCTGGATCGAATTTATAGTTTGCCCGCAATTAGCAGGACAACCAGGACGACTAAAACCAGGCCGCCCAACCCGCCGATGGAAACGTTCTGCCAGCGTGCCGCAACGACGAGCACAAGTAATAATCGTTTAACGGTTCGATTCGTTTCCTCCGCGAGTGCTTCGCGAGCCGATCGCAGTTCGCCCTTGGTCACGTGGGTCGCAATCAACGGCGGTGCCCGTCGTAACAACGACGGGAACATTGGAATCGGGGAATTCGGGTCTGGAATCCATGGTGATTTTCCGAGGCGAGTTTAGCTTTGCGTCTCAGCGGCGCTGAGTTTGGTAGTTGTGCAATGAACAACTCTGCATACCCCATACCGCTCAACTAAATCGGTGGCACGGAAACTGCGTTTCAGCCGATTCGGTAGCGTTCTCCTCGACAATCTAAAAACGCTCTGACTTGAAGATTTCAAGCGGAGGTATTTAGGCGGACGTGGTCGCAAACCCAACTGCGGTTTGCTTTAGCAGCACGCGGAGCGAGCAGTTCGATTCGATCAAAGTGATAGTCGGAAATGATTGCGGCAATTGCAGTACGATGCCACCAAGCCATCCAACACGAGACAACACCTATGAATGCGATCTTTGCGACACTTTGGGCAAATGTCCGCAACAGTTATTGGTTCGTTCCATCACTGATGGCGATCCCGAGTCGATGCACGTTTCCAATATCGTCGCCAGTGTCGGTCGTGGTCTCAACCGACAAATCTGGGATCAGTTCCCGTCCCGCGTCGGCAGCCCGCACGACGACGAATCGGATCAGAAGATGTAGCCCGATCTGCCCGCTTCGTTTTATGCGACTGCCAAGCGCATTCATTCGACCGGTACGGGCTATCTGAAATACATCGACGGCGATGCGTTATTGAAACTCGCCGTCGACCACGATCTAGTTTTGAAAATCAGGCCAGTCCCCGGCGACTTCGTGACCGCAAAGAATGTGATCTTACTTGCCTCACCAGGTGATCGAGTCGACGAATCGTTGGAGGCAAAACGGACGGCAATGTTCAAGCATTGGAGAACCTTGCCGAGCGTGAACTGCCCGATGCTCATCGCTACGACGAGAACCAGACGCTGCGAGTGGTTGCCGAACCGGTCACGTTTGTATCATTCGCATCTCTGGTCTTTGATCAGCTGCGTCCCTATGTGGCCTCGGATCGAACGGCATCGATGAGAATGACGGAGATGATCGGCAACCTTGTCGTCGAGGTGGAATCCAAGCGTCAGCGCGGCTGCTCGTTCGGCACGCCTGTGCGCTGCGTCGCGAATGCCGGATCAACCTGGCCGATCACCGCGCGATCAGCTCCCTCGACTCGCTTTACCGAGACGTGTTGCGGGTGTTCGCAGACGGCCCCGTCCGCGAGCGCGCGAAAAAGTCTGGCGATCGGTTGACGAATTCATGAGCAAGCAAAGGCTTGAACGACAGCTCCTGCTTCCCACCGTTCCCGACACGGGTGACCGTTGCGTTGCGGACCTGGCGGAGTTACTGCAAAGCAAGACAGGAATTGACACCGCACATGCGTTGAAGCTGAGTGATGACAGTTCAGGCCAAATCTGCATTCACTACGATCCCGCTCTCGTGTCCACCGGCAAAGTGCGAAATTTGGCCATGGTCAGCGAGGCGGAAAACCGGGTTTTTTCAACGCAAAAATTCACCAAGCGTTTTGAGCGTTACTTCGTTCCGTCAGTGATCGCCTTCGTTGTCCTACTACTTTTTTCACCGCTGGTGATCGATGAAGTTTTCAGCGTCTCGTTCTACCGAGCGATGGCAGTCTTGGTTGCCGCCAGTCCATGCACCCTTGCGATTGCCACACCCAGTGCGGTACTCAGCGGCGTGGCTCGCGCAGCGCGGGGCGGCATCCTCATCAAAGGCGGCGGGCCGCTGGAGAGTTTGGGCCAGCTTGATTGGATCGCATTCGATAAAACCGGAACACTCACCGAAGGCGAACCGAGAGTGACCGATGTTCGCCTCGCCGACGGAGTGGCAGAATTCGAGCTGCTGCGAATCGCGATCGCCGTCGAGAGCCTCAGCAATTATCCACTCGCGAAAGCCGTCGTTCGTGATGGAAGGAAGAAGTTCGAAGATGAGGGGCAGCACGCAAGTGTCACTGCTGGCGTAGGCCGCCCAGTTACCACGGCCATGTTCCAAAAGAACCACACGGATGCTGCCACCGAACACCTGACTGGTCGCAACAAAGGTCTTGTACCGGCCCTCTTTCATCACCCCGCGGCAGGCGTACGAAATCGTCGTCCAGTCGTCGCGACGGCCGGCACGGTTCTTCAAGCTGATTCGGTTCTTTTCATACTTGCGAGGGCGTCCTCGCTGACCAGTCTTGGCTGCGGGAACATCAAACAGTTTTGCGTCGCTGCAAAGTCGGGTCACGACCGTCACCTTTTCGGCAAGCAACGCACGGACCAACACTTTGGCCGCCTCGACTTGCCGTCCGTATCGCTTGGTGGGCGAATCATCCAAAGCCAACGTTCAGTAGCCGTCTTTGCCAGGATCGAATCTCTGGAAGATCAACTTCACCAGCGGCATCATCAGCGACGAGGCGTCTTTGCCGACCGAAGCGAGCAGATCATGGAACCGGTCCCAATCGTCTTTGACACCAGCGGCCTTGAACCAACTGTAGGCCGTACGACGTCCCCGGCAAGCATCATGCCGGCGATCACGATGGGCGATCCAAAGGCGATGCGAGCATCCAGCATTCGGCCCATCGAATCGGCAAGTGCTGCCAGATTCCCACGCTATGGCACGCTGGCCTGAGTCGTCCGCCTTCGCCGGTCGTTGGGGCGGGAGAGTCGCTTCCGCTTGTCGTGCTGAGACGGCTTCGTGTTGTCGGCATGTTTAGCTTATGGCGGTCGGCCGCCCGGTTCACGCTTCGCCATCCTTGGCCCCGTGATGATTGGGAGAGTGTCAGAACCTCCATTCTCCACGCGGGCCTTTTTCGTCGCTACATCAATTCGCCTAAAGTGCAGAAACGTGATTAAGTGTGCCAAAAACATCAAAGCGCAGCCAGCGAGTGTGAATAGGATTGCTGGACGAGATTGATTTCTTTTACGCATGGCAGTCAACAACGAGCAGTGCAGGGGTGGGAACTCAAAAGGATTGGCTCCAGCACGATGCTGTTACAATAGGTTTGCTCCGCCGGTGTATTTTTTCACGATGTCGCGATCAAGTTCGAGCCCGAGGCCGGGACGACTCGGAATGGCGAGCATGCCATCGCAATCGAGTTGGAACGCGTTCGCACTCAGTTCGTCGATGAAGGGCGAGCCGGTTAAATACTCGACTAGATCCGTACCTGGGAAGGCCGAGGCAAGGTGCAAATCGGCGGCCAGTCCGACGGCGGTATTCCAGCCGTGTGGGATGAAGCGGATACCGTGATCTTGGGCCATCCAGGCGATCCGACGTTCCTCGCTAATGCCGCCCACCTTGGTGACGTCCGGCTGGACGATGTCCAGGGCTCGGGCGGCCATCCAAGGCATGAAGGCTTGGCGGCGTGTGAGCACCTCCCCGCCTGCGATCGCAACCGGTGAATGCTCGCGGAGCTTGGCGTAGTCTTCGATGGCGTCCGGCGCAAGAGGTTCTTCGAACCAGTGCACGTCGTACTCGGCCAACATGGCTGCGGTATTTCTTGCCCACTTGTAGCCGTTCGGCCAAAACGCATCGCTGCCGCCGGCATCCACCATCAAACGGCAATCGTCACCGACCGCTTCTCGAGCGGCTTGCACGATCGCGCGATCCGTCGCTGCACTGACACGCCCGAACGGTCCCCAGCCGATCTTGAATGCGCGAAATCCCTCCGCCTTCACCGCTAACAAGTGATCGCCTAGTTTGCTCGGCTCGTCCATCAGCAATGAAGCGTAGGGTTGCACACGATCGCGATAGCGTCCGCCTAATAAGCGGCCAACCGGTTGCCCAGTCGCTTGACCGAGTAAATCCCACAATGCAATGTCGATGCCGCTGATCGCATGAGTGATGGAACCGCCACGACCGAGCCAGAACATGTTTTGATGTAGTTTCTCGCTGACACGTTCCGGTTCGAGCGCACTTTCGCCCCGATACAATGGCTCGAGCAGCGTCAAGGCCGCCTGCACCAAGGCATCGCTGGTGAACACGCTGCCCAACCCCACCGCACCTTCATCGGTATGGACCGCAATCAGCGTATGCACACAATCGTCAGGCCGCAGTTCGTTGCTCCAGCCACCCTCGGGTGTGGCGCCGCGCAGACCCGCACAACGTATCTCTCGAATTTTCATAAAATCTTTAGGGTTGTCGTTGAAACACTTTGGTTTGACGAGTGAAGGAGACGTCCGCATCAAGCGGAAAGATCGGACGAGGGCAGCGGGTGTGGCCAAGGGAGGGTAGGTTGGCACTCGCCGAACCCGGCGCATCGACATTGATCATCTGCGTACACCACTGAGCATACATGTGGTACTGACAATGAGGCGACTTGACCACCACGGCATCGAACGCTTTTGGATTCTGACCATGAGCGTAGAAGAAAGAGCGATCGTACAAACTGACCGCCCGGCTGCTAACGACGATCGTCACGTTGTCCGACTCGAGCACCGCTGTGGGGCCAGCAAACCACCGCTCACCAAACGACTCGCTATGAAAATGTCCGTCCGAGAGCGAACGCACGTTGAGCGTCATCGCCAGTGGCTGAAAACGCTCGGGATCCAAACTGCCGCCAATTGTCGTTGAAATGGTCGCCGAGACCCCTGCCGAAAAAGCCTGGGCAACGGCGTTGGCATCCACAACGGGCACCAAGGTGCGTCCCGAGTATCCGGCTTCGATCAGTTTGCGCAGGATCGCATTGCTGTCGCCCGATGCTCCGGAACTTGTTGCATCGGCGGCATCGATCAAGGCGAGCGTCCCCTTGCGATGGGCGCAAGCGACATCTGCCATCGCATCGAGACTGATCAAGGGAACACGCATGTGGGCGTGGTTCTCCCAGAAACGATCGGCGATCCGCAACGCCTCGCGTTTGGCAAACTCGGGATCGTTATCAGTAACAACAAAGCTATAAGTTTGCAGCGCCGGCACATCGGTGAACGGGTTACCAATGAACATGCCCGCCGAAAGCCCCGCAGCATCCTCTTCGACTTGTCGAGCGATTCCGATGCAGTCGCCAAAACGCCCGCTCGAAGTGATCAACTCATCGCCGCGAACCAGAGCCGGGATCGCCACCGTTGCCGTTACCGGCTTGACGTTGCCGGACTCGATTCGCAGCAGCAGGCGGGCGGCCCGTTGTCCGGTTTCGTAAAAATCGACATGTGGGTAGGTGTGGTAGGCGACGATCGCATCGCTGTGCTCAATCATGCGGTCGCTCAGAATGCCGTGGAGATCGAGCGACAGCACGATGGGGACGTGCTCGCCCAGGATCGTACGCGTTTGGGCGAGTAAATAGCCTTCCGGATCAAGTTCATCCTCGCTCGCCATCGCGCCGTGCATACAAAAATAAACCGCATCGACCGGTGGTGCCGCACGAATGCTGTCGAGAAACTCCCGCGAGATCCGCTCCCACGCCTCCGTGGCCAACGTACCACCCGAGGTAATGAACGCCGCGCTGTAGGCAGGCACAATCTCAACGTCGTCGATTGCATCGAAGACGCTCAACGCGCCTCCGATTTCATTGCTTACACGACGGTGATAGCGGAGTAGCTCATCGCCGTGGCGTGCAACAAAATCGTCATAGCGGCTTAGCTGCGGATTGAACGTTGAAACTTCTTGTTTGCATTCCGCAATTAAAATTTTAGGCATAATGTAGGCTCATTCGCGGTGGATTCGTGCGTAGTCTTTGGGAAATAAATAAACAATGCCAACGATCAACAGCACAGCAGCCATCGCAAACGCTACGGATGTGTAGGACAGCATCCGTTCCAGACCGACTGATTTTTTCCAGATGCCACCGACCAAAGGCGCAAAGCCGGACAGTGCGGCGCCGCAAAAATTCAGCAAACCCACTGCGGAGGCGCGTGTGTTGGCGGGCACCACCTCAAAGGCGGCGGGAAAGACATTGCCAATGAAAAAACCGCTGAACAAACCGAAACCGGCGGCGGCAATCCGTGTCGCATCAAGCGAATCCGCGCTACCGATCCAGTGCAAGCACGGGGCGCACAGGATCAAGCTGATCGCCATCAACCACAACCGTGCTGCCTTGTTACGCAAGAACAGTTTGTCCGCCAAGATGCCGCCTCCGAGCAGCCCTATCAATGTGGTGCTCTGCAGGTAGGCGGTCGCGGTAAAGGCGGCTTCGCCGAGATCCAGTGAATACTTTTCATATAGAAAGTTGGGTAGCCAACTGTACAACATCCAAAGTCCAAAGACGAACGTGGGAAAGACAACACAGAGCAGCAAAAACGTTGGTACCTTTACTAACTCGGTGATCGCCCAGGAGCCATCGGCTGGCTTGGTTTCAATCTCCGTATCCTCGTCGATAGTCCGCAAAAACAGGGTGTATGGTAGACAATACAGCAGCCCGACCGCGCCGAGGATAAAGAAGGCTTCACGCCATAAACCTTGATTTGCCATCCAACCCCCGAACCAAGCACCGACCACCGTACCGACGATCTGAGCGGTCGTCAGCGTCGCCACCGCGCGGGAGCGTTTCTCTGGCGCATGAGCGTTGGAAGTCAAAGCGATTGCGGCGGGCATATACAACGATTCGGAAATCCCCATCGCCGCACGAAGAGCAAGCAGGATGAAAGCTGATGTAGCGAATCCGGTCCCCACAGTAACCAAGCTCCAGATCGCGAGACTCATCACAACCAACACGCGTTTGGAATACTTATCCGCGATCTGGCCCGCCAGAGGGCACCCGATGCCATAGACCCACAGAAAGATCGAACCGGTTAAGCCCAGTTGGCGGTCGGTGAGCCCCAGATCAGACTGCAGCACGGGGAACATCGCGAACACCGCTTGCCGGTCACAGTAGTTCAAAAAATAAGCAAACCACATGAATGCGACGAGATATCTCGTTTGGTTTCCGCGCTGCTTGGTTTCAGGGAGTGTCACGGTAAGCGTCATCCCTTCTGGGAATCTGAAAATGTGGCGATCACCTCGGCGGGGACATCATGAGCAAGACAGACCGCGATATCGCCTTGCTGTGTCACCGTGGGGCCGCGATGGGCAATCACCACTCCCGTCGAGGGAGCTTCGATGATCGTGGGCGGTCGGTCGGGACGTTCGATGAAGTGGACCGCACCCAATGGTTGACCGGCACTGACATCGTCTCCGACGTCAACCAAACTTTCGTATAAACCCGATTCCGGTGTGAAGATGTAGTCTCCCGCGTCAAGTGCTTGAACCCAACGCGTGGGCGGTAAATGGAGACTTTCTCGCGTTTGCTCTTGTCCTTCTAACACGCCCAGATGAATCAATACATTGCGAAGCCCTGTTTGGGAAAGTCGATGGATCGCGCGGGTCGTGACCTCACCGCCTCCCATCTCGGTGGTCACCACGGTTTTGCCCTGACGCTCGGCTTCGACCGGTAGCAATCCCGTGCCGGCAATGTCGCTATACAGGAATGCCAAATCGGTATTGTAGGCTAACGTGGCCCCCGCCATTCGTTGACGCTGGGCCAAGTCCTCGACCAGATGCATGTGGGCACAAGGAAAGAAATAGACACCACGTCCACCGGTGTGCAGGTCGATCACGACATCACTTAAGGGAAATAAAATCGTCGTCAAATAGTCGGCAATCATTTCCGACACGGTGCCCGCCGGATCTCCCGGAAAGCAGCGGTTCAGATTCATGCCGTCAATCGGCGACAATCGCGTCGACGCTTTGGCCGCAGGCATGTTCAGTGACGGGATCAAAATGACACGCCCACGGATCTCTTCGATCTTCAGTTCGCGTAGCAGTCGCATGATCGCGATCTGGCCGGGATACTCATCACCATGGTTACCGGCCATCACCAGCACCGTCGGTCCTGGTCCTCGGGCGATCGTCGCAATGGGAATTTGAAGTTGCGCCCAACCGCTCAGGTTGTACGAGTACGGGATCGTCAGGATCCCCACTTGTCTGCCCGCCGCAGAGAAATCAATCGTCGTTTTAATTGGTGAGTTTGTCATCGAATAGCGATTCCATGGGAGCCGTGTTTTTTAAAAAACGATTTAATTGGGGCAATTTAATAAGACAGCGCAGGTTAGCCCCAAATACAAGCCCGAAGCGCAAGCGAGTGAATAAGTTACGTCAATAATCACTCGCTTGCGCTTCGGGCTTGTAAAAAGCGACGTTTTCATCGCTAACCTGCACTTTCCTATCAATTGTGGCAATTTAACTAGATTGCGCAACCACATGCGCGGCAACGAATTCTTCATTCAACGTGACACCAAGTCCGGGGCGATCGGGCACCTCGATCCATCCATCGACTGCCTGGATTTTTTCGATCGCCAACTCATGACGCATCGGCTCGTCCTCGACACAGTCCTCAAACAGAAACGCGTCGCGACAGGTGCTCAACCAGTGCAAACTCGCCGCTTCGGTTAGCGGACTGGTGTAGCAGTGGTTACAGGGGCGCGCCCCAATTTCTTCAATGCGTTGCCGCAGATAGGCAGCGTCGGTGAAACCGTTTCGAGCGATATCGATCTGGTAAACATCCAACGCCCGAGCATCAATTAATGGGCGGAACGCAGTGCGTCCGCACTCTTGCTCACCCGCCGCAATTGGAATTGGCGAGCGATCACGAAGCCACCGATAACCTTCGACGTCATCGGGACGTAGAGGTTCTTCGAGCCACTCGACATCGAACTGCGAAAAAGCGTGAGCACGTCGCAACGCCGTCCTCGCATCCCAAACACAGCCGGCATCGATCAATAGCGTTGCGTCTTTGATTCCTTCGCGTGCCCCGGCGACGAGATCCAAATCGACCGCTTCGGACTCTCCCATGGGCTCCCAGCCGAACTTGACTGCGGAATAGCCGTTCTCGATCCAGCGTTGGCCGATCTCGCGAGTCTCGGCGCCATTGTCTCCGAACAAGATCGACGCATAGGCGCGGAATCGGTCGTGCTGTTTGCCACCGAGCAGTCGGTGAATCGGTTCACCGAAATACTTTCCTTTCAAATCCCAAAGCGCCATATCGATGGCGCTCATCGCGGAGATCGTCACACTCGAACGACCGAAGTACATTGTTTGACGGAACATCTTTTGCCATAACCGATCGGTTTCCAAAGGATTCTCGCCGATCAGAATCTCACGCAGCCCACAGGCGATGTTGTGTGAAAACGGAGCATCGATGATCGCCTTGACCACCTCGGGGGATGAGTCGGCTTCGCCAATGCCTTCGAGCCCGTCGTCAGTCCGAACGCGAACGAGCACCAAATCCTGGCAACTGGCCGTCTTGCTGACAATCGATTTAGAACGCAACACTTGGCAAACAATTTGATCTATTTTCATTCCGCTTCGCTTTGATGGTCGTCAGGTCGATGGGGTCTTGGATGGAAAAGTTTGCTCGAGCTATTTGTTGGGCGGCGACTGAATTTCAAGGTCAGCTCAAGATGGAGTGTGCGACAGTTCCGTGTACGTCCGTCAAACGGAAATCTCGCCCGGCGTAACGATACGTCAACCGTTCATGGTCCAGTCCCATCAGGTGCAGCATCGTCGCGTGCAGGTCATGAACATGAACCCGGTCCTCGATCGCCGCGAAACCGAATTCATCGGTTGCGCCATGAACGTGTCCACCTTTGACTCCTCCACCGGCCATCCACATGCTGTATCCCCAGTGGTTGTGATCGCGGCCATCGAGCGATGGCAGTTCGGCCACGGGCGTGCGTCCGAACTCGCCGCCCCACAGTACGAGCGTCGAATCCAGCAGACCGCGTTGTTTCAAGTCCGTTAGGAATGCGGCTAACGGTTTGTCCCACTCGCCACACAAGGTTCGCAGTCCGCTCTCGATTCCCGAGTGGTGATCCCAGGCTTGTCCACCACCGTGCCAGACCTGCGTGAAGCGAACGCCGCGTTCGACCAATCGCCGCGTCAGCATCAATTGGCGTCCCTGGAGCGAATCACCGTACATCTCATGAATGTAGGCTGGCTCCTGACTCAGGTCGAACGCATCGGTCGCTTCGAACTGCATCCGATAGGCCAGCTCATACGACTCGATCCGAGCCTCTAATTGCGGATCAGTACCACTGTGTTCGAGATGACGTTGGTTCATCGATTGCAACAAATCGAGCTGCCGGCGTTGGACGTCGGGGGCCTGCGGATGGTGGATGTTTTCAATCAACTGCGAATAATCCGCTTTGCCGGTGTCGATATGCGTCCCCTGCATCGCGCCGGGCAGGAAACCAGAATGCCAATTCTGAGAACCAACGACGGGCACCCCGTTGGGACACAACACCACGAACCCGGGCAAATTGTCGTTGAGCGATCCGAGGCCGTAGTTAACCCACGACCCAAAGCTCGGACGCGGTTGAATATTGTCACCACAGTTCATCAACAACAGTGACGGTTCGTGGTTGGGGATGTCGGAGTGCATCGACCGGATCACGCACATGTCGTCAACGTGCGCGGCCGTCTGCTGGAACAACTCGCTAACCTCGATCCCCGATTCGCCGTAGGGTGAAAATTGAAACGGCGACGCCATCGCGCCCCCTGTTTTACGCTCGGTCGGCAAGGCGGGATTGGGTAGCGGTTTGCCATGGTACTTTTGAAGTGCCGGTTTTGGGTCAAACGTGTCGACGTGTGACGGACCTCCATTCATAAACAAATGAACGACTTGTTTGGCCTTGGCGGGATGGTGAAGTCCTGTTGAACCTGCGGCTTCGTGCGCGGCCACGCCCGCCAGCCCGAGCATGCCGATTCCCATCCCGGAGCGCATCAACATTTCACGGCGATTGCAGGTCGAATTACCACGCCAGAGATTCTGTGCAGGAACGCCGGGCAGATCGAAACGGTTCGGTTGGTGTTGATTCATGGAATGTTCAATCGACAAAGTGAAATTCACTGGACATTAACAGCACTTGCGCCAGACTCTGTAGCGGCGTCATCTTGATGGGGTCGACGCCACGAAACTGCTCGCTGTAGTTCCAACTTCGCAGCGGCGTCGAGGCGGCATTGGCCGCAGACTCGGTCGTCGATCGAGGTGGCTCCGCAGCGAGTTCAGCGATCGTCGGCGACCAGGAAAACGAATCGTAACTGAGCCCCCCGTGAATATCGACGACGAAGTCGATCGTTTCGCCCTTCGCCAATGAGATTGATTCCACGTCGGTGGCGATCGAGTTCTGGTGCAGGATGAACGGGCCAGCAATCCGTCGGCCGGCCGCAAAGATCTGTCCGCGAACTCCATCCCCCGGTTCTTGGTTGTGTCCCAGCGTGCCACTGACCGAAACAATCATATCGTCCGGCGCGGTCCAACGAATGACAGCGGCGTGTCGCAAATCGTTGCCCGGATGCCCACCCCCGGCATTCAGAAATACCCAACCCAGTTTCGCGTCGGGCAAGCCGACACCGCCCTGAAATTGGGTGCCATTGAAAAACGGTAAGGCTGCGAACTCGGCCAATGTGTCTGGCTGACTGGCAATGTCTCCGTAACCGTAGGCCCAATCGAGAACGGGACGAATGCTCTCCGCCGGGGGATCGCTTTCTCGCTCCAAAAACGCCAACGTTTCATTTAACTCCTGCGCAGTCGGTGAACGGCTCAAGACGTCGTGAAACAATTGTTTGATGCTCTCCGCAGGCGTCACCGCGGCGGCCGACCGTTTGGACACTTCGTCCGCAGTGGACAACATCAGCGGATGATTCATCAGAAACAAAGACTGCCCCGGTACCGAGGTCTGATCGCGACGTCCAATGCTGATATCGGGCGACGGAAAGTCAAACAATCGCATCGTCCCTGAGACATCCAAACGGTTGTTGTAAGCGTAGATCGAACGACGGTGGTTGGCGAGTTCCAGCGAATGGCCTGCCGAGGGGCCGCCGACGGTGAGATCCAAATCGCCGCGAATTGATAAGAGGGCGTCTCGCATCGTCTCGAAATCGAGCCGACGTCGGTTCATCCGGCTGCACCATTGATTCTCGGGATCGCGGCGGTACGTCTCCGCATCGACATAACTTTGCTGTTGATAGGTCGCCGAATCCAGGATCAGTCGCCGCAGCGACTTAATCGACCAGCCCTGGTCGATGAACCAACTTGCCAAATAGTCGAGCAATTCGGGATGCGACGGCGGCGGTGCCTGCATTCCGAAGTTGCTCGGTGTCGTGACCAAGCCACGTCCGAAGTGCTGCTGCCAAATTCGATTGACGATCACCCGCGCCGTCAACGGGTTCTCAGGCGAAGCGATCGCGTTAGCTAGTTGCAATCGACCGCTGCCCTCGAACGATTGATCGCTTAGCGATGCAAAGAAAGTCGGAAACCGCCGCGGGACCACGTGCATGGGACTGGACGCGCTGCCACGGCGAAACACACGTGATTCCATCAACTCGTCGGCGTCCTTGAGCACCAGCATTTGTGCTAGTTCGACAGACGCCTTGGCACGCTCGGCGTCCAGTGCCGCGTTCAATTCGTTGACAGGACCTTGGGAGGGACGATCTGGGAACAAACGCAGCACTCGGAAGCCATCGAACGGCATATGCAGCGGAGACTTCGTTCCGCTGAGTGCCTCGACTGCATCGAACAATTCTGCGTAAATACCGGCAACACTTGCTAATGTTTGGGGGGCGTCTGCTAGTAACCGTTGGACAATGACCGAATTCGCGGCGGCCTCGGAATCCGTTTCGGCTAACAAACGCAGCACGCCGGGGGCTTGCTCGGCAAACTGTTCGGCATTCAATCGGGTCAAGCGATGCCAGGGTAGGAAGGCCGCGTCATTGCTAATTTCTGTATCATCAAGAAATTGTTTCCAGTTCAACACGAGCTCAGGATTCAGGTCATCGCTGTCGGTAACGACATCGAAGGTCGCCGTATTGACGTCACCACGTTGCGATTGGGCCGCGATCAAATACTCCGCCAAACGCTGACGGCTTTCATCCATTACCTTTCGATACTGCGCCCGGTAATGGCTCTCCAGTGCAGTCGCTGCGCTCCGGATCGCGACCGCTTGAGGATTCTTCAGAGCCTCTTCATCACCGCTGCGAAATGGCCACTGAATCGGCTCACGTGAATTTTGAAACACGCCATAAAGGGCATAATAGTCATCGATCGTGATCGGATCGAATTTGTGATCATGACAACGGGCACACGCGATGGTTAGCCCCATCAGTCCGCGTGAGACAACGTCGATGCGATCAGCAATGATCTCATGATCGTCATTTTTGAAGCGTGGACCGACGACGACGAAACCGAGGGCAGCGAGCGACTCGTGGGGGACATCGGGCATCAAATCCGCAGCCAATTGCTCACGAACGAATTGATCAAAAGGCTTGTCCGCATTGAAACTGTCGATCACGTAGTCACGGTAAGTAAACGCCGCTCGAAAATCGTGTTTCTCAAAAAAAACGTAACCCTTGGTATCCGAATACCGCGCCACATCCAGCCAATGGCGAGCTGTGCGCTCACCATAGTGGAGCGAGCCGAGCCACTGATCTGTCCAGGCTGAAATTGCCGTTGCGGAATCGACCTGCGATACCTCGGTGATCTCCTGAAACGAGGTTGGCAAACCGACCAGGTCCCATTTGATTCGCCGGGCCAAGGTCGCCTGGGGCGCGGGTTCGGACGGGGCGAGTCCTTGTTTTTCAAGCTGATTGAGGATGAAAAAATCGATTGCGTTGCGTGGCCAGTCAGCGTTCTGCACCGTGGGAACTTCGGGATGACTGATTGGTTGAAAAGCCCAGTGATTTGCAAAGTCTGGACCACTGTGGTCTGCCGTTACCTCGCCCGGCCACGGCGCCCCCATTTCGACCCACCGACTGAGAATCTGAACTTGCTCAGCGTCGAGGGCTTCGTCGGGCGGCATTTCAAACGATTCACGTTTGACCGCCTCGATTAACAGGCTTTGATCCGGTTTCATCGGAACCAATGAGGGGCCGCTATCACCGCCGGTCAGCATCGCGTGCCGTGAATCGAGCCGCAGGCCAGCGTGCTGTTTCTTGTCCCCGTGACAGGACACACATTTGTCCATCAGCAGCGGACGCACCTTATTCTCGAAAAACGCTTCGGTCTCGGCCGCTTGTTCGGCAGAAACCGCTTGTTCGGCGAATAACGCGTTGGAGTCAAACGACCCGACGACGGCGGAGACGATGACGGCGGAGATGATGATGAACGCCTGGATCGAAACGAAACGATTCGATCGAAGCGGCAAAGCGGGTATCGAGATCATTGGATATGCTTCCCCAGTGCTGAAGCGGCGCCCTCCAGATCGCGATCCTTGAGCCGCTGGATAATCGGTAAGTGTTCGCGGTAAATGTCCATCGGGTCGGTGTATTTTCGATGGCTCACCAAAAAATGGCGCCGCACCCGGGCCACGATCACCGACCAAACGGCAAGTAAGTCCGGCGAGTTCGCGAGTTGGACCCAATAACGATGAAAGGCAATGTCCTGTTCCGAGATTGCAGCGAAATCACCGCTGGCGCACGCTTGCTTCATCCGCTCCAAGATGGTCTCCCACGGTGTGAAATCGGCATCCACTAACGTGCCAAAGAAAAGACGCAGCGAGTGCGTCTCGACCGCACGACGCAGCGGGATGATCAGCGTCTGGATCTCGTCAGGTGCCGAGCCAGCGACCTGCGAGCCTCGATTTCGATCGGTCTCCACAACCCCTTCCCACGTCAATTGCTTGAGCGCGTCACGGATCGGACTGCGGCTGACCGCGAACCGTTTTGCCAACTCGGTTTCACGCAACCACTCACCTTCGCCGACACGTCCCGAGAAGATGTCATCACGCAACCGATCGACAATCTGACTTCCAAGATCTCGGACAAGCGGTGGATTCATTCGGATTTCCATTGCATTAAGCAGGTGTGGGTAATTCATTGCGTATAACCCATTAGCCGTTTTGGCGTTAGCCTCGGTTAAACGCGAGAACCGTGGCTAATAGACCGAACCATTTCCCCGAACCTGCTTAGAAGAGTTGTAAACGCAGTCAAAGATCGTATATTGTATACAATACTGGCGGTTTGCAACCCCCCCAGCCCCGCTGTACATTGTGTACAATAGCGGAGCAAAGCACGAACAGTCGACGCATCCTTCGAACAGCTTGGTTCCGGTCACCATCGCTAAGTTGCACGCTTGTTGTAGCGACGCCTTCAATTGAATTTCTTCTGTGTCCCAGCCCGCGACTTCGAAGGAAGTGGATGAAAATGCAATCGATCCATCGACGCCGCCCTCGTAACCGAACTATTTCTCCAATCGCGTCTGGGCTTCT
>JBDNHU010000100.1:0-2461 GCA_041688615.1 Mariniblastus sp. | reverse complement strand
CACAGGTTTGGGAAGCGAAGCAATCCAAAGGGCCAATTGTTGATGTTCAATTTCCCAAGGATTGGCAGACTTATTCAGCCAGGGAGAACGAAAAACGGACAAAGCGGCACCGTTGTCATTCGCATGCTTACTAAAGGCAGCTTCTCGTCTGGTAGACCAGGCCTCATGCTGGTAGCCACAAAATGCAAGGTTCCTAAATCCTCGCTCGAATAAATGCTCTGCCGCTAAGACGCCAACGGCATAATCGTCCGTTCGAACCGTTGGAAAATCAAACCCCTTACCACGGTCCGTTAACTCGACCAAGGGAATATTCTTGCGGCGGACAAGATTGGCTAACTTTCGATTCGTCACTCGCGAAATAATACCATGCCCTTGCCAATTCTCGATCCATGCAGGCAATCGACTTAAAAGATCGCGTTGTTCCAAGAAGACGGCCCACTGTGCAGATCGGCGGTAACGAACAATGCCTGAAAGGATACTTCGTCCATAACCGGTTGAAGTTTCGACAATCAGCGCGACCTTGCGTCTCATTTTCCCTCAGTGACTGGGACAATCCCGTTCCTAATGACAGAACACTGCACATCAATGCCCGCTCGATCAGACTTCCGATAAAAGCAGCAAAAACGTTTTCGCAAAAAAAAGCGAAGACCGTTTCCAGCCTTCGCAAATATGGTTTCCAATAATGGACTCTGCATCTCTTCAAACGCTAGGCAATCACAGCGATTTGCCCAAAGGCTGAACTGCTACCCGTTAGCGTCATTGAAGTCCGTTCTGATCCCAGGCTGGCAATGAATGTGGTTAGATCGACCATGACATCGCCACCCGCCATCCCTTCCAATACCAAGGTTTCGATCCGTGAAGATCCTTGTTGATAGTCGATTAAAACCGAACCAAGGGCTTGGCCGCTTCCGTCGATCAAGAATTCAATCAACAGATCACGATCATTCAATCGCGAGAACGAAATGTCTTCGCTAAAGTCGTCGATGCCCGTGTACCGGGTTTCGACAACCAGACGATCGCGGCCGGCCATTCCCTGTTCATCAATTCGATCGTGACCGTCACCCAGACCCCAAATGTAGGTGTCGTCGTTGGCTCCACCCATCAACAAGTCATTACCACCCAAGCCGCGAATGGTGTCGTTGCCAGCACGACCTTCGATGTTGTTGTTCCATTCGTTACCGCCCAAATTATCGTTGCCTCGACCGGCGATGACATTTTCAATTTGGGTTCCAAAAGTGATGTTGAAGTTCTCACTATTCAGCGGCGCGCCAGTCAAATCGTCACGGAAAAATCCCGTTCCAAATACTTGGCTAGAACTGCCTTCGCGCAAGTCAACTTGCATGAAGCGATTGTAAGACGACAAGTCCAAAGTATCGTTGCCGGCTGTGTCCCAAATGGAAATGAATTGAGGTGCAGCTGGGTCGGCTCGATAAGAGTAAACGGTGTCATCCGCGTTGTAAGCAGTATTGCTACCGTACAATCTCTGCAGCGAGAGGACGTCATAAACTCCGTAATCGCGAGCCCATTGGCGGTCAAAGTTGTAAGTCATGACCGAATGCCAAGCATTGTCTGTCACCCGAGGCAACGTTGCTGGGGCTTCGTGCGGATGCTTTAGGCCCATTGTATGACCGATTTCGTGCAAGATCGCATTGTATCCGAAACCACCCGGTGCAAAACCACTTGTATTCCAATAGTTCACCCATACGTCACCACCCAACACATTGGTCACTGGATCACCTGGTAGGTAAGCAAACGCTGCATAATCGGTGTCTTCAATGAACATGCCACCAAACCGAAGTTCGCCGCCCATGTTTCCGTAGATGGAAGTTGAATCAGCAGCCACTTCGACGAATTCGACGTTTAAGAAACTGGCCAATTCGCCCACCATTTCACGAACAGATGCCCGTTCCACAGTGCCAAAGCTAACAAAATTGTCTCCGTTTACCTCGGCACCTTGGTACCCAGGTTCATAAACATTAAAGAAGCTGTACGTTAGTACCAACGGTTCACCTGGAATAAATTGCTTCCAGCTTAACTCATTAGGCGTGCCGTAGTTGATGATCAGACTGCTATAATGTTCGGCCTCGGTGCGGAAGACCATTCGCTCCCAATCACTGACGAAGTATCCGTTGTCGGCTTGAATTAACAAGTTGTCCAAAGAAGGCGTTTCATAAACACCCGAACGGAAAACCAAAGTTCGGAATTCCTGGGTCGTTACACTGTATTGAACACCTTCCTGCAATCGCAAACCGCCCAGCGCGAAGAAACCCGTTGAATTCGGTTCGGCATCATGAATGATGTTGTATTTGGTAATCAAAGGCCCATTATCGGTTTGACTAACCAATGGACGGACTTGAACGCCAGACAAGTCATCCAAAAGCATGTTGCTCGTGTCAATCGTCGGCGCTGTCACCGACTCGATTCTCACCGTGCCCAAATTACTGTTGAATTTCCCATCGTT
>JBDNHU010000099.1:0-8525 GCA_041688615.1 Mariniblastus sp. | reverse complement strand
GGCAATGCTTGTGGGTTTGGGATTGTAATGTTGTGGTGTTGGTCTTTGGGAAACATATTTGGAAGGGTAGGCAGGCCGGCAGCAGGTGTGAATGTGGGTTCTGGGAACGACTTCTGTTCAATGGTGTGAGTTGGAAAACTCTCTGCAGCAACGTTGTGGTTGGCGAAAGTCTGTGGTGCGGTCGCCTGAGTCTGCCGAACGGTGGCCTTAGGCAGCGTAGTTTGCGCGATAGGATTCGAAACTTGCGACCCAAATTTGTCTCTGGCATTTCCAGCTTCTGCTGCGACTTCACCCAAAAACGGCGAGCGAGCTTGGTCGTCAGCGTGTTGCTTGCCGATTGTTGACATCGCTTCCAACGCCTCGCGTGACTGCTTGGTACCCTGGGCGGCAATCTTAACCGCGGCGTCCAGCATGTTGTTGTAGTTACTGCTACTGCTTGGGCTGATCCGCCGGAAAAGGACTTGCCCCGAAGGATCAATAAATACGTCTTGAGGGATCTTGGAGATCGAATAAGCTTTTGCGATTTCCGGATTATCTTGAGTGTTGACCTTAACAGGTATAACTTTTTCATTGATTTTCGCAGCGACTAACGAATTGCGAAAAACATACGCGTCCAAGTCTCGGCAAGGTGAACAGTGAGACGCCCAAAAGTGTATCAAAACCACTTTGTTTTCGGCGGCCGCGACCCGCTGTGCGTCCTGGATGGTCGCTTGCCAATTAACATCATCTGCGTGAACACTGAGCCCCCCGATTAGCAGGACATGCAGGAAAGCGTAAATGGCAAGACCGAGGCGGGCGATGGTTGATGATTGAATTTTCATAAGAATCGTTTTCTCCACGGCCATTCTCAGACTGGGTGGCATTCTACGGGCAGACCACCCCCTTGGTGATTGCCATCGGCGGTCAGTAATCGTAATCTTCAATCTGATTTTGACGATTGTACGAATTAGTTGGGATTCTGCAGGATAGGTGCTTTGGGTGGCCTCTGCAGTCTGTTGTGGTTGGTTTGGGAGAGGAACAATTATGTGTCCCAATTATGTGTCCCAATCATGTGTCCCAATTATGTGTCCCAATTATGTAATGTTCAGGTCCAGCAGGCATCAACCAGGGCGTTCCAGGTCAGGGCGTGGTCATACGGTGCGGCTGTTCCCCGATTCCACGCTTGGACCCAAAGGTGGTTGTCTGATAACCCGGAACCGAAGTCGTTGAGTGATCCTGCATGGTTTTTCGAACTTAATGGCGTTCTTGATCCGCAAAAGAAATTTGATATCACGCGTGAACATTCACTGCAAAGGACTGTCTACTTGGGTGTGATTAAAACGCAGGACCGAGTCAAAAGCTGCTCAACAGTTATGGCTCGCGAAACCTAGTGGAAACCAATCGCGGGTTGATCACACATTGTATTTATGTTCGACGCTTGATTTCCAACCAGGACGTGGCGATTTTCGATGCACTATCAATCAATGACCTTCCGAAATTTTGGGGCGAAAGTTCCGAGAGCCATAGGGTCGCCAGAATTATTGCCGTTGGCTGAGAATGCGAAAGCCAAGTTCGTCCAAAAGACTGCACCGACTACGATTTCGGCTCGACACCTGAACCATTTGATTCATGACTTGCCGTTATCCCAATCGGAATTGGTAGCGATCTACAAACCGACCGAATTGGCAGGAATCCTTCTTCCGCCAACCTGAAACGAACCTGACTTTGGAATAACAGCACTTAAAAAGTGTTATTAAAGGTCCAAGTCCATGGTGACTGGGGCCTTTTTTTTTGGATTTGGAAACATCGTCACCCGGCGTTATTACGGTCGTTGATCCCAGGTCAGGCTGTCTTGTATTTGAGGCGATCTTATGTCCAACCCGATTTGCGATTTATCAATGTGCAGTACGCCAACGGCCTGAGCAATCGGTTTTGGAAATCGATGTTTGTGAGTTCGAATCTCACCTGCACAATTCGACAAATTTACCTATTTCAAAAATGTAAGTCCGAAGTCCACGAAAGGAACTGTAGGAATGACAAATCGATTCACAATCGTATTAGCAAATGGACGTGAGGCCACTTTTGACAACGGTGCCAAATTGGACGCATGGGTCAATTATCAACGCGATTTCGACGCGGTACCTCAGCGAGCCACAAAACCAAAGTCTAAGCGCGAGCAAAGGCCATTCCGCAAGTGTCCGCCCAAGATCGATACCGATCAATCCCAAAAGTCCGTGTCTGCCGCTGATGCCTTTGGTCGAAATTCACCGTCAAGATCCCAGGGCCAAGTATCGTCTACGGCACCTTTGGCTAAGTTTTCGCGTCGGACTAAACGAAACCAAAAAGACAGTCTCTAAGTCAGTAGGATGCATAGCTTTCGATCGACCAGCAGGCATTCTGGGCATCAGTGTTATGGTTTGTCTCGGAATGTTCCATGTTGGGTTGTAAGGACGTCGAAAGTTAATGTGGTTAGCTCAGTTGGTTAGAGCATCAGATTGTTAATCTGACAGTCGCAGGTTCGAATCCTGCACCACAACCGGAGTGCATACTAATGCACTCCACCCACTGAAGTTCCAAGAACTTCGCCTTCGCCTGATAGTGGTTCGCAAACGCGGTTCCATCGTTTTCGCAAGATTCAGATTCGACTATTCCTAGCGGTGGTTTCGGCCATCGCTTATCCGTAAACGGTCTGTGGTCCGAGGAGACGCAAACAGATTGGTAAACACTTTGAAGTGCAAGGATACCGTTTGTATTTGATTTCAGTATAGATATCGGAAGTTGAATTCAGTTCACACTGGGGCTGGAGGAACGATAGTAAGCGACCGACAAAAGGGGAATCAACGCAAGCTGAATTTCACTCCGTGTTTTGAATCTGGGAACTGGATGATTTCGCAAACCGCTTGAAGGCATTTTATACACACTCCCATCATAATCTTCGGCAGCCAGCCGTTCCAGATTAGCACTTCCGAATTGTGATGTTGCAAGGATAGTTAAACAAGGGGATCAATGATGTACCTGTTCAAGACGATTCGAATTCGCAGTTTCGAAGCGGGTCTGCTGTTCCGTGATGGCGAGATTACGTCCATACTAAATGAAGGAAAGTACCGATTCTTTGACCCATGGAATCGAATCAAAATTGACGTTTTATCCAAGCGTGAGCCTTTAATTTCCCACGAGAAATTGGATCTTTTAGTACGCTCGGGTAAGTTGCAAGACATTGCGACAGTTTTCGAATTTAGTCAGTCGCAGCGAGGAATCGTCTGGGTCGATGGGCGTTTGCACAAACTGTTGTCGTCGGGACGATTTGCGGTTTGGAATGACTTTGCTGAGGTTAAGGTTGAACAATATGATATCAACGACGTTCAAGTGAAGCACAATGACCTGCGTGCAATATTGGCGTTGCCTGAATCAAGATCCATGATTGATGTTTTCGATGTGAAACCGGATCACGAAGGTGCGTTGTACATTGATGGCCGACAAACTAGTTTGTTGCCTTCAGGGCGTTATGGATTTTGGAAGGGGAAACGGGAAGCCAAAGTGGTTGAAGTGGACCGTCGGAATGTACTGTTGGATATCGCGTCACAAGAAATTATGACGGTGGATAAGGTGACGTTGCGAGTCAATGCAGTGGTCACTTTCAAGGTGGTCGATTCGGTGAAGGCTCTGTCTTCAACCGAAAGCTACCTGCAGTCGCTGTACCGGGATGCTCAATTGACACTGCGTTCGGTATTGGGTGCTGTGGAATTGGACGCGTTTTTGCAAAGCAAGGAACGGGCCGCCGAGGAAATGAGCGGGTTATTGATTCAACGAGGTCAAGAATATGGTTTGCAAGTGATGTCGATGGGAATTCGAGACGTGATTTTGCCTGGCGAGATGAAGGATTTGATGAACAAAGTGACCGAAGCCAAAAAGGCTGCCGAAGCGAACTTGGTTTCACGCCGCGAGGAAACTGCTGCGATGCGATGTCAAGTTAACACCGCAAAGTTGCTGGCTGATAACCCAACACTTATGCGTTTGCGTGAACTGGAAGTCTTGGAGAACATTGCGTCTTCTGGAAAACTGAATGTATTGCTAGGCGATAAACAGATGGGTGGCTTGGGTTTGGCAGACAAGGTGACCAACCTTTTGTAATGTCATCTGATTGTGATGTACTTTATCAGAAACCTAGCGGCATGAATTTGCCGCTAGGGTTTTTTCTTGTGTAGGACTGGCTGTTATTCCAAGACAAGCATCACTTCTAACCATTAGTGTTTGGTGCAGCCAAATGATCAAAGTAAGCATTTGGGTCATTCACGCCAATTGTTTGTTCTCGGGTCACGCTTAAAAAAGGTTACTCACTGGGTGTCTTCGACTTGGATTAGCGTTTTTTGACGTTTGGCAAAAGTTGGTTCCAGGGCAGGTTGATTTCCTGGCCGTGTGGTTCAATCGTGTTCAGGATTCGATACAAGGAGTCGTGTGCGGGACATTGTGCCTGAAAAATCGTTACATCGGGTCTAGGTTGCCATGATCGATTGAATATGGTCACGTTTTCATCGGTTTTGCAGCTAGGAAGTACAATTCAACCTAGCCTTCAATATCATTTGCCTTTTTATGTTGTCGAGTGGCGACATGAGGGAATCTTACTCTATGTCACAAGTATTTGTGTCTCGGGAGTGTCGGTGTGGCGGGACTACGATACTAAAACACCGCCGTTAGCGACTGGGCCGTGGCAGCAATGTTGTTGGCTAAATATCGTTTGCAAAATTGCCCGCCTGCCAAAGCAAGAAATTCGTTTTCGATCGATCCATCGGGCTTGGATGATCATGCACAGCAAACCACTTCCACTTATTTGAATTTGTATTGGAACTAAAAGTGATGCAAGAATTCAGTCAAGCTTCAAGCGTAAAATTTACTGATGATTTAATTTCGATTGCTCCCGCTTCGTTTGCTGATTGCGTGGACATTAGGCCCTTTTCGTTACAGCATAAATTGCCATCGCATCCTCTGTTTCAACTTGAGAATCTGGTTGAACTTGCCAAACGCTTGCCTGCTGGGCAACGCGAGTATGTGTTTGCGAAACAGGAATTTGGGTCACATGATGATCTGAACCAATATCGCCACGCTGCTGAAAATGATGAACTGTCTACCGAGGAATTGATAAACGCCATTGAGCATCAGAACGTTGTTATTGTGTTGCGGAACGTTGAATCAGATCCGGTCTACGGAGAATTTGTCAATGATTGTTTAGATTCATTGGCTAAGTTTGTCGAACCGGCTGCGGGACAAATTTCCGGCAGAGAAAGCTTTATCTTCGTCAGTCCACCAAACGCCTACACGCCCTATCATTGGGATCCCGAACAGAATTTTTTCATGCAAGTTCGTGGTAGAAAGCAAATGGCAGTCTACGATGTAAGTGACCGTTCAATTATTTCCGAAGAAGCCTTAGAGAAATATTACAGCCAGGGTCAGTTGATCACCAAGTGTGACGAACAACTCTTTGACAATTACCAACTCTTTGATATGAACCCAGGCGATGGAGTTTACGTTCCAGTCACCGCTCCGCATTGGGTCAAGACACTTGATGAAGTCTCGGTTTCGGTGAGCATCAATTTCAGGACACCAAGTTCGATTCGGCGTGACCGAGTTTTCCGCTTCAATCAAATGCTAAGGAAGATTGGCCTACGTCCATCGGCCGTCAGCCCTCGAGCCGATCGCTGGACCGAATTGACGAAAGTATCCGTGTTGGAATTACCGGCCAAAATTAAGAAAGTTTTGGGTAAGTAGTCGGGAGCGACGCTAAACCGCGACGTTTGGCCATGGGAATCGCGTTGGATTTAGGCCGATTCGCACGGTATTCGCCATTGAAAAATGGCGGATGCCCACTTTCCAACCGTTGTAATTTAGCTGTCGGACCTTTATTGGTCGAGCGGCAAAAGAGACCTTACCGCAAGACACGCACGCGGTGAAAGCGAAGGCAATTTCCATTTGCTTCCGCAGCCTGCGGGTGTTTTTTATGACTGCCGCTCTTCTAGACACTATCGCTAAAAACGGTGTTCGACCAATGTGTTGGTTGGTTCACAACAGCAAAATCTGCACGTGCTGACCACGTTTGGGTGATGCCGGGTCTTTGTCGACGTTCTGTGACGGATCGTGGAAGATCAGGCAGTTTGCGTTGGAGGGTGAACGAAGATCAGGCGACCCCAGCCACGGCAGCGGCTTCACGATCAGCGAGTCCTCTTCTGGCGTGCGCGCATTTGACATTGAATGCCATTCAATGATGCCGGGCCAGAACGTGCCTCGGCCTCCGCCGATATTTAAATCTTCGGACAAGGTCCCAACAGTCCATTGCGGCGGTTGGCTAGAACCCAGTATTTGTTGCACCAATTGTTTCGCAAAAATGCTGAAAGTGACAAAGCTGCTGACAGGATTTCCAGGTAAGCCTAGAACATAAGTCCGGTGGCTGGTGCTCTGCGAACCGATGTTGATCGGGGGCTGGTCGAAGTAGCCAAACCATACTGGCTTTCCGGGCTTCATGCGAACGCCATGGAAGACCTTCTTTATCTTTAGACGTTCGAAGACCGCTGGCACTTCGTCTTTTTGTCCTGCGGAGACTCCACCAGTGGTGACAATGATATCGACTGGTCCTTTGGGCGACGCCCCATCAATCTGTTGGGCGATCCAAGAATCCAGTTGATCAGGTTGATCTTTGATTTCTGCGACGTCGACGGTGTCTAGATCCAACGACTGGGCCAAGGCACGAAGCATGGGTCCGTTAGAATTATAGATTTGGCCAGGCTTCAGGGCTTCGCCGGCATTCACAATTTCGTCACCGGTGACCAAAATTGAGATTCTGGGTCGTGATCGACATTCAACGTGTTGGATATTCGCACTCGCCAAGAGGCCGATGTGTTGGGCATTCAAACGAGTGCCCGATTGGATAAGCACCTCACCTCTGGAGAACACTGCCCCTTTTCCCAACACAAATTGTTGGGGTTTCGGCGTCTGATTTAAAGTGACATGGGTAGCCGATTGGGCTTGTGTCCAACAGCTTGGCGTCTGGGAAGGCAACGCTTGTTCAGCATGGTCCCCAGTAGTCTCAGATAATGTTGACGGTGGCGATAATTGGTGATGCCAAGTGACATTTTCGATCATCTGAACACAATCTGAACCAATCGGCAGTGGTGCGCCGGTCATGATTCGAACAGCTTGTCCTGATTGGATTTGGACGTTGGGCATTTGTCCGGCAAAGACTGTGTCGACCAATTGCAATGGTGCGGACGGATCGGTTTGTGAAGAAAACGCAACCCCGTCTCGTAACGACTGGTCAAATGGCGGATGATCAAAGGAGGCAAATACGTCGGCCGCTAAGACTTGATTCAATGCCAAAGGAAGCGTCAAACTGGTGATGCCAACAGGCAAGGCATGTTGATGGATCAACTGGATCGCCTGAGCGACTTCGATAGGCTGCATGATTACGACCGTCCAAGGGCAATGAAATGGTAAGAACGTTTTCAGTGGTTCGAACAAGTTGCGGGGTGGGCCAGAAAAGACTGGCAAGGTACCAAGTTTAGAGTTTTGAATTAAGAATTGCGATGACCGATCAAGTTGTATCAACAGAAGAACGTTTTGCACGCTATCGCCGGCAGACCGTTTACGGAAAAATCGGCCAGGCTGGGCAACTGAAGTTGTCGCAGTCGACGGTCGCAATTTGTGGGTGCGGCGCTTTGGGGACCGCTCATGCGAATCTGTTGGTGCGGGCCGGGGTCGGTCGAGTGATCTTGATTGATCGAGACTTTGTCGACTTGTCGAATTTGCAGAGACAGTCTTTGTTTGACGAACAGGATGTGAGAGAACACATGCCAAAAGCGGTTGCGGCAGCCAATAAGTTGCAAGCCATCAATTCAGAAATCAAGATCGTTCCCGTCGTCGCAGATCTGTCTTTCGAGAACATCGAGTCCTTGGTTGATCAAGCGGATTTGGTGTTGGACGGAACCGACAATTTCGAGACTCGATTCTTGATCAACGACGTTTGTTGCAAATTAGGAACGCCTTGGGTGTTTGGCGGTTGTTTAGGGGCCGAGGGGCAATCGATGACGATTGTGCCTGGCGTGACCGCATGCTTTGCCTGTTTAATGCCCGAAGGTCCGCCAGCTGCCGGAGCTATGCCGACATGCGATTCAGGCGGGATCCTTGGAACAGTGATTCAGGCGATTTCGTCGATTCAAGTCGCTGAAACAATCAAGATTTTATCGGGGAATCGGGACGAAGTTAGTCAAAATTTGACCGTCGTTGATCTGTGGAATCTAAAATTTCGCACCGTAAACTTAGCAAAGCTGCCAATGAAGAAAACATGCCGAGTATGCGTTGAAGGGCAGTTTGATTGGCTTAATGGCCAACGGGCGACAGTTGCGCATGTGATGTGCGGTCGAAACTCGGTTCAGTTGGCCTCGATGACCAAGCAAGCGGTCGATTTGGTGCGTTTAGAAGCGCAGCTGCAATCGTGTGGAGAAGTGCTGCGAAATAACTACTTGTTACGATTTCAAAAAGATAACTTCTCGATCACGATC
>JBDNHU010000655.1:0-6843 GCA_041688615.1 Mariniblastus sp. | reverse complement strand
GAATTGACAGAAAATTTCATGGCAGGCTTCCGTTCCTGAAGGTTATTGCGTAGTAACAACAACTTTTCAGGGAAGCCTGCTTTTTTTTCAATACCAATTCAATCCATTGGAAAAAGGCGCATCAGACGGATCGCACCCCCTAACAGCACTCGAACGCGGCATCTTCTAATTTGTCTGCAAATTCAAAACAGGAAAAAAATGAGCGACGAAGATCTAACGATTGACCGAATTCTAGATAATTGGAATTTCAATACAGGTGTCGTTACAACGCGTCATTTGAAACACGAGGGGCGCGAGGTCATTCAGTTGCGAATCGACATGGGGCTTCTACAAATGGAAACTTCTGGCCGCCCCGACGGCCAAACCCCTCATGATTGCCAAAGCATTTTGCATTGGATTCAAACACTTGAAACTGAAGATTTAAATGAACCCTTTCGACTGGATTTTAATCAATGCATGGAAGTGGATCGTGAATTCGCTCAATTTTATCATCGCCGAATCTGCTGGATGCAACTAAAAGAATTTGCCAGAGCCGTTGGCGATGCGGATCATACTTTGGCGTTAATGGACGCGTGCTTGCGCCATTCGCCAAATCAAGATTGGTCATATTCTCACGAACAACATCGACCTTTTGTTATCTTTCACCGGACCCAGTCACTCGCTTTGCAACGGGTCTCCGAAGGTGAAAATGCTGAGATGGCAATCGAAGAAATCAATGCTGGTCTGAAAATGATCGCAGATTTCTACGACACTTATGAAATTGAAGAAGATTTCAACGACGATGAATTGGTTAAGCGACTTGTCGATATTCGCGAAGATCTGCGAAACCGATTTGAAGTTGGAAAGACCTTGGAAGAACAATTGGCCGAAGCTGTGGAAACCGAACAGTTCGAACTTGCAGCTCGCCTGCGAGATGAATTAAAGAACCGCGGTCGGGCGACCTAATATCCGGAGCCTTACTGTTTTCAGCTGGGCCGATTTATTCACAGTGCTTGCCTATCTGCTGTGCCGACCCCCGCTGTGCCTAACTCCGCTGTGCCGGCCCCCGGCGCTGAGCGACTACTGAGCGAACCCCCTGTGCCGATCCGTTTGCTTACCCTGCTGGACGCTTACCCTGCCGGACGCCTACCCTGCCGGACGCCTACCCTGCCGGACGCCTACCCTGCCGGACGCCTACCCTGCCGGACGCCATGCGTTCTTCAACAGTTTCGCTAAACGACGAAGTGGTTGTCGATGCAATCGTTTCCGCAGTGTCGCAATGCGATTATGCATACCATCCAACCGCCATTGGAAACGACCATTGCCTATCGACTTGACCATTTGTTGTAGGCGATCGATCGCCTGTGAATTAGCATAAAACTGAAACGGATTTCCACTTGGACTTAGCTGCAAGTCACAGTGCAACCTGACAACTTCTCGCCAGGCATCCTGCATTGCTGTACCATCATTAAGCTGACAATACCCATACGGCAAGCTTTGATAGTGGATGGCACTTTCATCGCACAGGGAAGCCAAATAGTCTTGTAAGAGATTGGCTAGAATGGTCATTCTGGCGACTTTGTGTCGATTCTGATGACGAGACAATTTACCCGGCTCGTCCCTGTTCACACCACTAAAGTGGAAGGCTTTTAAATCACTAGTCACGCCTTTGCACAACACTTTTGGAGCGCCCGTTTGCGGATCCAGACTCAAGTCGCGTTCGTGCAAATTCCAATAGCCCACATTGATTCCCGGGTCACGCGAAACCAGCGTCTCTGGGAACAAGGCAGGCGCCTGATCCAACCACTTCTGATCAACAAAGACTCCATCATGTGGATCGACAATACACTGGTGTTGGCAGCATTGGGTCCACCATCGAACGAATTCGATCGTCTTGCCACAGATCACTTGATCGTACCCGCATTGATCTTTGCCAGCATTGATCATCTGATCTTGGAAACCAATGATCCCGGCGTTGAAGGCCCCGCATCGCAAGATGTCAATGTTGTTTGGAAAACGCCCGTCGCTGGGCAATGCTTGAAAATAGTGCGGCGTCAATAAGATGCCGCCTGTATCATGCAATTCACTTAGCAGTTTTTCAGTTGAACAAAAGATTCGCACGTCCGCATCAAGATACAGAAGTCGGGAATACCCTTGGCGTAAAAAATAGCCAGCCGCTTGACTCTTTAGTGCACAAGTGAGTTCCAAGGCGGTGTATTGAAATGCCAGCCGTAGAAATGGAAATTCACAGACGTCACTGCCCGCAAGCAATACTCGACAATGATCCAGATTTCGTAAAGCATCGTTCCACTGGCAATGCTGTGGTGCCAACCACGGCAATGGATTATCGCTTGCTGACGCGAAAGCTGGAGAACTCGCGCACCGGGGCGATTGCCCAACGTCTATGGTTGGATCGTCCAAGTCTGCTACGACAATGACGAACTTGGCATCCCGGTTGTACCGTCGAACATTCTTCTCTAACGCTACTGCATAGTGAAAGTGATTCTTGGTCACCACGGTAAAAATTACCGTCTGCGTGGATGAACCATCCGGATCTGCCGTATTGGTCAAGTGATTAGCCCTCTTGTTTCGAATCGACTTGATCAACTTTTGGCACCTGATCGATACTCAATTCAGCCGCCATATCGGCCTGAATTAGCATAAGATCATGATTGACCATCATGCTGACCAAATCACGAAAGCTAATGGTAGGGCGCCAATCCAATACCGAACGAGCTTTAGCGGGATTCGCTTGCACTCGTTCAACATCGGCCGGGCGAAACAGATCAGGATCTTGAGTCGTATACTTTTGCCAATCTAGCTCGACACACTCAAAGGCAACTTTCACAAAATCCCGCAACGAATACGCTCGCCCCGTTCCAAGGACAAAGTCTTCAGGGTTCTGAATTTGTAGCATTCTCCACAGGGCTTCAACGTGATCGCCTGCAAATCCCCAGTCCCGAACGACTTCCAGGTTGCCCAACAACAATTCTTTTTGCAATCCAAGCTTGATTCGCGCAACGCTGTTGGTAATCTTCCTCGATACAAAGGAAGTGCTTCTGCGGGGTGATTCATGATTAAACATAATCGCATTGCACAGGAACAAACCAAACCACTCGCGATACTTAACCACAACACCGTGGGCAATCGACTTAGAAAGTCCGTAGGGATTGATCGGAGCAATTGCCGTTTCTTCACAAAGCGGATGGTTGCCGCCTTTACCAAAAATTTCGCTACTTGATGCCTGCAAGAATCGTGTCTTTGGACTGAATCGTCGTATGGCTTCTAACCAATAGACAACCGACTGACCGTTGGTCACCAACGTCTCGGTCGTCTGATGCCAACTTCTGCCTACCGAACTTTGCCCTGCCAGGTTATAAAGTTCACTCGGTTGAACATAACGCACAATTTTCTCGATGGCATCTGCCGTTAACTCAGGCGTTTCCACCAATTCGATATCCGCATCGATGCTGTCGATCAGATGGCGAATCTCGTCAGTAATTTTCTTAACCGTACCGACAACGTTGTACTCTTTTAAAGTCAACATCTCGGCGAGATACGAACCATCTTGGCCCGAAATTCCGGTAATTAAAGCGACAGGTTTCATTTTGGCGGTGGACTCACATCGCGAAACGATTGTAGTTAAGGTCAATCCAACACGAAGTCAGATACCGGGATTTGTGTTTTCAATTTGTGATAAGACCAAACATTATGGCTCGGTTGCATCTGGTAATCGATTCAATTCAGATCAAGCCGCGAAGGGTGTTGCCCGATTTTCGTCCCCCACCCCATGCTTGATCGATTGTTCTTGCGCTGCCACGAAACCGCGACTGGCAACAATTGCATCGCACAACAATAGGTGAAAACTCTGCTTCCAATCAATGGCCTGGAATCCAGCTGCCTTTGATTTCAACTCGCGAAAACGATCATTTTCCGCTGTAACGATTCGACTTATTAACTGCTCGGGTTTATCAGGTGAAAAGAACTGGCAATATCCACCAGCAACTTCCCGGTGAATTGGAATATCACTGACAATGACCGGCAACTGATTCTGCAATGCCTCGACCAACGGTAAGCCAAAACCTTCTTCCCACGAGGGAAATACCAACGCAGAACTTTTCCCGTAAGCATAGCGTAGTTCGGAATCACCGGCATCTTGAAGATGCAACAAGCGGCTATCAGGAATCGTTTGGATCGCTTGACACAGCGAAGAATTCTTCCATCCGATGCGGCCAATTAACAACAATCGCCCAGCCCAACCCTGTTGCCAAAGCTTTTGACAAGCGGCCAGCAGCACCGCGTGGTTCTTCCGGGGTTCAATTGTGCCAACCGAAAGCAGAGTCGTTTCGCCAGACCCAAGAAATTCTCGAAGGGCAGGGCGAACTACCGTATCGTATTCACGCGTAGCTGCCCAAATTGCTGGCTTCGCATCAGTAACAGCAGTAGAAAGTAATTCAGTTCCAAGCCGAAAATAGGATGTCGTGGGCCGCGGAGACAGCAAATCGAAGGATTTTTGCAAGTAATCATCGATCTCATTTCGAACATGACGCGAGATCCCAACCAAATGATGACTGACGTTGACCAATTGGGCAAACCAGCTGGAAAATCGCTGACACAAGTCCGGAGTATGAAACTGTGCCGCAGTAATCGGAATCAAATCGTAGACCACACTCGACGTATGACACTGTTTTTTGATATCCTCAAGTGCCTGACACCAACCTTGTTGATCCCAAGTCGCGTTCAAAGTGATCATCAAATCGGTCGACAACGGTTGCAATGGTTTGGAGAATCGAGGGACAGCTTCCTGGACAATTTTTCGCCCCAGACTTCGCCGAACCAATCGCGAAACAAAAAGCGGTGATTGGTTATCAATCATCTCATAACGCAGTCGATAGAAATGGCCGCCAATTGCATGCACCAAGCGACAATTGTAACGAAATTCTGCACAAACTTCCGGACCCACTCGAGCCAAATTACGCACAACCCGTTGAATACCAGTATTTAGCCGATTCCCCATCATTTGGCTTACATCAAGGTAAACGGTAGGACGTTCGGGGAATTGCATCGTCTGGGTAACTCGTTCAATCTTAAGGTGGGGCACTGACTCAAGGCTGCATATAAATCTAACGCAGGGTCGCCAACTAAAAAATTAGCGGCGTTGTTGGATTGATGACGTTGTGCGTCTCTTAGTCGTATAAGAAATCTAGACAATACTGGCAAGATTGATTGCAGTTGAATTCTGATTCCTTGAGCATAATTGCTGGAAAATCAAAGGATTGATGAAAAAATCATCGCCCTGCTAGCACCACCTACCAAAGGTATGCCAAACTGTTTTCATACCGCTAATGCATTAATCCTGGGACCGATTCCATGCTAGATCTGTTGCTTCAAACCGATGAAAATCCTCTGCAAGAGCACTACAGCGACTTCAATGTCGCCCAACGAATCTTGTTGTCGGGACACTCACACCAAGCTTGGCCAAACGTAGCACTCGACGGGCAAATACTGGCTTACCGGGACGCGGCAAAATTCATTGACGATAAATGGGCTGCCGCTTTTGAGAAGGCTGACCAAGTTCGCTCGTTTTATGGCAAACTGATCGGTCAACCTGATGCGGAAATTGCGTTGGCCGGTTCGACACATGATTTATTGCTTCGCTTCTTATCTTGCCTTCCATTTCGCGCCAAGAAAAGACCGAAAATCATTACCACCACAGGTGAATTTCATGCGATGCGACGGCAGTTGACTCGACTGGGTGAAGAAGGCGTTACCATCCAGCAAATTGAAGTCCAACCTCTTGCCTCACTGGACCAGCGACTGAGCCAAGCAATCGATCAAGATACCGTGGCAATGATGGTGTCAGGCGTTTTCTTTGAGAGCGGTC
This sequence comes from Mariniblastus sp., assembly GCA_041688615.1. Taxonomy (GTDB): domain Bacteria; phylum Planctomycetota; class Planctomycetia; order Pirellulales; family Pirellulaceae; genus M30B19. Next base: position 980 of record JBDNHU010000655.1, on the reverse strand, counting down.
AGATTTTTTCGAAAGTTGGAAATGTCGCCGTTGCAGCAGCAGAACAGCAGATCCCTTGCCTAGTAGATCTCTACCACGTTCTGAATATTGTGCCCTTCGACATCCAGTCGTGGCACTTGCAATCGGCCTTCTTGGTGGGCGGCGGCTATAAATACTTGCAGGCGGGCGAAGGCAATTGCTTCATGCGAATCCCTCCGTTTCCCAATGCCCAAAGCGACCTTAGCACCACCACACAATCTGCTTCAAATCCATCTGCTTCAAATCCATCTGCTTCAAATCCATTTGCTTCAAATCCATCTGCTTCAAATCAAGAACCCATTAAGCCATCTAGTTGGCGTCCCCTGATTACGGGTTGGTTTGCTGAATTTGCAATTTTAGACCAACTACGATCCAACCAAAGTGTCGCTTATGGTCCCGGGCACGCCGCCTTCGCCGGTTCCACTTATGACCCCACCAGTCACTATCGCGCTGCCGCTGTCTTCGAATTCTTTGAACAGCAACAGCTAACCGCTGTCCGACTTCGCAATATCAATCAACAGCAACTCAAGATGCTATACGATGGCATCACCAGCCTTAAGATTTCGCCAAACACGTTAGCACTTCCTTCCCACTCATTGGAAGAACTCGGCGGCTTCCTGCCATTAAGAACGGCTCAGGCTTCACTCTGGGTCAAGCATTTGAAAGAGCACGGAGTTTCAAGCGATAGCCGAGGCGAATACCTACGACTTGGTCCCGCGCCCTATGTCAGTAAGAAACAAATCCACCAAGCAATCGACATTATTGGAAACATCGCGACAAAGATCTAGGCGACAAGGATCATCGCGACAAAGATCATCGCGACAAAGATCATCGCGACAAAGATCATCGCGACAAAGATCATCGCGACAAAGATCACCGCGACAAGGATCATCGCGACAAGGATTTAGGCGGAATGCATACCTGGTCGGTGCGATCGTCTATTCGAATTGTTCAGTCTCAGG
>JBDNHU010000654.1:0-2499 GCA_041688615.1 Mariniblastus sp. | reverse complement strand
TTTGGTAGGGAACGCTAAACGTGCCATGCACTTGTTGGCAGTGGGTTTGCTGGATGATTTGCGCCACGTTTTGGCTACGAACGCCACTGCCGACCATGATCTCGATGGAGAGATGCTGTTCTTTCGTCCGTTGGGTCAGTTGTTTCAGGCAATCGATTCCGTCAATTGCCGACGGTTGTTGGCCGGACGTCAGGATACGATCAATGCCCAATTCTGCTAGTATGGAAAGGCTTTGGATAGGATCGCTGGCGCAGTCGAAGGCGCGGTGAAAGATCTTTTGCCCGTCCGAAGCAATGTCAAGAAACTGACTAGTTTTACCACGGTCAAGGCGGAGTTGATCGTCCAAGAAGCCGAAGACTAATCCGTCGGCGCCTGCGGCCAATAGTCGTTCGGCATCGTGTTGCATCACTAGGATTTCTTCGTTGGAATAGTAGAAGTTTCCGGGACGCGGTCGCAGCATCACCACGACGGGAAGTTGAGTGGCGTTCTTGACTTGCTGAAGAAGGCCGACCGTCGGTGTTAACCCGCCCAGTTCCAAGGCAACGTTCAATTCCAGTCGGTCCGCACCGCCTTGGGTTGCGGCAACGGCATCTTCGACGCTGGCGATGCAGACTTCTAGAACGTATCGGTCTACGCCTTGATCTTTCATTGAATAGGGTTCCATTTTAATTGAATTCGGGTTGGTCTGAGGTCAAATGGATGCCCGCATCGCTGCACGATTCTTTGCGCGGTTTGCGGGCACGGTTTTTCGGTGTAATTAGGCTTTTACGTTTTCAAGTAACGGGGACATGACGTGAAAAATTTTAGTCGCAATCTTGTCTAGCTTGCTCTCTTGGGGCCGTATCTTGGGGCCGTATCTTTGGGCTAGCGGCTACGTTCAAGAGACGGATATCGCTGGTGTAAGCTATTTTGGTTTCTGCTCTTGCTTTTGGGGCGGTATTGGGGTGACTACAATCAGGTTGACGCTTCTAGGTTGACGCCTGTCGCAGGCGGCGGCTAAACGGCAGAACCTGCAGCGTCAGGTGTTTAAAAATTACTCCTTAATGTTTGGTTGCATCGCTTTGATTACCGCATCGTAGGCCGGCTTGGACACACCTTGGCGATCAAACAAAAGTGGATGATTGGTTCGTTGCCATGGGAAGTAATTCAGCCAACTCTGTCCGTCGTGTAAATTCCAAAAAGAAACTCGAGCGATCACATCGCAGTTGGCAGCAAAGATTCGAAACAGCTCAGCATATTGATCGGCTTGACGTTGTAAAATCTCTGGTGGGCAACCATTCTTGTAAGGATCAAAGCTTGCCAATTCCTCGCGATACTTTCCACCTTCGGACCACCATTTATTGCGTTTGACGACATCGATATCAAGTTCCGAAATTACCACTTTCATGCCAATTTCGCGCATCGCGGCAAAGGTTGCTTCCAAATCTTTGAACGGCACACTATCCAGTTCGTAGTGACCTTGCAGGCCCATAGCATCGACGGGGGCACCTTGAGCCTTGAGTGACTTTAAGAGTCGAACAAGTTTTGCACGTTTGCTAGGCAGGTCACATTGATAGTCATTGTAAATTAACAAAGCATCGGGGCAATTTTCGCGAGCGTACTGAAATGCCTTGACGATGAATTCTTCGTTAGCAGTGCGACTCCAAACCGGATCCCGCAGGTAACCTTCACCGCCATCGGACAATGCTTCGTTGACCACATCCCACATCGAAATTTTGTCACCGTATCGTTGTGTGACGGTATCGATGTGTTTCTTCATTCGTAGCAGGAGAACGGCCTTAGAAACATCTATCTCACCGTCCTTTAACCACCAGGAAGGGGTGCGATCATCTTTTGCCCAAACTAAACAATGGCCAACCACTTGCAATTTCTGTTGTACGGCGAATTTCATAAACACGTCTGCATCTTGGAAGTGGAAATCGCCTTCGTTAGGCTAAATCGCCTGTGGTTTCATACAATTTTCCGGAGTAATGATGCTGAACTGCGAAGTCAACAGCGGCCAATCTTGTTCGGAGGTCGCGATCCTGGCTGAAACACCAACGCCAACTTTGAACTTACCGTGGGCTGCTTCCTTTAACGTGACAGGCGATTGCAGCGAGGAAGTTTCGGCTGGCGAAGTGGTGACCTCCTGTCGCGCGTGCACGAATGAAACCGATCCCCAAAGAAGCGCTAAGCAGAGCAAGCAAACAAGTCGGCGGATCGATAGATTCATGGTTAGGACACAGTTGAACAAGAGTAGAAAATGGCGGGATTACGCCGGCCAACGCGTGAAGCTAAGCGAATAGAGAATTCTTTCCCATTGTAAGAAGATCGGGGGAAATTGCCAGAAGCCCGTGAGTCATCTAGGGCTTGAGGCTTGAAGTTTCAGTCCGTTTCGCCACGGGCCGCGTCGGGCCGCGACGTTGCTAGGAAAGTCGGATCGATGAGCCGATAGCCTGTCGGTGACCAGGCCAAGTGGGTGACGGCGTCAAGTAAGCAGATCTTGGATGACCTGGCCAT